>NZ_JBEZMR010000028.1:0-86588 GCF_040652795.1 Micromonospora sp. NPDC048170
GCCCTCCAGCGCCGATGGTACTGCACTCGGGAGGGTGTGGGAGAGTAGGACACCGCCGGACAATCTTCCAGTTCAGGGCCACCCCTTTCGGGGTGACCCTGAACTGCTTTCCGGCCTTTTTCGCCAGGCCATGACGAACCCGAACGCACCCGACCGGCCAAACAGGCGCACACTCACGTAGGCCGCTGACTTTCGGCTTCCACACCGCACCGAGCGGGACGACCGACGGCCCCGAGGCAAGAGAACCACGGGAGGGCGGCCGGTGGCGCCCTGGGCCCGTCGAGGGGCGTCAGCCGCGGGTCTGGATCTCTTCGCGCATCTTGCGGAACAGCCCGCCGGCGTCGTCGACGGAGCGGCTCGGGAACATCGCCATCACCACGCTGCCGTGGTCGGCCCACCCGCAGACCGCGAAGTCGCCGCCGTCGCCGCTGGTGGTGCCGCACTTCATCACGCCGCCGAAGCGGCCGGCGGGCACCTCGCGCAGCCCCGTCACCTTGCCGGTCTCGTCGGTCAGCAGGCCGAAGAGGCTGTCCAGGTCTCGCTCCGGCTGCCAGAGCAGGGTCGTGCCGCCGAAGACGAGCACCGAACGCTTGTCGTCGGCGGGATCCCGGTAGACGGTGCCGAAGCTGCTGTCCAGGTCGATGTCGGCGGCGAACCCGCTGCGCAGGTAGTCGGAGGTGCTGCGGGCCCGGTCGCTGTCGTCCCGTACGAGTCCCGCCACCCGGTCCGGGGTGGCCAGGTCGGCGTCCTTCTGCTGGGCCACCCGCCAGCCGGCGGTGCCGAGTACCGCGGCACCCGCGAGCCCGACCGCCGCCGCCGCGGCCCACGCCACCCGCCGACGCCTCGACCGCGTCGCCCGCCGCTCCGGGCCCGCGTCCGGATCCCGGTTGCTGAGCTGGATCGGCTCGTCGGTCAGGTCGATCGGCTCGGAGCCGTCGTCGACCGGCCGTTCGGTGAGATGTGCGTCGGACATAGCCGACACCGTACGCGAACGGCAGGTGGCGCACGTCGGGTCCCGGGAAGCGCTCCGTAGACTTTCAGGGTGACCGAGAGACTGGATGCCCGACGCCCCGACGCCCCGACCCTTGCCGGCCAGTACCAGCCCGGCGAGGTAGAGCAGCGACGGTACGAGCAGTGGGTAGCCGCCGGCCACTTCCGGGCATCGGCGGACAGCGACAAGCCCCCCTTCACCATCGTCATCCCGCCGCCGAACGTCACCGGCTCCCTGCACATGGGGCACGCCTTCGAGCACACCCTGATGGACGCGCTGACCCGTCGCAAGCGGATGCAGGGCTACGAGGCGCTCTGGCTGCCCGGCATGGACCACGCCGGCATCGCCACCCAGAACCTGGTCGAGCGGCAGCTCGCCGCCGAGGGCCTGTCCCGCCACGATCTGGGCCGGGAGAAGTTCGTCGAGCGGGTCTGGCGATGGAAGGCCGAGTCCGGTGGCGCGATCCTCGGCCAGATGCGTCGCCTCGGCGACTCCGTCGACTGGGACCGGGAGCGCTTCACCATGGACGCGGGCCTGTCCCGGGCCGTGCAGACCATGTTCAAGAAGCTCTTCGACGACGGCCTGATCTACCGGGCCAACCGGATCATCAACTGGTGCCCGCGCTGCCTGACCGCGCTGTCCGACATCGAGGTGGAGCACACCGACGACGAGGGCGAGCTGATCTCGATCCGCTACAGCGACGACGTCGTGGTCGCCACCACCCGGGCCGAGACGATGCTCGGCGACACCGCGGTCGCCGTGCACCCGGACGACGAGCGCTACAAGCACCTGATCGGCACCGAGGTCGCCCTGCCGCTGACCGGCCGGCAAATCCCGATCGTCGCCGACGAGCACGTCGACCCGAGCTTCGGCACCGGCATGGTCAAGGTGACCCCGGCGCACGACCCGAACGACTTCGAGATCGGCCAGCGGCACGACCTGCCGTCGCTGACGATCATGGACGAGCGGGGCATCATCACCGCGCACGGCCCGTTCCAGGGCCTGGACCGGTACGAGGCCCGCCCGGCGATCGTCGCCGCGCTGCGCGAGCAGGGCCTCGTGGTGGCCGAGAAGCGGCCGTACGTGCACGCGGTGGGGCACTGCTCCCGGTGCAAGACGACCGTCGAACCGCGCCTGTCGCTCCAGTGGTTCGTGAACACCAGCCCGCTGGCGAAGGCGGCCGGCGACGCGGTGCGCGACGGCCGGGTGAAGGTCGAGCCGGCCGAGTTGGCCAAACGGTACTTCGCCTGGGTCGACAACATGCACGACTGGTGCATCTCCCGGCAGCTCTGGTGGGGCCACCGCATCCCGGTCTGGTACGGCCCGGAAGGCGAGATCGTCTGCGTCGGCCCCGACGACGAGCCGCCAGCGGGGGAGGGCTGGCACCAGGACGAGGACGTGCTGGACACCTGGTTCTCCAGCGGCCTGTGGCCGTTCTCCACCCTCGGCTGGCCCGAGCAGACCCCGGACCTGGCGAAGTTCTATCCGACCAGCGTTCTGGTCACCGGCTACGACATCCTCTTCTTCTGGGTCGCCCGGATGATGATGTTCGGCCTGTACGCGATGGACGGGAAGCAGCCGTTCGACACGGTTGCCCTGCACGGTATGGTCCGCGACCAGCACGGCAAGAAGATGTCCAAGTCGTTCGGCAACGTGGTCGACCCGCTGGACTGGATCGACCGCTTCGGTGCCGACGCCACCCGGTTCACCCTCGCCCGGGGCGCCAACCCCGGCCAGGACGTCCCGGTCAGCGAGGACTGGTGCCAGGGCTCCCGCAACTTCTGCAACAAGCTCTGGAACGCCACCCGCTTCGCGCTGCTCAACGGCGCGCACACCGAGGGGCCGCTGCCGGCCGCCGCCGAGCTGTCGACCGTCGACCGGTGGATCCTGTCCCGGCTGGCGCACGTCACCGCCGAGGTGGACGAGCAGTTCGAGGCGTACGAGTTCGCGAAGGTCTGCGACCTGCTCTACCACTTCGCCTGGGACGACGTCTGCGACTGGTACGTGGAGCTGACCAAGCCGGTGCTCGCCGAGGGCGGCCCGGCCGCCGAGAACACCCGGCGGGTGCTCGGGCACGTGCTGGACCAGCTGCTGCGGCTGTTGCACCCGGTGATCCCGTTCGTCACCGAGGAGCTGTGGACCGCGCTCACCGGCGGCGAGACGGTGATGACGGCCGCCTGGCCGGCCGCTGACCGTACCGGAATCGACGACGCCGCGGAGGCCGAGGTCGGCACGGTCCAGCGGGTGGTGACCGAGATCCGGCGGTTCCGCTCGGACCAGGGGCTGCGGCCGACGCAGCGGGTCGCCGCACGGCTCGACGGGCTGGCCGCCGCCGGCATCGTCGCGCACGAGCCGCTGATCCGGTCGCTGGTGCGGCTGGACCCTGCCGGCGACGGGTTCCAGGCCAGCGCGACCCTCGCCATGCCCGGCGAGGTGAGCGTGGCCCTGGACACCCGGGGGTCGATCGACGTGGCCGCCGAGCGGGCGCGGCTGACCAAGGACCGGGCCGCCGCCGAGAAGGAGGCCGCGCAGGCCCGGGCGAAGCTCGACAACCCGGCGTTCGTCGGCAAGGCGCCGGAGGCGGTGGTCGCCAAGATCCGCGAACGGCTCGCCGTCGCCGAGGCCGACCTCGTCCGCATCGACGCCGCTCTGGAGGCGCTTCCCTCGTGACCGACCGCACCGATTTCGCCGCCGTCGAGGCCGAACTGGCCGGGCGCGGGTTCACCCGGATGGCCTTCGAGCTGGACAAGATCGAATCCCTGCTGGACCTGCTCGGCAGCCCGCAGCGGGCGTACCCGTCGATCCACCTGACCGGCACCAACGGCAAGACCTCGACAGCCCGGATGATCGACTCCCTGCTGCGGGCGTTCGGGCTGCACACCGGCCGCTACACCAGCCCGCACCTGGAGACCGTCCGGGAACGCATCAGCCTCGACGGTGAGCCGGTGGACGAGGGACGCTTCGTCGCCACGTACCGGGAGATCGAGCCGCTGGCCCGGCTGGTCGACGAGCGCTCGGCGGAGCCGCTGACGTACTTCGACATGACCACCGCGCTGGCCTTCGCCACGTTCGCCGACGCCCCGGTGGACGTGGCGGTGGTCGAGGTGGGCCTGGGCGGCGCCGAGGACGCGACCAACGTGCTCCAGGCCGGGGTGTGCGTGCTCACGCCGGTCGGGCTGGACCACACCGAGTGGCTCGGCGACACCATCGGAGACATCGCGCTGGCCAAGGCCGGCATCATCCACCGGGGCGCGACGGTGATCTCGGCGGCGCAGGAGGAGGAGGCCGCCGGGCCGATCCTGGAGCGCTGCGCCGAGGTCGGCGCGACCATCGCCCGGGAGGGCGCCGAGTTCGGGGTGCTCCGGCGGGCGGTCGCCGTCGGCGGGCAGGTGCTCACCCTCCAGGGCCTCGGCGGCGTCTACGAGGAGGTCTTCATCCCGCTGCACGGTGCCCACCAGGCGCAGAACGCGGCGGTGGCGTTGGCAGCGGTGGAGGCGTTCCTCGGCGCCGGGGCGAAGCGGCAACTCGACGTCGAGGCGGTCCGGGAGGGCTTCGCCACGGCGAGCTCGCCCGGCCGGCTGGAGCGCGTGCGCAGCGCGCCGACCATCCTGCTCGACGGGGCACACAATCCGCACGGGATGACCGCCACCGTGACGGCGCTCCAGGAGGAGTTCGCCTTCAGCAAGCTGGTCGCGGTGGTCGGCGTACTCGCCGACAAGGACGCGGCCAGCCTGCTGGAGCTGTTGGAACCGGTGGTCGACCAGGTCGTGGTGACCCGGAACAGTTCGCCCCGAGCGCTACCGGCCCGGGAACTGGCCGCGCTGGCGGCCGAGGTCTTCGGGCCCGAGCGGGTGGAGGTGGCCGAGGAGATGCCGGACGCGATCGAGACGGCGGTGGCGATGGCCGAGGAGGACGTACCGGGGGAGCTGAGCGGGGTCGGGGTGCTGGTCACCGGGTCGGTGGTGACCGTGGCCGACGCCCGCCGGCTGCTGAAGCGATGAGCGGGCCGGAGCACGCCACGACGGGCGACGACCGTCCGGACGGGGCGGCCACCACCGCACCCGGCGGGCGGGGGCCGCGCCGTTCGGGGCTGCGCGACCCGGAGCGGGCGGTCCGTGGGCTCGGCGCCGGCACGCTCAGCCTGGAGGCGCTGGTGCTGGTGCTGGCCATCCAACCGATTCGGATGGTCGGCGGCGACCTGGGCGGTGCGGCGATCGGGGCGGTCGTGGCGCTGGCCGTGGCAGCCGTGCTGCTGGCCGGAATGATGCGCCGGCCGTGGGCCTGGCACGCCGGCACCGCCCTGCAGGGGCTGCTGATGCTGGCCGGCCTGCTGCACTGGTCGCTGCTCGTGCTGGGCGTCGTCTTCGCCCTGGTGTGGGCCTACGCCCTGCACGTGCGCCGGGTCATCCTGGGCTGACGGGTCAGGCCTCGGCGCGTTCCCGCCACTGGGTGAGGGCGATGCCGTGGCCGTCCGGGTCGCGGAACGCCGCCGCCCACACCTCCAGCTTGGTGCCCCGGTTGACGACCCGGGGGGCGTACGTGAACCGCACGCCCGTCCCGCGCAGCCGGTCGTACGCGGAGTTGATGTCGTCGACCTCGAGGTTGACGTGCACGAGCCGGCGGCTGATCGGTGCCGCCTCGGTCACCTCCCGCAGCACCAGGCGGGTCGTCCCGGAGGCGAGGACCGCGTTGCCGGAACCCCGGTCCACCTCGGTGAAGCCCAGGTCGCGGTAGAAGTGCAGCGAGCGGGGCAGATCGGTGACCAGCAGGGTGAGCCCCACCCCGGCGATCGGAGCGCCGAACTCGTCGTCGGCCGCCGCGGCCTCGCCGGCACCGGCCGCCGGCCCCGGGCCGAAGATCGCCGCGTCCAGCTCCTCCGGGGTGATCCGGTCCTGGCGTACCCGGTCCGAGGGCGGGGCGGGATCGTCGAGGGGCAGGTCGAGCGGATCTGCCGGCGCGGGCGGGTCGAGGCGCCCGTCGGGCGTGTCGAACCGTTCCTCGGCGGGCGCGCGGGGCGTGGGCGTGGCCCGGCGCGGCAGGGTGCCGGTGCTGGGCTGCTCGACGAGCGTGCCCTCCAGCACGACCGGCCCACCCGGGCGCTGGTGCACCACGATTGGTTCGCGCTCCTCGGGGCGTCCGGCCCGGTCCCCGCCGAACGGGTCGCCCGGCGGATCGCCGACGGGGTCGCCGAGCGGATCGACCATCGGCGCCCGGAAGTCGTCCCGCAGGTCGTCCCGGAACTCGTCGCGGTGGTCCTCCCGGTAGTCGTCGTCCGGTGCCCGGTCCGCCCACGGCGGGGCCTCCTGCTGGATCAGCACCTCGTCCAGCGGCTCGGCGCCCGCGTACTCGGGCGGCAGGTCGGCCACGACGGTGGCGGCGGTCTCCGCGTGGGTGGGCACGTCGTCCCAGAGCACCCGGACGTGCCGTTGGTCGTCCAGGGCCACCCGGATGGGCAGCGTCTGGCCCAACGACGGCCACTTCGCCACCGGCACCCGCGGCTCGATGATCTTCTTGGACCGGGGCGGCAGCCCCGGCGCGTCGATCACCAGTTGGAGCTCGCAGCGGCCGAAGGCGTACTGGGTAGGGGGCTCGGAGGCGCTGTGCACGTGCCCGACGCCGACCACCCAGGTGCGACCGCCTCCACGCACCGTGGCCAGCGCGACGGCCAGCACCAGCAGTGCGACCCCGAGCGCCACGATCGCCCAGCTGGTCATGCCGAGGCCGAAGAGGACGACGAAGGCCGCCACGGTGCCCAGCACCGCGGCGATCAACTTGCGTACCGGTGCGATGGGTCGGTTCCCGCCATTCGCCACAGTGGACCTCCCGAGGGTCAAGGGCCAGGCTAGGCCGGATCGGCCGCCGGAGGAAGGACCGGCCGCCGCGCCGGCGCCGGGACCGGGTCGCTAGGCTGACCGTACCCAGCCCGGCCGTCTTGTGCGCACAGGAGGAACCCAGCGTGTCCAGCAGCAGCCCCGATGAGCGCACCCTCGTACTGATCAAGCCCGACGCGGTGCGCCGCGGGCTGGTCGGCGAGGTGATCTCCCGCTTCGAGCGCAAGGGGCTGCGGATCGACGCGATGGTGTCCCGGACGATGGACGCCGCGCTGGCCGACGAGCACTACGCCGAGCACCTCGACAAGCCGTTCTATCCGCCGCTGAAGGACTTCATGACCGGCGGCCCGCTGGTGGCGCTGGTGCTCTCCGGCGACCAGGTCATCGACGTGGTGCGTGGGCTCGTCGGGTCGACCGACGGGCGGAAGGCGGTCGCGGGCACGATCCGCGGCGACCTCTCGCTGTCCAACCGCGAGAACCTGGTGCACGCCTCCGACTCGCCGGACAGCGCGAAGCGCGAGATCGCCCTCTGGTTCCCCGAGCTGGGCTAACCGCACCGGCCGCCTGCGTCGCGTCGGAGACCGTCACACCTCCGTCGGGAGGTCGGTGCGGCAGGTCACGGCGATGCGGTTCCACACGTTGATGGTCGCGATCGCCATCAGCAGGTCGGCCAGTTCCCTCTCGGGCCACACCTTCGCCGCCGCGTCCCAGACGTCGTCGGGCACGCCGTGCTCGCCGAGCCGGGTCACCGCGTCGGTGAGCGCCAGCGCGGTCCGCTCCCGCTCGTCGAAGAAGGGCGCCTCCCGCCAGGTGGCGACGGCGAAGAGCCGCCGGTCGGACTCGCCCGCCGAGAGCGCGTCACGGCTGTGCATGTCGACGCAGAACGCGCAGCCGTTCAGCATCGACGCCCGGAGCTTCACCAGCGCCAGCACGGTGTGCCCGACGTTCGCCCGGACGTACTTCTCCAGCCCCAGCACGGCCTGGTAAGCCTGCGGCGCCACCTCGGCCACGTTCATCCGCTGCATGACGATCTCCTCGTCTCCGATCGGTGTCTGACAACCACACGACGGGGCGGGCGGGGCGCGGTGTGACACCCGTGGAGGTGAGCCCGGTCACGCCCGTAGGGCCGGCAGGTGCTGGCCGGCTCCGTCGACGGGGTGGCGGGCTCCACGGGGGAGGCCGGCGAGGGCGAGCGGGGCACGGTCGTCGTGCGCCGGGTACGGGTCGGTGAGACGGTGGCGCGTTGCCGGACCGCCACCGTCAGCCCGACAGGCCCGCTCATCAGGCGGTCGCGCCGCCACCCGGGCGACGCCCCGTGGACCCGTCGGTTACCGTGACACCGCCTGTTCGCACACACTCCGTCGGAGGACCAGTGCCCCTGCTCTACACCATCGGCAAGCTCACCGTGGCGCCTGCGCTCCGGCTGGCCTTCCGCCCGACCGTGGAGGGGTTGGAGCACATTCCGGACACCGGGGGAGCGATCTTCGCGGGCAACCACCTCTCGGTCGCCGACGAGCTGTTCCTCGGCACCGTGGTTCCCCGGCACCTGGCGTTCTGGGCGAAGTCGGAGTACTTCAAGGGTGCCGGTGCGAAGGGCGCCTTCTCCAAGTTCGTGCTCACCGGCCTGGGCGCCATCCCGGTCGAGCGGGCCGGCGGTCGCGCGGCGCTGTCCGCGTTCGACGCCGCCATCCCGGTGCTCAAGGCCGGTGACCTGGTCGCGGTCTACCCGGAGGGGACCCGGTCGCCGGACGGCCGGCTCTACCGGGGTCGCACCGGCGCGGCCCGGCTGGCGGTGGCGGCCGGCGTGCCGATCATCCCGGTCGGCATGACCGGCACCGACAAGGCCCAGCCCATCGGGACCCGGGTGCCCCGTCCGGGCCGTGCCAAGATCACCATTCGGTTCGGCAAGCCGCTGGACTTCACCGGCCGGCCGGACGACCGCACGTCGCTGCGCGAGATGACCGACGAGGTCATGGCCGAGATCCAGAAGCTCACCGGCCAGGAGTACGTGCCCCGCTACGCCCCGCCCCGCGCGCACTCCGCCACCACCGGCGACGCCCCGGCCTGAACCCGGGGCCGTCCCCCACGAGGCGGCTGCCGCGCGGGGGACGATCCGGTTCACTTCTGGCTGGTCGTCACCACCTGCTCCCGCAGGGTGCCGAGCAGAGTGGCGCTGTCGTCGAGGGAGAGCCGGGTGAAGACCGCGGTGGTCAGGCTGCCGTGGTCGACCGAGGTGCACACCACCACGTCCTGGCCGTCGGCGCGACCCACCGCGCAGCGCTGGTGCCGGCCGCGTACGCCGGTGTCGACCACCCGGGCCTCGCCGAGGGAGTACTGCCCGGTGAGCCGGGTGATCTCGTCCTCCGCGTCCGACTCCGGGGTGAACCGGAAACCGGTGCCGCCGAAGATCGTCACCCGCTTGCCGGCAGGCGTGCTGTAGACCCCGCCGAAGGTGTCCTCGGCCAGCCAGTGCGCCTTGCGTACCTCGGCCTCCAACTGCTTGGCGGTCGCCTTGCTGGTGTTGTCGTCGCGTAGCCGCAGGTCGGCCACCTCGGCCGGCAGGCTGGCGTCGGCCGGGTACTGCGACGCCATCGGCACCCCGTAGTAGGCCGGGCAGCCGCAGCAGCAGGCCAGGATGAGCAGCAGGACCCACGGCCACCGGCGACGCTTACGGGCGGGCCTCGGGGCGTACCCCTTGGGGGCCTGCTGGCCGGGCGGCGGTCCGGCCGGCGGGGCCGTGGCCCGACGCTGTCGCGGCGGTGCGGGCGGCGGAGGCGGGGGCGACGCCGGGCGGGCCGGGACGGGCGCCCGGGAGGCCGGCGGCGGGGAGACGGGATAGGCCGCCGGGGGCGGGGAGACGGGATACGC
The DNA here is from genome assembly GCF_040652795.1 of Micromonospora sp. NPDC048170. NCBI lineage: Bacteria > Bacillati > Actinomycetota > Actinomycetes > Micromonosporales > Micromonosporaceae > Micromonospora > Micromonospora sp. NPDC048170. The sequence continues at coordinate 9,691 of NZ_JBEZMR010000028.1, forward strand.
CACGGGCGGCGGCGAGACGGGATACGCCGCCGGCGGTGTGGCGGCCGGGTACGAGACCGGGGGCGGGGCGGGACGCGGTGGCGTCGGCGGCGCGGGGGAGTGGACGGGGGGCGCCGGCGGCCCGGAGTACGGCCGGGTCGACGGCGCCGCGGGGTAGGGCAGCGTCGGTGGCGGGGGCGGCGGGGATGGAGGCAGGTCCCACCCGCCGGTGTCCGCACCCGCCCACGGGTCGACCGGGGTCTGGTGCTCGGGCTGCTCGGGTGGCGGCGCCGGAGCCGGCAGCGGGGTGATCTCGCCCGACTCGCCCCAGGCCCGCCTGCGCGGCTTCGGCGGGGGAACCGCCGCCGAACCGCTCCACCGGGGCGCGGGCGGCTCCGCCGGTTGTTCGTCGGCGGAGAACATCCGGGTGCCCTGCGGCCCCACCGCAGGGCCGTCGTCGGGCAGCAGGCGGGTGCCCTCCGGGCCGGTGGCGGCCCCGCGTTCGGGGCCGGCCTCCCGCACGCTCCCCGCCTCGGCGTCGCCGGCGTCCTGCGGCCCGGCGGCATCGCCCGTGCCCTGCGGGTCGTCGGTCGGCCCGGGGCCGTCGGTGGGCAGCTCACGGGTGCCCTGCGGGCCCGTGCCGCCGGCCGGAGCGGGCGCTGCGGGGGAGGTCGGGGGCTCCTCGGTGACCGCCGGATCCCGACCGTGGTCCTGACCCTCGGGGCTCCCGTCGGCCGGCCGGTCCGTGCCCGGCTGCGGCTGCGGCATCGCGGCAATCTCCTCTCGCGCCGGTCCGAGGTTAGTACCGACGCGCCAGCGGGGCGATCCCGGCCACCGCCGTCGCCGGCACGGGAAGCGACCGGTCGGGCGCGTCGCAGCCGGTCCGCGTGGTCGGCGGGGTACGGCGGCTCCGGCGAGTGAGGGACCGCCGCGACGTGCCGGGCGGCGCGGCGTCCGGCGTGCGCGCGGCGGCTGCCGCCGGGCCGCGTACCCTTGGGCATCATGAGCGTCCCGTCCACCACGCCGCGCCCCGCCGCGGCCACTTCCGGCGACGGCTCCAGCGCGGCGCGTCCGACGCCGCGCCGCGACCAGGAGCCGTCGGTCTGGCCCCGACTGGAGCCGCTGCTGCCCCAGGTGACCAAGCCCATCCAGTACGTCGGTGGCGAACTGGGCGCGGTGGTCAAGGACTGGGACGCGGCGGCCGTGCGTTGGGCGCTGATGTACCCCGACGCCTACGAGGTCGGCCTGCCCAACCAGGGCGTGCAGATCCTCTACGAGGTGCTCAACGAGCTCCCCGACGTGCTCGCCGAGCGGACCTACGCGGTCTGGCCGGACCTGGAGAAGCTGATGCGCGCGCACGGCGTGCCGCAGTTCACCGTCGACGCGCACCGCTCGGTACGCGACTTCGACATGTTCGGTGTCTCCTTCTCCACCGAGCTGGGCTACACCAACCTGCTCACCGCGATCGACCTGGCGGGCATCCCGCTGCTCGCCGCCGACCGCACCGACGCCGACCCCGTGATCGTGGCCGGCGGCCATGCCGCGTTCAACCCGGAACCGATCGCCGACTTCGTCGACGCCGCCGTGCTCGGCGACGGCGAGGAGGCGGTCCTGGAGATCACCGGGATCGTGCGGGAGTGGAAGGCCGAGGGCTCCCCGGGCGGGCGTGACGAGCTGCTGCTGCGCCTGGCCCGCACCGAGAGCGTCTACGTGCCGCGCTTCTACGACGTGGACTACCTGCCCGACGGCCGCATCCAGCGGGTCGTGCCGAACCGGGCGGACGTGCCGTTCCGGGTGCACAAGCGCACGACGATGGACCTGGACGCCTGGCCGTACCCGAAGAAGCCCCTCGTCCCGCTCGCGGAGACCGTGCACGAGCGGTACGCGGTGGAGATCTTCCGGGGCTGCACCCGGGGCTGCCGGTTCTGCCAGGCGGGCATGATCACCCGTCCGGTGCGCGAGCGTTCCATCACCACGGTCGGGCAGATGGTGCGTGAGGGGCTGGAGTTCTCCGGTTTCCACGAGGTGGGCCTGCTGTCGCTGTCGTCGGCCGACCACTCCGAGATCGGCGACATGTGCTCGGGCCTGGCCCAGCAGTACGAGGGCACCAACGTCTCGCTCTCGCTGCCGTCGACCCGGGTCGACGCGTTCAACATCGACCTCGCGCAGGAGTTGTCCCGCAACGGCCGCCGTACCGGCCTGACCTTCGCCCCGGAGGGCGGGTCGGAGCGGATCCGCAAGGTCATCAACAAGATGGTGTCGAAGGAAGACCTCATCCGCACCGTCGTCACCGCGTACACGAACGGCTGGCGGCAGGTGAAGCTCTACTTCATGTGCGGCCTGCCCACCGAGACCGACGAGGACGTCCTCGAGATCGCGGACATGGCCCACGAGGTGATCAAGGCCGGCCGGGCGGCCACCGGCTCGAAGGACATCCGCTGCACGGTCTCCATCGGCGGGTTCGTGCCGAAGCCGCACACCCCGTTCCAGTGGGCGTCCATGGAGCGGCCGGAGGTCATCGACGGCCGGCTCAAGATGCTCAAGCAGGCGATCAACGCGGACCGGTCGCTCGGCCGGGCGATCGGCTTCCGCTACCACGACGGCGAGCCGTCGCTGATCGAGGGACTGCTCAGCCGGGGCGACCGCCGTGTCGGCGCCGTGATCCGCCGGGTCTGGGAGAAGGGTGGCCGGTTCGACGGGTGGAGCGAGCACTTCTCCTACCAGCGCTGGGTGGAGGCGGCGGCCGAGGTGCTGCCGACCTTCGGGGTCGACCTCGACTGGTACACCACCCGTCAGCGCGACGAGCTGGAGGTCCTGCCCTGGGACCACCTGGACTCGGGCCTGGACAAGGACTGGCTCTGGCAGGACTGGCAGGACTCGCTCAGCGAGTACGAGCAGGACGACTGCCGGTGGACCCCGTGCTTCGACTGCGGCGTCTGCCCGTCGATGGACACCGAGATCCAGATCGGCCCGACCGGGAAGAAGCTCCTCCCGCTGACCCCGATCAACGGTCTGAAGCTTCCCACCGGCGCTGCGCAGTAGTCCCGCCGCCGGCGGGCGCCGCCCGGAGCGCCGCCCGCCGTGCGCCGGGTTGATCATGTGGATATCGTCGGCGGCACGCGAGTCGCGAGCAGTGCCGTCACGATGATCCGGTTCCGACACGAGGAGCACGACGATCAGTAGGAAACCACAGCCAGAGGGCGGCCAGGCACCGGTCGTCCAGCGGGTTCGGATCCGGTACGCCAAGCGCGGTCCGCTGCGCTTCACCTCGCACCGGGACTTCGCCCGGGCCTTCGAGCGGGCGCTGCGCCGGGCGGGCGTGCCGATCGCCTTCTCCCAGGGCTTCACCCCGCACCCCAAGATCTCGTACGCCAGCGCGGCCCCGACGGGCGTGGCGAGCGAGGCCGAGTACCTGGAGATCGGCCTCCGCGAGCAGGTCGACCCGGCGGAACTGCGCGCCGCGCTGGACGCCGCCCTCTCGCCCGGCCTCGACGTGCTCGACGCCGTCGTGGCCACCGGTGGAAGTCTTGCCGACCGGATCGAGGCGTCGTACTGGCGCATCGAGCTGCCCGAGGTCGACCCGGCCGTCCTGCAACGGGCGGTTTCCGCCTTCACCGCCGCCGACGAGGTGCTGGTCGAGCGGATGACCAAGCAGGGCCGACGCACCTTCGACGCCCGCGCGGCGGTGGTCCGCATCGATGTGGTCGCGTCGCCGGATACGCCTTCCGGGGCGCCGGCCGTACCGTGTGCGATACTCGAACTGGTCGTGCGGCAGGTCACCCCCTCCGTGCGGCCCGATGACGTCCTTTCCGGCCTCCGCGTGGTGGCCGACCTGGAGCCGCCGGTCTCGCCGAGGGTGATCCGGCTGGCGCAGGGCACGCTGACCGCGCAGGATGCGATCGCGGATCCGTTGGACGCGGACCGTGGCGGGGCAACCATCGGTGAACACTGACCGTCGGTCGGTGTTCAGGCAGGCAGACTTCGGCGGTCGTGCACGGTGCGCGCCCGGCGGAAACACTTTTGCGGCAACCCTGCGTGGCAGCGCTCACCCGCGCCCGGGGCAGCCAGAACTGGAGAACCTCCATGCTCGAGAACGAGCCCGAGGGCGGCGAACGGACCGGTTCACAGCCGGACGAGACCGCTGACAACAGCACCGTCGAGAACGCCGCCGGGGCGGAGGCCGGCTCCGGCGACGTCGGAGCCGGCGAAGCCGAGCAGGCCCCGGCCGCACCGGTCCGGCGGCGTACCACCCGGCGGCGGGCCGCGCCACTGAACCAGCCGGAGCAGACCGACGCGCCGGCCGAGGCGACGACGGTGCCCGCGCCGGGCAGCGGCGAGGCGCCCCAGGCCGAGGTGCTCGCCCCGGTCTCCGGCGACCTCGACGCCGCCCCGAAGGCGACGCGCCGCCGCCGCAAGGCCACCCCCGCGAAGGCCGCCGAGGACACCACCGAGCAGCCCGCCGATGTCGCCGCGCAGGCCGCCGGAGAGGCGCCGGCCGCGGCGGACGAGGCACCCGCCGAGCCGGCTGCGCCGCCGGTCAAGGCGACGCGTACCCGCCGGAAGAAGGCCGTCCCCGCCGCGGCCGAGCCGGCCGCGGAGGCCCCGGCCGACGCCGCCGGACTGCCCGGCACCACACCCGCCGAGGTCGCGGAGCAGCCGCCGGCCGCCGCCGGCACCGGCTTCGGCGCCGCCGCCCCGCCCGTCGACGGCGCGCAGAGCCGTTCCGGCAAGGTTCCGCCGGTCGTGGCGGTCACCCCGCCCGCCGAGGAGGAGCCGGCCGAGGTGGCCGAGCCGGCCGTCGAGCCCGAGCCGCGCACCCGCCGCCGGCGGGCCGCGCTCTCCGCGCCCACCGTGCTGTTCATGGCACCGCAGCCGGAGGAGATCCCGGTCGCCCGGGTGGTGACCCCGGCCCCGGCCCCGATCCTGGAGCCGGAGGAGCCCGCCGCCGAGGAGGCGGTCGAGGCCGAACCGGCACGTCGTCGCCGGCGGGGCCGCCGCGACGTCGAGGCGGTCGAGATCGTCGAGCCCGAGGAGCCGGCCGCCGAGGACGAGGAAGCCGCCGAGGACGAAGACGAGGACGAGGACGAGAGCGCCGCTGCCCGGCGCCGTCGCCGGCGGGGCCGCCGCGGCCGCGGCCGGGGCAAGGGCGGCGCGGAGGACGCCGAGGACGAGGAAGCCGAGGAGGCCGCACAGGCCGAGGCGGAGGAGCCCGAGGGCGACGAGGAAGAGGACGAGGGCGAGGGCGGCGACGCGCTGACCCGCCGCCGGCGTCGGCGCCGGCGCCGGGGCGCCGGTGACGTCGAGGCGGGCGCCGACGACGGCGTGCCGACCGTCGTCAAGATCCGCGAGCCGCGCAAGACCGTCGACGAGGTGCAGGGCGTCTCCGGCTCCACCCGGCTGGAGGCCAAGCGGCAGCGCCGCCGCGACGGCCGCGAGCAGCGCCGCACCCGGCCGCCGATCCTCAGCGAGTCGGAGTTCCTGGCCCGCCGGGAGGCCGTCGACCGGGTGATGGCGGTACGCCAGCGCGGCGACCGGACCCAGATCGCCGTCCTGGAGGACGGGGTGCTCGTCGAGCACTACGTCACCCGCAACTCGTCCGGGACGATGGCCGGCAACGTCTACCTCGGCAAGGTGCAGAACGTCCTGCCCAGCATGGAGGCGGCCTTCGTCGACGTCGGGCGTGGTCGCAACGCCGTCCTGTACGCCGGCGAGGTCAACTGGGACACCACCGGGCTGGAGGGCCGGGCCCGCTCGATCGAGCAGGCGCTGCGTTCCGGCGACTCGGTGCTGGTGCAGGTCACCAAGGACCCGATCGGCCACAAGGGCGCCCGGCTGACCAGCCACATCGCGCTCTCCGGCCGGCACCTGGTCTACGTGCCACACGGCAACGCCTCCGGCATCAGCCGCAAGCTGCCCGACACCGAGCGCAAGCGGCTACGGGACGTGCTGAAGAAGCTGGTGCCGGACGGCGCGGGCGTGATCGTCCGGACGGCCGCCGAGGGCGCCACGGAGGACGAGCTGGCGCGCGACGTCAAGCGGCTCCAGGCGCAGTGGGAGGACATCCAGGCCAAAGCGGCCGAGGGCGGCGCCCCGGTACTGCTCTACGAGGAGCCGGACCTGGTCATCCGGGTCGTCCGGGACCTGTTCAACGAGGACTTCCGCGAGCTGGTGATCGAGGGCGAGCAGTCGTACGACATTGTCGAGTCGTACCTGTCGCACGTCTCGCCCGATCTGGTCGCCCGGCTGCGCCGGCACGTCGGCACCACCGACGTCTTCGCCGAGTACCGGATCGACGAGCAGATCATCAAGGGGCTGGACCGCAAGGTCTTCCTTCCCTCGGGCGGTTCGCTGGTGATCGACCGGACCGAGGCGATGACGGTCATCGACGTCAACACCGGCAAGTACACCGGCTCCGGTGGCAACCTGGAGGAGACGGTCACCCGGAACAACCTGGAGGCGGCCGAGGAGATCGTCCGCCAGCTCCGGCTGCGCGACCTCGGCGGCATCGTGGTGATCGACTTCATCGACATGGTGCTGGAGTCCAACCGTGAGTTGGTGCTGCGCCGGCTGACCGAATGCCTGGGCCGGGACCGCACGAAGCACCAGGTCACCGAGATCACCTCGCTCGGGCTGGTGCAGATGACCCGCAAGCGGATCGGCGCGGGCCTGCTGGAGGCGTTCAGCGAGACCTGCGAGTGCTGCAAGGGCCGGGGTCTGATCATCCACACCGAGCCGGTGCCGGAGAAGCCGCGCACCGGCGGCGGCGCGGGGGAGAAGGTCAAGGCGGTCGCCTCGGCCGTGGCCACCCCGGCGGCGGAACCGGCCGCCGGCCCGTCCCGGCGTCGGGCGCGCAAGACCGCGCCGGCCGAGCGCACCGTGGCCGAGGTCACCGAGACCGACGCCGACACCAGCCCGAACGCCGAATACCACGACACCATGGGCTACGACCTGTCCCGCTACGAGGTGGACACCGCCGCCGCCCCCGAGGTCACCGACAGCCAGACGGGCGAGTCGGCCCGGCTGGCCGCCCCGGACGACCCGGACGCGCTGTCCGACGCCGACGGCGACGAGTCCGAGGGGGGTGCCGGCCGGCGCCGGTCCCGCCGCAGCGGCGCGCGGCGGCGTACCCGGCCGTGACCGACTGACCGGTCCGACGTGTGACAGGGCCCCTTCCCGGTGATGTCCGGCGGGAGGGGTCCTGTCGTATGGTCGATCCCCGGCCACGATCGGCCGCCCGCGGTCAGGAGAAGAACGATGCGCCGTCTGCTCGCCGTAACCACCCTCACCGCTGTCCTGTTCGCCGGTGCCGGGTGCGCGACCGAGCGGCCGGAGCGAGCCGCCCCACCCGGTGACGCCCCGGCCGGCGCTGCCACTCCCGGCGGGACGACCAGCGATGCCGCTCCGGGCGGGCCCACCGGCGGGGCGACGGGCGCGGGGCCGGGAGCCGGCAGCGGGGCGGCCGGCGGCAACGCCCCCGAGGTGTGTGCCGCGGCACAGCGGGCCGGCGAGACCGCCGTGCGGACGTACGTCGAGGAACTCGGCCGGATGGTCGCGGCGGTCGGGGCGAACGACGCCACGGCGGCCCGAACCGCCCGTGACCGGATCTCCACCGCGCTGACCGACTGGCGCGGCACCCTGCGGCAGGAGTCGACCCGGGCCGAGGACGCCCAGCTCAAGACGCTGCTCGCGGACATGGCGGCGGAGGTCGGCACGCTGGGCACCGACGTCGACGCGATCGACGAGACCGAGCTCGACCGGCTCCGGCAGCGCCTCGACCAGCTCTGCGCCCGCTGACCAGCAGGCCCGGTTTGGGCGTCGGGCCTCCCATGGCGTACGCTGACCTGCGGTGCACTTTGGTGTGCCGAGTTCTCGCGTGCCCGCGCCGCCGTGCCTCTGCTACCCGGCGAGCCGCCGCGGGAACACCCCGCCAGCAGCCTCAACGACAGGGAGTCCGCCTCCGATGTACGCGATCGTCAAGACCGGCGGCAAGCAGTACAAGGTCGCCGAGGGCGACGTGATCGAGGTCGAGAAGCTCGTCGGTGCCCCCGGCGACGCGGTGAAGCTCACCGCGGTGCTCCTCGTCGACGGTGACGACCTGGTGACCGACGCGGCGAAGCTTGCCAAGGTCGCGGTGTCCGGCGAGATCGCCGCGCACACCAAGGGCCCGAAGATCCGGATCCACAAGTTCAAGAACAAGACCGGCTACCACAAGCGCCAGGGTCACCGCCAGCCGTTGACCCAGGTCAAGGTGACCGGCATCTCCAGCGGGAAGTAGGTCGTCCTCAGATGGCTCACAAAAAGGGTGCGTCCAGCTCGCGCAACGGCCGTGACTCCGCGGCGCAGCGGCTCGGCGTGAAGCGCTTCGGTGGTCAGGTCGTCAGCGCGGGTGAGATCCTCATCCGTCAGCGCGGCACCAAGTTCCACCCCGGTGACCTGGTCGGCCGCGGCGGAGACGACACGCTCTTCGCGCTGGCCGCCGGTTCGGTCCAGTTCGGCACCAAGCGCGGTCGCAAGACCGTCAGCATCGTGCCGCAGCAGTAATTCGAAGGCGTTGCGGGCCGCGGACCTCGTGTCCCGGCCCGCTTCGTCTTTTTCGTGCGGGGCGTGAACCTCGCTGGAAGGATTGACGCCCGTGGCGACGTTCGTTGACCGGGTCGTCCTGCACCTGCAGGCCGGCGATGGCGGGCACGGTTGTGTCTCGATCCATCGAGAGAAGTTCAAGCCGTTCGGCGGCCCCGACGGCGGCAACGGCGGGCACGGCGGCAGCGTGTCCCTGGTGGTCGACCCGCAGGTGACGACGCTGCTCGACTTCCACTTCCGCCCGCACGTGAAGGCCGAGAACGGCAAGGGCGGCGCCGGGTCGAACCGGGACGGCGCGAACGGCCGCAACCTCGTGCTCACGGTGCCGAACGGCACGGTCGTGCAGGCCCCCGACGGCACCGTGCTGGCCGACATGGTCGGCGCCGGCACGACCTTCGAGGTGGCCCGGGGCGGGCGCGGCGGCCGGGGCAACGCGTCGCTGGCCAACGCCCGCCGCAAGGCCCCCGGCTTCGCCGAGCTGGGCGAGCCCGGCGAGCAGCTCGACGTGGTGCTCGAGCTCAAGAGCGTCGCCGACGTCGGCCTGGTGGGCTTCCCGTCGGCCGGCAAGTCGTCGCTGATCTCGGTGATCTCCGCCGCGAAGCCGAAGATCGCCGACTACCCGTTCACCACCCTGGTGCCCAACCTGGGCGTGGTCCGGCTGGACAACCACACCTTCACCGTCGCCGACGTGCCCGGCCTGATCCCGGGAGCCGCCACCGGCAAGGGCCTCGGCCTGGAGTTCCTCCGGCACATCGAGCGCTGTGCGGTGCTGGTGCACGTGATCGACACCGCCACCCTGGAACCGGGCCGCGACCCGGTCGCCGACATCGACACCATCGAGGCAGAACTGACCGAGTACGGCGGCCTGGCCGACCGTCCCCGGCTGGTGGCGCTCAACAAGGTCGACGTGCCGGACGGCCGGGACCTGGCCGAGATCGTCCGCCCCGACCTGGCGGAGCGCGGGTTCCGGGTGTTCGAGGTCTCCGCGGCGACCCGGGAGGGGCTCAAGGAGCTCATGTACGCGATGGCGGAGCTGGTGGAGCAGCGGCGCAACGCCGCCCCGCCGGCCGAGCCGACCCGGATCGTGATCCGGCCCCGGGCGGTCGACGACGCCGGCTTCACCATCGAGGCCGCGCCCGACGGCGCCTGGGTCGTGCGGGGCGTCCGTCCCGAGCGGTGGGTGCGGCAGACGAACTTCGACAACGACGAGGCGGTCGGCTACCTGGCCGACCGGCTGGCCCGCCTGGGCGTCGAGGAGAAGCTGGGCAGGGCCGGCGCGGAGCCGGGCGACCTGGTCCGCATCGGCGAACGGGAGTTCGACTGGCAGCCGACCCTCTACGCGGGCGCCGACTTCGTTCCCGGCAACCGGGGCACCGACGTCCGGCTGGAGGAGAAGTCCACCCGGGCGTCGGCCGCGGAGCGGCTGGCGGCCCGCAAGGCCCGCCGGCAGCGCCCGGAGGACGAGGTCGAGGGCACCGACGCCGACGTCTCGGATGATGTCGGCCCGTCGGTCGGGGACGGTTTCGACGAGGCCGGCCCCACCCAGGAAGCCGACTCCTCCCAGGACGCCGGGCAGCCCCGTGGGATCGGCCCGTCCCGCGCGGTCGTGGAGGACGACGCCGAATAGCCCGTCGCGCTCCGTGAACGGGTCGGCTGCCGGAAACCTGCCCGAAATCCCCGCCGCCTAGCGTGGCCTGATGCTGATCGAGTCACGCCCCGCCACCGATCCGGAGATCGACGCCCTGGTCGCCGCCCAGCAGTGCGAGCTGCGGGAGGCCGACGGAGGGCTGGACGGCCAGGCGACCGTCACCCACGACGACATCCGCTACCTGGTGGTGGTCGCCGACGTGCGGGCGGTCGCCTGCGGCGGCATCCAGGCGCTCGACGCCGACACCGGTGAGGTGAAGCGGATGTACGTCCGCCCGGCGTACCGGGGGCGGGGCCTCGCCCGGCAGTTGCTGATCGCGCTGGAGGAACTGGCCTTCCAGGAGGGGCACGCGGAGGTCCGCCTCGAGACCGGCACGTACCTGCCGGCCGCGCTCGGGCTCTACACCTCCAGCGGGTACGAGCCGATCCCGGTCTACGGCGAGTACGTGGGCAACCCGTACAGCGTCTGCTTCGCCAAGCGGCTGCGTGTGCCGGCCTGACAGTGGCCGGCCCCGGCGGCGGTCGCGCGGCAGGCGGATCAGCCCGGCCCGACGGCGACCCGGGGCACGGCGGCTCAGGTGCCGGTGTGCGCGTGCACGGCGGTGACCGGCTTCGACTCCGGCGACGCGTGCTGGCGGAGGAAGATGCTCAGCACGATCAGGGTGCCGACCGCGAGGAACTCGCTCTGCCAGTTCTGCATCGACTGGAACCAGAACTCGCTCGTGCCGAGGAAGTCGAGGACGCCGATCGGCGGCGCCCCGCTCTGCAACGCCTGCTGCGCGTTGTACTCGGCGGTCCCGCCGAACAGGTGGCCGACGAACGAGCCGGCGAAGATCAGCAGCAGCGCGATGGAGAGGCTGTTGCGGTAGATCACCAGAGGCAGCCCGCCGACGCGAACCGGCCAGGGCGAGTCAGGGCCGGCCCGCCGCTCGTCGTCCTCGGGCCGGTCCGTCTGCCCCACCGGCTTCGACTCCGCCGACCCGCGCTGCACCAGGTGCGCGGTGAGCAGGACGTAGCCGCCCATCTGGAGGAACTCCGACTCCCAGTTCTCGAAGACCGACTCCATGAAGTGCCCGGTGCGCAGGTACGCCGGCCAGTTGATCGGCGCGGCCCCGAACTCGGCCAGTTCCTCGTTGTGCGTCTGCCAACCGAACAGACTCTGCAGCACCAGGAAGACCAGGAACGCGCCGAACATCGCGACGGTCAGCGCGTTGTCACGCAGCCATCTCGGCATGGCGGCCTCCTCGTCGACGGACCTCCGGTTCCCCAGTGCCCGGACGATGCACCAGACAAACGCGACGAAAGCAGAGGCGTCAGGGACGGTCGAAGGGGTCGTCCGGTCGGGTGCCCGTACCCGCCTGGTTGGAGAGCAGCAGCCCGAAGGCGAGCATGCCGAAGCCGAGGGCCAGGTGCAGCCAGTTGTCGGCGTCGTTGACCGGGATGAAGTTCGCCGCGGTCTCCCGGTCGATCGCGAAGCCGTACAGCCACAGGCCGAGGTAGAGGGCGCCGCCGCCGGCGAGGAAGACCCGGGCCCCGGCGACGCTGCGGGCCAGCAGCAGACCGGCCAGCCCGAAGCCCAGGTGCAGCACGTTGTGCAGGATCGACACCTGGAACACGCCGAGCAGGCGGGCCTCGGAGTGGTGGCCGGCGAACGTCATGTCGTCGTAGCCGGTGGTGACGCCGGGGACGAACCCGAGCACCCCGATCAGGACGAAGATCCCGGCCGCGGCCATGGCGGCGAGCTGCACCTTCGGCTTCGGGCCCCGGGGGCCGCCGCGTGCGTACCGTGCCATCGATTCACCTCCGTGGACCCGCGGAACGCCCTGCCCGCGGCGCCGGCCGCGCGGAACGGCCGTCACTGTGCGCGACGGCGTCGACATGTGGCCCGACGATCCTCCATTTTGTGGACCGCCGGCGGCGGACCGCAGGCGAAGTCACGAACGAGGTATGGAAGCGGAGACCAGGGGTAGGTCAAGAGGTGCGGCGGCAGGAACGGCCGGCGCATCCCCCCAAGCACACACCCGCGACGACTTTCCGAGCGGAAGGGAAATCATGACCTACGATCTGTCACCCACGACTTCCACGTACGGGCAGGATTCGACCAACGGGAACGGTGTCCGCGAGCAGGCCCGTCAGGTCGGCTCGGAAGCCAGGCAGGCCGGTGGCGCCGTCGCCCAGACCGCCAAGGAGCAGGGCAGGGAGGTTGTCGGCGAGGCGAAGCGCCAGGCGCGTGACATCTACGGCGAGGCCCGCAGCCAGCTCGCCAGTCAGACCGGTGAGCAGCAGCGGCGTGCCGCCGGCGGGCTCCGCTCGCTGGCCGACGAGATGCGCTCGATGGCCGACCAGGGCGGTCAGGGCGGCCCGGTGACCGAGATCGCCCATCAGGCCGCCGACCGGGTGCACGGCGTGGCAGGTTGGCTGGAGCGGCGCGAGCCCGGCGACATCGTCGCCGAGGTGCGCGACTACGCGCGCCGCAACCCGGGCACCTTCCTGGTCGGCGCCGCCGTGCTGGGTGTGCTCGCCGGCCGGCTGACCAAGAACCTCTCCGCCGACGACGGCCGAGGCGGCAACGGCTCCGCCGCGTACGACCCGGGTGCCGGCTACGACCCGGACCGGACCGCGGTCATCCCGCCCCCGCCCGCCACCCGCGCGGTGCCGGACGCCGTGCCGCCGGCCGGCTATCTCGACCCGACCCCGGGCGCGTACGCCGACCCGCAGACCACCACCAGCTACGCCGACCCCGCCGGTGGCGTGGGCCAGCCGCTGCCGCCGGTGAGCCAGACCGACCCGCTGCCGGGCGTGCCGTCGACCGGAACCACCCGTCCGTGAGCCCACGAATCGCCTGAAGGGAGGCGGCGGCATGAGCATTCCGACGCAGGAGGCGAGGCTGGACCCCGCCCACCACCCGCACGACGCGGACGAGGTCAGGGGCAGCTCGATCGGTGACCTGATGCGTCAGGTCACCACCGACCTGTCCACCCTGATGCGGCAGGAGGTGGAACTGGCCAAGGCCGAGATCCGCCAGGAGGGCAAGAAGGCGGGCAAGGCCGCCGGGTTCTTCGGCGGCGCCGGCTTCGGCGGCTACATGGTGGCCCTGTTCCTCTCGCTGGCCCTCTGGGCCGGGCTGTCCAACGTGATGGACGCCGGCTGGGCGGCGCTGATCGTGGCCGTCATCTGGGGTGCGATCGCCGCGGTCCTCTACTCCAAGGCCAAGAAGAGCGCCGAGCGGATTCGCGGCCTCAAGCAGACCAACGACAGCGTGCAGCGGATTCCCGACGCGCTCAAGCCCCACCCGCAGGAGGTCACCCGATGAGCACCGACCCGGACCAGATCCGCCGGGAGATCGAAGCCACCCGGAGCACCCTGAGCTCCGACGTGGACGCGCTGGCGTACAAGGTCAGCCCCACCCGCATCGTCGACGACCGCAAGCAGCGGGCCCGCAACGCACTGCAGAATGTGAGGGACCAGGTGATGGGAAGCGCAGCCGACCTGGGTCACAGCACCAAGCACGGCGCCCACGCGGTGGGCGACCACGCCTCCTCGGCGGCGTCCACCGTCAGCGACAAGGCGCACTCGGCGGCCTCGACGGTCAGTGACGCCGCACACCGGGCGCCGCACGTGATCCGGCAGAAGTCCGAGGGCAACCCGCTGGCGGCGGGCCTGATCGCCTTCGGCGTCGGCTGGCTCGCCTCCTCGCTGATCCCGGCCACCCGCCGTGAGCAGCAGGTGGCGACGCAGGTGAAGGAGAAGGCCGGCGAGCACGCCGGGGCGGTGAAGGAGAAACTGGGCGAGGTCGCCAGCGAGCTGAAGGACGAACTGCGCGAGCCGGCGCAGCACGCCACCGAGGCGGTACGCTCCACCGCCCAGGACGCCGTGCACGCCGTCAGGGACGACACCCGTTCGGCGGCATACGACGTACGGGACCAGGCGCAACAGCCGCGCGACCGGGTGCGGTACTGACCAGCCCACTCACCACGGACAGCTCGCGGCCACTTCCGGAACACCCGGGAAGTGGCCGCGAGCTGCTGTATACGCGCGCCTCGCGCCTCGCGCCTCGCGCCTCGCACCCCGCGATCTTGCACTTTTGGCCCCTGTAAATCGGGAGCAAAGGCGCATAAGTCGGGCCGAAAGTGCAAGATCGACGAGGCGAGGGCGAGGGCGAAGGGGCGGGGGCGCGGGGGTGGGCGGGGGCGCGGGGGTGGGCGAGGGCGAGGGGGGTGTGGTGCTCAGGTCGTGCGGTGGACGGCGGTGATCAGGAACCCGCTCGGCGGGAGCGCCGGCATCCGGTGCAGGCTCAGCGCCAGGTCCTGCGGCGGTACGTCGTAGCGCATCGTCGTGGTCAGGTTCGTCACCGCCCGCTTCATCAGCTCGATCGTGAGCCACTCGCCGGCGCAGCGGTGACCGGTCAGGTGCTCGCCGCCGCCCTGCGGTACCAGGGCGAACGGGTCGCCCCGCCAACCGGTGAACCGTTCCGGGCGGAACCGCTCCGGTTCCGGCCAGAGCGTCGGGTGGTGGTTGGTGCCGTACAGGTCGAGCAGGACCCGCCGGCCGCGTGGGAAGTGGTAGCCCCGCCAGTCGAACGAGCGACGGACCCGGGCCGCGGCCACGGGGAAGATGGGGTAGTAGCGGCGTACCTCCTGCACGAAGCTCTCGGTGGCCTCGTCGCTTTCGCGGACCCGCTGCCGCCAGGCCGGGTGGTCGTGCAGGGCCAGCGCGGCGAAGACGATGAAGCGGCCGACAGCGACCGTGGGGCGAAGCACGTTGAGCAGTTCGACGGCCGCGATCCGGCGGGGGAGCAGCCGCCCGCGGGCGTCCCGGTGCTCGGCGATCACCCGTAGCGCGCTGCCGTCGGGTGCCGGGAGCGCGCCGGCGCGCTCCCGATCGATGATGTGCCCGATCCAGCGTTCGCCCCGGCGGCGGCCCCACAGGCCACGCCAGTGCGGGAGGCCGAGCGCCGCCGGCCCCTCGATCATCGCGTGCAGGTCGGCGGTGCGCCGGTCCACCTCGGAGTTCGCCAGCGGTACGCCGGCCCAGGCGCAGACCGCGCGGGTCAGCATCCGGGCGACCTCGTCGTACAGCACCACCGGCCCGCCCGACTCCCAGGCCGGGACCCGGGCCCGCCACTCGTCGTCGAAGAGTTGCGCGAGGTGTCGGACCGCAGTCGGCGTCATGATCGACATGAACATGGCCTTGCGGTCGGCGTGCTCCGCGCCGTCGAGGCCCTGCACGCCGCCACGGCCGGTGAGGGTGCGCTGCGCCCGCTTCGGCATGGCGCCCGCCCGGGCGAACCGCTCGGTGTCGTAGAAGAGTTCCGCCGCCGGCCGGCCGCGCAGGCAGATGGTGGGTTCCAGCAGCAGCCGGGCCCGGAAGATGTCGGTGCCGTGGCGGTCGCAGCGTCGCCCGATGAAGCGGTAGCCGTCGCGCAGGAACGCCACCGAGCTGTCCGGGCTGCGCTCCGTCGGGATGGTCGCCATCGGGCCTCCTGACCGGGGGTGGCGGCCGTTGCCGGCCGAATCCTGTCCGTGCCTCTGCCTACCCAGGCCGGCGTGGCTGAACCCCGCCGGGCAGGCCGGCCCGGTCGGGCCAGGCGGGCCGCGGGGACGGTGACGGCTTCTTCTCCGGATTCGATCCGGAGGCGGGACGCGCGGCTCGGTGGCGGGGCCACGGGCCGTTGCCGGCGGCAGCCCGCGTCCAGGGTGGGCGGCGGAGGGAGATGTGCGGGGAGGGGCCAGCGGAACGGTACGTCTGCTGGCCCCTCCCAGGGAGGCGGCGAGCTGGTTGGCTCGGGAGAGCGGTCAGTCGGGCCGCCGACGGCATGCCGCTGACCGGCAGCCGGGACGGAACGTGGGCGTCGACCGGACCGCCCACGATCGCCACGGGGAGGACGTATGCGCGACCACAGGCCGCCGCACTGGAGGCAACAGCAGGCGACGAAGGCGCTCGGCATGGCGCGGGAGGCTGCCGGCACGTCGTTGATCGCGTCGCCCCGCCGGTCGGCCCGGCCGGGCCGGTTCTTCACGGTGCACCTCGGCTTCACCGCGCCCGACATGGCGTCGGCCCGGGAGTTCGCCGTCGGGTACGCGGAGGCGCTGAGCCTGCTGCGATCCGAGCTGGCCCTGGGCGCGTCGGCGCTGTCGCCGGCCGAGGCGTGGCAGCAGGCCGAGCGGCTGTTCTGCGGCGCGTCCGGCCCCGACGGTGAGCGCTGCGTCGACGTCGCCAACCATCCCGGCTTCCATCACGCGCCGGGGCCGGGCGGGCTCGGCTGGGGCGACGGTGACTGAACTCGATGCCGGCCGGGCGACCGGTCCGGGACGGTCGGGCGGTCCGGGACGACAGGCGGGCCGGCACGAGTCAGTCCAGGTCGAACTCGCCGTCCTGGGCGCCGGCGACGAAGGCGTCCCACTCGGCCTGGTTGAAGACCAGGACAGGGCCGTCGGGCTCGGCGGAGTTGCGCATGCCGATCAGGTCGTCGACGAAGGCGACCTCGACGGCGCTCTCGGAGGTGTCGCCCTCGGCCCGCTGCCAGACCGCTCGGGAGAGGTCGAAGTCGCCCTTGGGGTGCGAAGCCATCGTTCAGTCCTCCAGTGCCACGGGTCAGGGGGAGACACTCACGGTTCCCCATCGGGCAGGATAAGCGGATGCCGAGCCTGAGCCGTGTAGAGGCGACCGCGCGTGGCGCGGCGATCACCGTCGACTCCTACCGGGTGGACCTCGACCTGACCGGCGACGGCCAGCGGTTCCGCTCCGACGTCACGATCCGCTTCCGCGCGGCCTCCGCCACGGAGACCTTCGTCGAGGTCCAACCCGCGAAACTGCTGGCGGTACGCCTCAACGACCGCGACGTCGACCCCGCCACGCTGGCCGACAACCGGCTGCCGCTGACCGGGCTGGCCGAGGAGAACACCCTCACCGTCTCCGCCGAGATGGCGTACTCGAACACCGGTGAGGGGATGCACCGCTTCGTCGATCCCGCCGACGGCGAGACCTACCTCTACGCGATGTCCTTCCTGGACAACGTCCAGCGTCTCTTCGCCGCGTTCGACCAGCCCGACCTGAAGGCCCCGGTCACCCTCTCGGTCACCGCCCCGCCGCACTGGATCGTCGCGGCCAACGGCCAGCTCGCCGCCACCGGGCGGCCCGGGCGCTGGGAGTTCGCCCCGACCGCGCCGCTCGCGACGTACCTCGTCTCGCTGATCGCCGGCCCGTGGCACGTGCGGCGCGCCGAGCACGACGGCATCCCGCTCGGTGTCTACTGCCGGCGCTCACTGGCCGCCCACCTGGATGCCGAGGTCGAGGAGATCCTCACCGTCACCAGGCAGTGCCTCGACCGGTTCCACCAGCTCTTCGCCGAGCGCTACCCGTTCGGCAAGTACGACCAGGCGTTCGTGCCGGAGTTCAACCTCGGCGCGATGGAGAACCCGGGCCTCGTGGCCCTGCGTGACGACTATGTCTTCCGTTCCGCCGTCACCGACACCCAGCGGGAGCGGCGCGCCAACACCATCGCCCACGAGATGGCGCACATGTGGTTCGGCGACCTGGTCACCATGCGCTGGTGGGACGACCTCTGGCTGAACGAGTCCTTCGCGGAGTACCTCGGCACCCGGGTGACCGCTGAGGCGACCCGCTTCGAGCGGGCCTGGACGACCTTCGCCCTGCGCCGCAAGGCCTGGGGATACGCGGCCGACCAGCGTCCCTCCACCCACCCGGTGGCGCCCGAGGAGGTCGCCGACGCCGCCCAGGGGCAGCTCAACTTCGACGGCATCTCGTACGCCAAGGGGTCCAGCGTGCTGCGGCAGTTGGTTGCCTGGCTCGGCGACGACGCCTTCCTCGCCGGCCTCAACGCCCACTTCGCGAAGCACCGGTTCGGCAACGCCACCCTGGCCGACCTGCTCGGCAGCCTCGCCGCCGCGAGCGGGCGCGACCTGTCCGACTGGGCCGAGTGCTGGCTTCGTACGGCGCAGGTCAACACACTGCGTGCCGAGGTCACCATCGACGCGGACGGCCGCTACGCGGAGGTGGCTGTCCGGCAGAGCGCCCCCGAGTCGCATCCGGTGCTGCGCCCGCACCGCATCGGTGTGGGCCGGTACGCCGCTGACGGCACGGTCGTCCGGACGGAGGCCGACCTGGCGCCGGACACCGACGGCGGCCGGACGGTGCTCACGGGGCTGTCCGGCGAGCCGGCGGCCCGCCTGCTGCTGCCCAACGACGGCGACCTGACGTTCGCCAAGATCCGGCTCGACCCCGTGTCGGCGGACGCCGTCCCGCTGGTGCTGCCCGGCCTGGCTGATCCGCTGGCCCGGGCGCTGCTCTGGGGCGAGGCACTGGACGCCGCCACCGACGGGGAACGGCCGGTCGCGGGCCTGGTCGCCCTGATCGCCGCCGCACTCCCGGCCGAGACAGAGGTGATCATCGCCGAGGACGTGCTCACGCTCAGCCGCCCGCTGGTCGACAGGTATCTCGACCCGCTCGCCCGCGAGGCCGCCCTGGCGCAGATCGCCGGCGCCTGCCGGAGGATGCTCGACGGCGCCCCGGCCGGCGGGTCGTTCCAACTCGCCGCCGCCCAGGGCTGGATCGCCGCCAGCACCGACGCCGACCGGCTGACCGGCTGGCTCGCCGGCCGGGGCGTCCCGCCGGGGCTGGCGGTCGACGCCGAACTGCGCTGGGCGCTGCTGCTCCGGCTGGTGGTGCTCGGTGCCGCCGGCGCGGCGGAGATCGCCGCCGAGGCCGAGGCCGACCCGAGCGCCGCCGGGGCCGAGCATGCCGCCCGCTGCCGCGCGGCCCTGCCCGATCCTGCCGCCAAGCAGGCGGCGTGGGAGATCGTCGTGTCGAACACCGAGCTGTCCAACCGGCTCGTCGAGGCGACGGCGGAGGGGTTCTGGCAGCCGGAGCAGGCCGAGCTGACCGCCGGCTACGTCACGCGCTACTTCGCCGACATGCCGGCCGCCGCGCGGTTGCGTACGACCTGGGCGGCTGACGAGGTCGCGAAGCTGGCCTTTCCCCAGTACGCCGTGGCGCAGCCCACCCGGGAGGCGGCCGCGGCGCTGCTGGCCCGCGACGACGTCACCCCCGGCCTGCGCCGGGTGGTCATCGACGCCGACGACGACCTGCGCCGGGCCCTGGTCGCCCGGACGGCGGTCGCCGCGGCGGCGGCGTGACGCCGCCCGCCGGGCGGGACGGTCCGGCGGCCCCGAGAAACCGCCGGTGCCGCCCGGCCTAGGATCGCGGGGTGGAGGAAGACACCCGGCGGGTCGGCATCATGGGCGGCACCTTCGACCCGATCCACCACGGGCACCTTGTCGCGGCCAGCGAGGTGGCGGACCGGTTCGGGCTGGACGAGGTGGTCTTCGTCCCCACCGGCCAGCCGTGGCAGAAGGCGGACGAGCCGGTCACCCCGGCGGAGGACCGCTACCTGATGACGGTCATCGCCACCGCCTCCAACCCGCGTTTCCAGGTCAGCCGGGTCGACATCGACCGGGGCGGGCCCACCTACACCGTCGACACGCTGCGCGACCTGCACGCCGAGTACGGCCCGAAGGTGCAGCTGTTCTTCATCACCGGGGCGGACGCGCTGGAGCGGATCCTCTCCTGGAAGGACCTGGACGAGATCTTCGAGCTGGCCCACTTCATCGGGGTGACGCGGCCGGGCTTCGAGTTGACCGACGCGCACCTGCCGGCCGACACGGTGAGCCTGGTGCAGGTCCCGGCGATGGCCATCTCGTCCACGGACTGCCGGGCCCGGGTCGCCCGGGGGGAGCCGGTCTGGTACCTGGTGCCGGACGGTGTGGTGCAGTACATCGCCAAGCGGCGCCTCTACCAGCCGTGATCCGGCCCGGTATGAGGTGGTTCGGGCGGGTAACGCGCCAGAACTGACGAGTCGGGATTCCGCCGGGTGTGAGACGCTTGGAGGATCGCACGGTTGATCGAAGGAGAACGGTGACAGTTTCCGAACGCGCTCACGAGTTGGCCCTCGCCGCCGCCCAGGCCGCGGCCGACAAGAAGGCGCAGGACATCGTCATCATCGACGTGGGCGACCAGCTCGCCATCACCGACGCGTTCCTGCTCGCCGCGGCTCCCAACGAGCGTCAGGTGCTCGCCATCGTCGATGCCATCGAGGAGCGGCTGCTCGAACTGCCGGAGAAGGCCAAGCCGGTCCGGCGCGAGGGCGAACGGGGCGGCCGGTGGGTGCTGCTCGACTACGTCGACATCGTGGTGCACGTCCAGCACACCGAGGAGCGCGAGTTCTACGCCCTCGACCGGCTCTGGAAGGACTGCCCGACGATCCCGTTCGTCGACCGGGACCTCGTCGACGCCGAGTCCGGCGCCGGCTCCACGACCGCGGAATGACCCGCCTGATCATCTGGCGGCACGGCAACACCGACTGGAACGCCGCCAGCCGGGTCCAGGGGCAGACCGACGTACCACTGAACGATCTCGGCCGTGATCAGGCCCGCGGCGCAGCCCCCCTGCTCGCCGCGCTGCGGCCCGACGCCATCGTGGCCAGCGACCTGAGCCGGGCGGCGGACACCGCCGGCGCGCTGGCCGCGCTGACCGGGCTGCCGGTGCGCACCGACCCGCGGCTGCGGGAGCGGCACTTCGGGTCCTGGCAGGGGCTGGCCCTCACCGAGGCCGCCGAGCGTCACCCCGACGAGTTCGCCCGCTGGCGGGCCGGTGACCCGGATCCGGGCGCCGGGATCGAGACCCTCGACGACCTCGGCAAGCGGGTCGGCGTCGCGCTGTCCGACGCCGCCGACGCCGTGCCCGGCGGCACGGTGGTGGTGGCGACCCACGGCGGCGCGGCCCGGCAGGGCTGCGGCCACCTGCTCGGGTGGGAGCACGCCGTCCTGCGCACCATCGGCTCACTACAGAACTGCCACTGGACCGAGCTGCGACACGACGACGCCCGGGGCTGGCACCTGCGCGCCCACAACGTCGGCCTGATCAGTGTGCCGGCCACCACCGAGGCGGTCTGACCCCGGTGTTCCCCGGCGACATCGGCTAGCGTGCCGGGCATGCCCGTCGCGGTCGTCACCGACTCCACCGCCTACCTCCCGCCCGAACTGCTGCGCACCCACCGGCTGACGGTGGTGCCGCTGGCCGTCGTGCTCAACGGCGCCGAAGGGCTGGAGGGGGTGGAGACCACCCCGGCCGACGCCACCCGGGCGCTCGGTGGCCGGCGGGTCTCGGTGAGCACCTCCCGCCCCGCGCCGGAGCAGTTCGCCCGGACCTACGAGGAGTTGTTCGACGCCGGCGCCGACGGGATCGTCTCGGTGCACCTGTCGGCCGAGCTCTCCGGCACGGTGGAGGCCGCCCGGCTGGCCGCCGCCGGGTTCGGCGACCGGGTCGCGGTGGTCGACAGTCGTTCGACCGGCATGGGCCTCGGCTTCCCCGCCGTCGCCGCCGCCACGGCCGCCGAGCGGGGCGAGGACCTGCCGGGGGTACGCGACGCCGCCGTGGACGCCATCGCCCGCACCAGCATCTGGTTCTACGTCGACACGCTGGAGTTCCTCCGCCGGGGCGGCCGGATCGGGGCCGCCGAGGCGCTGCTCGGCACCGCACTGTCCGTCAAGCCGATCATGTACATGCCGGACGGCGCGATCGTCCTCAAGGACAAGGTGCGTACCGCCAGCCGGGGCGTGGCGCGGTTGGTCGACCTGGCCGTCGAGGCCGCCGGCGATGCCGAGGTCGACCTGGCCGTGCACCACCTCGCCGCGCCGCAGCGGGCCGAGGCGCTGCTGGAGGCGCTGGAGGTCCGGCTGGGCGACCGCCTGCACGACTCGTACGTCTCGGAGGCCGGCGCGGTGGTCGCCGCGCACGCCGGGCCCGGCCTGGCCTGCGTCGTCGTGCACCGCCGGTCGCCGGCCACCCGCTGAGGTCGATCCCGCTACGCCCAGGCCTGCCGTACGCCACGACGGAGGCGGTCGTCGCGGGGGCTGACCCGGAGGCGTACTGACCTGCGGTGCCCGGCTGCCCTAGCACACCGCCCGCATGATCAGGCGGTTGTCCACAGGTGGCTTCGCCGTCCACAGCCGAGCCCCGGTCGGCCCTTCGTACCGTCATCGCGGACCTAGCCTCGCGTCGTGTCAGACGACGAGGAGACGGCGGTCCGGGAACGACTACGCCGGCTGGTGGCGGGCCCGCCGCCCTCGACGGCTCCGCAGGCGCACCCGGCCCGGTCCGTCGACCAGTCCGGGGTGCCTGCGGACCACCCCGGACTGTCCGCCGGCCACCCCGGACGGTCCGCAGGCCGCGTCGGGTGGGCGGGGGACGGTCCCGGGTGGGCGGACCGCGCCGGGTGGCCCGCCGACCACCCGGGGCCGGCGGCGTCGGAGCCGACCGTGTCGATGCCGGCCCTCACCTCGGCGCCGTCCGTCGACGGCGCGGCGGCGCTGTCGGAGCGCGAACCGCCGGACCAGGTCCCGGGTACGGACGCCGGGGGCGCGTTGTCCCGGCTGCCGGGGCCGGGGGCGTTCGACCCCGGGCGGCGGGGGGTGCGGGCGCTGGCCGTCGTTGCCGTGCTGGTGGTGCTCGGAGCAGGCTTCTGGGCCTGGCGGTCCCGGCCGCAGGCCGAGCCGGTCCGCCCTGTGGCCAGCGCCGAGGCGTCCGGGGCGGCGGCGACCGGCCTCGCGGAACCCGCTGCGACTCCGGCCGGCGAACTGGTGGTCGCGGTCGCCGGCAAGGTGCGCCGACCCGGGCTGGTGCGGGTGCCGGCCGGCGCGCGGGTCGCCGACGCCGTGGAGGCGGCCGGCGGGGCGCTGCCGGGGGTGGACGTCGCCCTGCTCAACCCGGCCCGCAAGGTCACCGACGGGGAACTGATCCTGGTCGGCGTCGCGGCACCACCGGGCGCGGCGCTCCCACCCGGGGCGGCTGCCGGCGGTGCGCCGGGCGGGGGCGCCGCGCCCGGTGCGGGCGGCCGGCTCAACCTCAACACCGCGACGCTCGCGCAGCTCGACGCGCTGCCCGGCGTCGGCCCGGTGCTCGCCCAGCGCATCCTCGCCCACCGCGACCAGCACGGCGGCTTTCGCTCGGTCGGCGATCTGCGCCAGGTCGACGGCATCGGCGACGCCCGCTACGAGCAGCTCAAGGACCTGGTGACGGTGTGACGGCGAAGAGGTGGCGGGCGTGGGCGGGCGGACCGTCACCGGCGGTGCCCGTCGTCCGTGAGACCGACCGCCACGGCCACGCGACCCCTGCCGGCGGTGTGGGCGCGGATCGTCCCGGCGAAGCGGTCCTTGTCGGCGGCGTGGGCACGGACCGCCACGGCGAAGCGGTCCTTGTCGGCGGTGGGGGTCGCGGTGGGACGACGGGCCGCTCCGGAGGCGATGGGTTCAGCTCGTCCGGATCCGGGGCGTCCGGCAGCGACAGTCGGGGCGAGCGGGGCGCGGCGGCGGTCGATCTGCGGCTGGGCGGTCTGGCCGTGGCCACCTGGCTCTCCGCGCTGGCCGGGCTGCACCTGACCGCCGGCGCGACCCTGCTGCTGGCAGCGGTGGCGGCCGGGGCGGCCGGCGTGGGTGGACTGCACCTGACCGGCCTCCTCGGGCGGCCGGCCGCCCCGGTCCGGCGGTACGGCTGGATCGCCGTCGCCGTGCTGCTCGGCGTGGTCTGCGGCGCGACGGCGACCGCCGCGCGGCTGTCCGTCCGCGACGCCGCACCGGTCCGCGCCCTGGTCGAGGAGCGGGCCGTCGTCACCGCCGAACTGGTCGTCCGCGACGATCCTCGCCCCGTACGCGGCGTAGCCGGACGCCCGGCCATGCTGCTCGTGCCGGCCGGACTGACCCGGTTCACCGGCCCGGACGGGCAGTCGGTGGCCGCGCCGGCCCGGGTGCTGGTCCTCGCCACCGATCCCGGCTGGAGAGGGCTGTTGCCCGGGCAGCGGCTGACCGCCGAGGGCCGGCTCGCCGCCCCGCGCGGCGGCGACCTGACCGCGGCGGTGCTGAGCGCGGCCGGTCCGCCGCAGCCACACGGGGCGGCGCCGTCGTCGCAGCGGGCCGCCGGGTCGCTGCGCGCCGGCCTGCAACGCGCCTGCGCACCGCTCCCGGCCGAGCAGGGTGGGCTGCTGCCCGGCCTGGTGGTCGGCGACACGAGCCGGCTGCCGCCGGCCGTGGAGGAGGACTTCCTCGCCACCGGTATGACCCACCTGAACGCGGTCTCCGGGTCGAACGTGGCCATCGTCGTCGGCGCCGTGTTGCTGTTGGCGAGGTGGGCGAGGGCCGGGCCCTGGCTGGCGGCCGGGCTCTGCGGGCTGGCCCTGGTGGGGTTCGTCATCCTGGTCCGTCCCTCGCCGAGCGTGGTGCGGGCCGCCACGATGGGCGCCATCGGGCTGGCCGCGTTGGCGGCCGGGCGTCCCCGGGCGGCGCTGCCCGCCCTGGCCGCCGGGGTGGCCGGGCTGGTCCTGTTCGACCCGGAGTTGGCCGGCGACGCCGGCTTCGCGCTCTCCGTACTGGCCACCGGTGGTCTGCTGCTGCTCGCCCCGAGGTGGCGCGACGGGCTGCGCCGCCGTGGGGTACCGGCCGGGCTCGCCGAGGCGCTGGTCGTGCCGGCCGCCGCGCAGCTCGCCTGCGCCCCGGTGGTGGCCGGGATCTCGGGCACGGTGAGCCTGGTCGCCGTGCCCGCGAACCTGCTCGCGGTGCCCGCCATCGCACCCGCCACGGTGCTCGGGGTGCTGGCGGCGGCGGTGTCCCCCGTGTGGCCCGCCGGGGCGGAGTTCGTCGCGTGGCTGGCCAGTTGGCCGGCCTGGTGGCTGGTCATGGTGGCGCGGCACGGGGCGCGGCTGCCTGCGGGCACGCTGCCGTGGCCGGGCGGGGTGACGGGGGCACTGCTGCTGGCCGGGCTGACCGTCGCGTTGCTGGTGGCCACCCGGCACCCGGTGGTCCGCCGGCTGGTGGCGGTGGTCGTCGTCGCCGTGGTGGCCGGCACGCTGCCGGTACGGCTGGCCGCCCCCGGTTGGCCCCCGGCAGGCTGGGTGGTCGCGGCCTGCGCGGTCGGCCAGGGCGACACCGTGGTGCTGCCGGTGGCGGCCGGCCGGGCGGTGGTGGTCGACGCCGGACCGGATCCGGCGGCGGCGGACGGCTGCCTGCGCCGGCTGGGCGTACGGGAGGTCGCGCTGCTGGTGGTCAGCCACTTCCATGTCGACCACACCGGCGGCGTCGCGGGCGTGTTCCGGGGCCGACCGGTGGACGCGGTGCTCACCCCGCAGTGGTCGGAGCCCGCCGTCGGGCGGGACCTGGTCCTCACCGAGGCGGCGGCGCACTCCGTCGACGTGGTGGCGGGCGGGGCCGGCTGGCGGTACCGGGAGGGCGGGGTCGAGTTCACCGTCATCGGCCCGCCCCAGCCGTTGCGCGGCACCCGGTCGGATCCCAACAACAACTCGTTGATACTGCTCGCCACGGTCTCCGGCGTACGGATCCTGCTCGCCGGGGATGCCGAGACCGAGGAGCAGCGGGCGCTGCTGGACAGCACGGCGTCGGGCGGGCTACGGGCCGAGGTGCTGAAGGTCGCACACCACGGATCGGCCTACCAGGATCCGGCCTTCCTGGACGCGGTCCGCCCCCTGGTCGCCCTCGTGCCGGTGGGGGCGGGCAACAGCTACGGACATCCCAATCCGGCGGTGCTCGGGCGGCTTGCCCGGGGCGGGGCGCGGGTGCTGCGTACCGACACGGAGGGGGACGTGGCGGCGGTGCTCGGCCGGACAGGTCTCGCGGTGGCGACACGCGGCACACCACCGGGTCGACAACCGTAGAAATCGATGGCGATTATCGGCTTTAGCGGTGGACTGAGGCGAATGTCTGGATTTGCACTGAGTGCGGGCTCTGCAACCGGAGTGCCGATGAGCAGGCTGGATCCGGCCGCCGGCCGTGCGAATATGGGCGGCGTGACCGCCGCCAGCCTCGCTCCCATTCTGCTCGTCCTCGGTGACGAGGAGCTGCTCGCCACGCGCGCGGTCACCGAAGCCGTCGCGAAGGCCCGCAGCGTCGACCCCGACGTGGACGTCCGCGACTACCAGGCCGGTGCCCTCGTCGTCGGCGAGATCGCCGAGATGCTCAGCCCTTCCCTGTTCGGCGGGCGGCGGCTGCTGGTGCTCCGCGCCGGCCAGGACGCCCGCAAGGACCTGGTGGCGGCCCTGCTGGCGTACGCGAAGAACCCCGACCCGGAGGTGCAGCTGGTCGTGCTGCACCTCGGCGGGGCCAAGGGCAAGGCGTTCGCCGACGGGCTGAAGGCGGCCGGTGCCACGGTGGTGCCGGCGGCCAAGCTCAAGGGGCACCGCGACCGGGTGGCCTTCGTCCGGGACGAGATCCGCCGGGCCGGCGGGAAGTGCACCGACGACGCGGCCGAGGCGCTCATCGCGGCGGTCGGCAACGACCTGCGCGAGCTGGCCGCCGCCTGCTCCCAGCTGATGGCCGACACCGACGGCCGGATCAGCGCCGACACGGTCGCCCGCTACTACCGGGGGCGGGTCGAGGTGACCGGCTTCACCGTCGCCGACGCCGCGATGGTGGGCGACGTGCCGGGGGCGCTGGAGGCGCTGCGCTGGGCGCTGCACGTGGGGGTCGACCCCGTGCCGATCGCCGACGCGATCGCCGACGGCGTCCGCACCGTGGCCCGGGTCGCCGCCGTCGGGCGGGGCGACCCCTACCAGTTGGCGAGCACCCTCGGCATGCCGGCATGGAAGATCAGGTCCGCTCAGCAGCGGGCCCGTGGCTGGACGCCCGAGGGGTTGGTCCAGGCGATGCGGGCCGCCGCCGAGTGCAACGCGGCCGTCAAGGGCGGCTCGGACGACCGTGCGTACGCGCTGGAGCGGGCCGTCTTCTCGGTCGCAGCCGCCCGGCAGGGCGGCGCCCGGTGAGCGGATCACCTCGCGGCTCGTGGGCCACGATCCCGGCCGACGAGGAGCGCTACCGCCCGCTCTACGCGCGCTTCCTCGGGCTGCGCTTCGTCAACCCGGGCGGGGTGCTGTGCTTCCTCTTCTTCGAGGGCACCGTCGCCCTCGCCGCGCTGCTCGCCCTCGCCGAGCTGGTCACCTGGTGGGCGGTGCTCGTCCTGCCCGCCACGGTGGCCGTGATGGTGAAGCTCAACGACATGGTGGCCGCGATGGTGGTCCGCTCCGCCGCCCTCGTGCCCGAGCAGGAACGGGACCGCTTCCGCAGGCAGATGGAGCCCGCGGTCGGGCGGGCCAGGGTCGACTGGGTCACGCACAGCGTGTCGGGCATCGTCGTCACGGCGTCGCCGGTGTCGCACGCCACCGGAGCCGTACGCGACCGGCCGGGGCATCCGGATCCGCGCCGCGCCGCGGGGGAGCGGGACGCCGGACTCGGCCCGCAGCCCACCCGCGCTGATCCACTGGCCTGACGACCACCCCGCCGTGCGACCGGTGCGGCCGTCCCTCAACCAGCCCGACGCGCCATCCTGCCCGGCGACCGTGAAGGCGGTGGGGACGAGACACCACCCTGCCCGGCGACGGGCGGAGGCGGTGAGCCACGACGACAGCCCGGCGGGAAAACCCGGCCGGGTGGTGGTGCGGAACGTGAGAAGGCAGACAACCGGAAGCCCCGGGAGTGGCCCCGGGGCTTCCGGTCAGGTCTGAGGTCGCCTCGTCAGGCGGAGAGCGACACCACGCGCTTCGAGATCGCGGACTTGCGGTTCGCGGCCTGGTTCGAGTGGATCACGCCCTTGCTGACCGCCTTGTCCAGCTTGCGCGAGGCGTCCTGCATGAGGGCGGTGGCCTTCTCGACGTCACCAGCCTCGACGGCCTCGTGGAACTTCCGGACGGCGGTCTTCAGCGACGACTTGACCGACTTGTTACGCAGCCGGCGCTTCTCGTTCTGCCGGTTGCGCTTGATCTGGGACTTGATGTTCGCCACGCGACAGCCTCGTCTTGATAGCTCGGGTTGGTCTGCTTCCGCGCGCGACGAGCATGCGTCATCGCTGCGCGAAGAGCCAGGTTACCAGGTCGGCCGGGACGAGCCAAAACGACTCGGTCCCGGCAGCGGGCGCCCGGTCAGGTCCAGCCCTGCCGGCGGGCGAGCCAGCGGAGTGACTGCTCGCCGCTCCACCGCTGGTGCGCCGGCAGGTGTGGGGACGCCGTCCCCGGCGCCGAGGCGGCGGTGGTGAGGAAGTAACCGGAGAGGGCGGCGAGGGTGGCGTCCAGCGCGTCGGGGGGTGCGCCCGCCGCCGTCGGGTGCCGGGCGAAGAGCGCGTCGGCGTCCAGGCCGTCGGCGTACGCGGTGAGCAGCAGGGTCGCCAGGTCGAACCAGGCGGGCCCGTGGCAGAGCCACGTCCAGTCGCAGAACCAGGCCTGCCCCGCCCCGTCGATCAGCACGTTGTCCAGCCGCAGGTCGCCGTGGATCAGCCCGGTCGTGCCGGCGGCGTACGCCGGGAGGCGGGACTCCAGCGCGACCAGGTCGGGCAGGCGGCCCCGGACCGGCGCGGGCAGCGGCGGCGCCGGCTCCCGGCCGGCGGCCACCTCGCCCCACCAGAGGATGTCGTTGCGGGCGAGGTCGGCGAGGTGGGGCAGCCCGATGCCGACGAGCCCGGCGGGGGCGGCGGCCAGCGCGGCGGCGACGTCGGCGTACCCGGCCAGGGTGGCGGTCAGTTCGGCGGGCTCCCAGGGCAGTCGGGGTGTGTGCCCGTCGACGGCGTCCAGGCAGAGCGCGAACCAGCCAGCCTCGTGCAGCGTCCAGCGGGGGCGGGGCACCGGCAGCCCGTCCGGGAGCCGGTCGAGGATCGCGGCCTCCCGGGCGTACCAGTCGACCAGTCGCGGTTGCTCGGCGATGGCCGCCGCCTTGACGAAGGCCCGGCTTCCGGCGGCGGTGTGGAGCACGGCGGCGAAGCCCCGGGTGAAGCCGGCGCCGGCGGTCCGGGCCGCGACCACGGGCGCCCCGAGCCGGTCGCCGACGGCGGTGCGCAGCGCGACCGGCAGCGTCGCCCACTCCGGCCGGCGGGCGGTCGCGTGGTACGGCACGGGAGGCGGGGACGTCGGGGTCACGGCCACCATGCTGCCCGGCGGCGGGTCGCGCCGCACCGTGAGGGCGCTCGGCGCCGCGACCCGGCCGCGCGGCGTTTCCGTGGCGGGGCGGGGACGGCGTGATCTGCCAGACTGCCAGGCCATGAGGACCGACGACTTCTGGCAGTTGATCGACCGGGCCCGGGCGGGCGGCGGGGGCGAACCCCACGCGGTCGCCGCGCGGGCCGTCGCCCTGCTCGCCGAGCGGGACCCGGAGGACATCGTCGGGTACGCCCGCCACCAGGCCCGGGTGTTGTCCGCCTCGCACTCGGTCGATCTCTGGGGCGCCGCCTACCTGATCAACGGCGGTGTGTCCGACGAGGGCTTCCAGCATTTCCGGGGCTGGCTGATGACCCAGGGCCGGGAGGTGTTCGCCCGTGCCGTCGCCGCCCCGGACTCGCTGGCCGAGCTGTCGCAGGTCCGGGCGGCCTCGCTGAGCGGGGAGGAGTTCTCCGGCGCGGAGATGCTGGCGGTGCCGTGGGACGCGTACCGCCGGGCCACCGCCGCCGAACTGCCGGCGGACCGGGAGCCGGCGCCGGTGCCCGACCTCAACGACTTCTGGGACTTCGACGACGAGGAGGAGGCGAAGCGGCGGCTGCCGAAGCTGGCCGCCCTCTTCGTGGAGCCGCCCGCCGAGTGAGCCCGGCGGCCCCCGCCGGCCACATCGACACCGGGTGTGGTGCCGGCCGGGCGGCGCTTTCCGGGCGGTCCCGACGGCGGGGATCGCCCGCGCAGCGGACGCGCCGCGGCGACGTGGGAGCATAGAGGGGGCCGGCGTCGCCGGCCCGCTCACGTCAGCCGACCAGAACGGACCGCTGTGCCACCGACGCTCGATTCCGGCGCGAACGCTCCTGGTGCCACCGACCCGGCGCGCATCCGGAACTTCTGCATCATCGCCCACATCGACCACGGGAAGTCGACCCTGGCCGACCGGATGTTGCAGCTCACCGGCGTGGTCGACCCCCGGCAGATGCGTGCGCAGTACCTCGACCGGATGGACATCGAGCGCGAGCGCGGCATCACGATCAAGAGCCAGGCCGTCCGGATGCCCTGGAGCATCCGGGAGGGCGAACGGACGGGCGAGTCCGCCGTGCTCAACATGATCGACACGCCGGGCCACGTCGACTTCACCTACGAGGTGTCCCGGTCGCTGGCCGCCTGCGAGGGCGCGGTGCTGCTGGTCGACGCCGCGCAGGGCATCGAGGCGCAGACCCTGGCCAACCTCTACCTCGCGCTCGAGAACGACCTGCACGTCATCCCGGTGCTCAACAAGATCGACCTGCCGGCCGCCCAGCCGGAGAAGTACGCCGAGGAGCTGGCCCACCTCATCGGCGGCGACCCGGCGGACTGCATCAGGGTCTCCGGCAAGACCGGCGAGGGCGTGCCGTACCTGCTCGACGAGATCGTCCGGCAGTTCAAGCCACCGGTCGGCGACGCGGAGGCGCCCGCCCGCGCGATGATCTTCGACTCGGTCTACGACGTCTACCGGGGCGTGGTGACGTACGTCCGGGTCATCGACGGGCGGATCAGCGCCCGCGACCGGATCAAGATGATGTCCACCGCCGCCGTGCACGAGCTGCTGGAGATCGGCGTCATCTCGCCGGAGATGGTGAAGGCCGACGCGCTCGGCGTCGGCGAGGTGGGTTACCTGATCACCGGCGTGAAGGACGTCCGCCAGTCCCGGGTCGGTGACACGATCACCATCAACTCCCGGCCGGCGAAGGAGGCCCTGGGCGGCTACAAGGACCCGAAGCCGATGGTCTACTCGGGCCTCTACCCGATCGACGGCTCCGACTACCCCAACCTGCGCGAGGCGCTGGACAAGCTCAAGCTCAACGACGCCGCGCTCGACTACGAGCCGGAGACGTCGGGCGCGCTGGGCTTCGGGTTCCGCTGCGGCTTCCTCGGCCTGCTGCACCTGGAGATCATCCGGGAGCGGCTGGAACGCGAGTACAACCTCGACCTCATCTCCACCGCGCCGAACGTGGTCTACCGGGCCATCACGGAGGACGGCGAGGAGATCGTCGTGACGAACCCGAGCGAGTACCCCACGGGCAAGATCGCCGAGGTGTACGAGCCGATCGTGCGCGCCACGGTGCTCACCCCGAACGACTACGTCGGCGCGGTGATGGAGCTCTGCCAGGGCCGCCGGGGCAGCCTGATCGGCATGGACTACCTCTCCGCCGACCGGGTGGAGCTGCGCTACACGCTGCCCCTCGCGGAGATCATCTTCGACTTCTTCGACCAGTTGAAGAGCCGCACCAAGGGCTACGCCTCGCTGGACTACGAGCCCTCCGGCGAGCAGGCGTCCGACCTGGTGAAGGTCGACATCCTGCTGCACGGCGAGCCGGTGGACGCGTTCAGTGCGATCGTGCACAAGGACAAGGCGTACAACTACGGCGTCACGATCGCGGCGAAGCTGCGCAACCTGATCCCGCGCCAGCAGTTCGAGGTGCCGATCCAGGCGGCGATCGGCAGCCGGGTGATCGCCCGGGAGACCATCCGGGCGATCCGCAAGGACGTGCTCGCCAAGTGCTACGGCGGTGACATCAGCCGTAAGCGCAAGCTGCTGGAGAAGCAGAAGGAAGGCAAGAAGCGAATGAAGATGGTGGGCCGGGTGGAGGTCCCCCAGGAGGCTTTCATCGCCGCGCTCTCCTCCGATTCCGGCGACGCCAAGGCGCCCGGCAAGAAGTGACGCGCCGCCGGTTCGCCGGCGGATGACAACGTACGACGGCCGGTGCCCCGGCCGGGCTGCGGACCCTTTGTCGGTCCCGCCCGACCGGGGCACCGGCCGTTCGCGTCGAAGGAATTTTCCGGCCCGAACGGCCCCGGCCTCCGCCCGCCGGTCAGAAGGGCGCCACCTGCGCGGATGATCGCGCGACGGCAGCCGCCACGCGGCGTGCCATTGACGTACGACGTCGCCCCTCGCCGGTCGAACCGGTTTGGGATTTCGAAGGGTCGGGAACTTAGCGGTCACGACAGGAACACCACAGACCGTGGAACTGATTCTTTTAGAGGAGGAGGGCGACGTGGAGCTCACCGTTTGGGGCATCGTCACTGCGCTCATCGTTGGTCTCATTGTCGGCGCTCTGGGTCGCCTGGTCGTGCCGGGCCGCCAGAACATGCCGATCTGGCTGCACATGCTGATTGGTGTCGGCGCCGCGCTGCTGGGCACCGTGCTGGCTCGGGCGATGGGCATCGCCACCGAGACCGCCGGGGTCGACTGGGCCGAGTTGCTGGTCCAGGTGGTGCTGGCCGCGATCGCCGTGGCACTGGTCGCCGGTGTCGGTCGACGCCGCAGCGTCACTCACCGGTAACCCCGTACCGCGCTCGACGGGCGTCCGACCGACAGGTCGGGCGCCCGTTTCGCGTGCGCCCCGATCGTCCGGTACGACCGATTTCGCCCCCGCGCCCGGCGCCACATGATCCATTGACTGCGGTACCGTCGCCTCTCTTTCGCCGGACCGTCCACTGTCGTAAAGGATTTTTTCCTACTAAGGTGCGGCGGAGAAGGTTAGTGCCAAGCGGCGCGAGGGAGATGTGGCGTGAACAGGTGGAAGCGGCTGGCTCCGGTCACCGCCGTCGTGGCCTCGGCCGCGATGGTCCTGGCCGGTTGTGGTGGCTCCGATGACGAGAAGGCCGCCGACAACAGCAAGCTCACGGTCTGGATGATGGGCGAGGGCAGCGAAACCCAGACCAAGTTCCTCGACGGCGTCGAGGCCGAGTTCCGGCAGAAGCACCCGGACACGGATGTGGTGGTCCAGTACATCCCCTGGCTCGAGGCGCCGAAGAAGTTCCAGGCGGCGCTGGCCGGCGGCGAGGGACCGGACATCACCGAACTGGGCAACACCGAGACCCAGGGCTGGGCGGCGCAGGAGGCGCTGGCCGACGTGACCGACCGGATGAACGGTTGGGCCGAGGGCAAGGACATCCTCCCCGACCTGGTCAAGAACGCCCAGCTCGACGGCAAGCAGTACGGCGTGCCGTGGTACGCCGGCGTCCGGGGGATCTACTACCGCACCGACTGGTTCGCCGAGGCGGGCGTGAAGCCGCCGACGAACTGGGAGGAGATGGTCTCCGCCGCCAAGACCGTGCAGGCCAAGAAGCCGGGCACCTACGGCATCGCGCTGCCCGGCAACTCCGAGCTGCCCTTCTACTCGTTCCTCTGGGGTGCCGGCGGGGAGATCGCGACCAAGCAGGGCGACACCTGGAAGTCCGGGTACAACACGCCCGAGGCGCAGAAGGCCGTCAAGTTCTGGACCGACATGGTGACCGTGCACAAGGTGGCCCCGCCGGCCGCCGCGGGCTGGAACGAGATCGACGCCCGGACCCAGTTCGCCACCGGCAAGGCGGCGATGGCCTTCGGCGGCAGCTGGCAGCAGGGCGCCATCAAGAAGGACAACCCGGAGATCGAGAAGGTCTGGGGCACGTTCCCGATCCCCGGCCCCGACGGTAAGGCGGCGCCCGCCTTCGCCGGCGGCTCCGACATCGCGATCTGGAAGGACAGCGAGCGGCAGAGCCTCGCCTGGGACTACCTGACCGTGCTGCTGAGCAAGAAGAACGACCAGGCCTTCGCCGAAAGCCTCGGCTTCTTCCCGATCTACAAGGACCTCGTCGGTGGCGACAAGTACACCAGCGACAAGATGATGGCGGCGTTCGCCACCACGATGCAGAACACCAAGCTCACGCCGCTCACCCCCAAGTGGGTGGAGGTCAGCCGCACCAAGACGGTGACGCAGGCGATGAACAGCTCGGTCATGAAGGGTCAGAAGACGGTCGAGAAGGCTACCGCCGACGCGGCCGCGGAGATGGAAAGCATCCTCAACGCCAAGTGACCACGCTGACCGAGGCGCCGGAGACGCCTGCCGCGCGGGAGACCCCCGCGCGGCGGCGTCGCCGGGTGGACCGCCTGCCCTACCTGCTGCTCCTGCCCTGCCTGGTGATCATCGGCGTGCTGCTGCTCTGGCCGCTCGGCCAGGTGGTGGTGATGTCCTTCCACCGGCTCAACAACGTCCGACAGTTGCGCGGCGACCGCGAGTGGCCGTGGGTGGGCCTCGGAAACTACGCCGAGATCCTCAGCGATCCGTTCTTCCTGACGGTGCTGCGCAACACCGTCCTGTTCGCCGTGGCCAACGTCGCGCTCACGATGGTCCTGGGCACCCTGGTCGGGCTGCTGCTCAACCGGCTCGGCAAGCGGATGGCCGCCTTCGTGGCCAGCTGCGTGATGCTCGCCTGGGCCACCCCGGCGCTGACCGGCACGATCGTCTGGAAGTGGATCTTCGACGACACCAGCGGCCTGGTCACCTGGCTGTTCAACGCGCTGCCCGACGGGCTGTCGCAGGGCCTCTTCGGGCGCAGCGACTGGACCGGCTACGGCTGGTTCAACTCACCCCTGCTGTTCTTCTCGATCCTGACCCTGGTGGTGGTCTGGCACTCGTTCCCGTTCATCGCGGTCAGCGTGCTGGCCGGCCTGAAGAGCGTGCCGAGCGAGCTGCACGAGGCGGCCCGCGTCGACGGGGCCGGGCCGTGGAAGGTGTTCTGGAAGATCACCTTCCCGCTGCTGCGGCCGGTCTTCGGCATCCTGATCGTGCTCTCCACCATCTGGGACTTCAAGGTCTTCACCCAGCAGTTCGTGCTGGCCGGCGGCACGCAGGACCGGCCGACGTTCATGCTCTCCATCTACTCGTACGCGGAGGCGTTCTCGCCCCCGCCCAAGTACGGCCTCGGTGCCGCGATCGCGGTGATCCTCACCCTGATCCTGCTGGTGGTGACCGGCCTCTACGTCCGCATGGTGCTCAAGCAGGAGGAGGACGCGTGACGCGACGCGGCGGCGCAGGCGTGAAGCGGATCGCCCTCAACGGCGCGGGGCTGCTGGTGGCGCTCTTCGCCGCGTTCCCGGTCTACTGGATGATCTCCACCTCGCTCAAGCCGAGCTCGGAGATCTTCTCGTCGACCCCCCGGCCGGTGCCCACCGAGCCGACCCTGGAGCACTACCGGCAGATCCTCACCGGCAACCTGATCCCGGGCGTCACCTTCGGCGACTTCTTCCTCAACAGCGTGCTGGTCGCGGTCTCCACCGTGGTGCTCAGCGGCCTGGTCGCGCTGCTGGCCGCCACCGCGGTGGCCCGGTTCCGGTTCAAGCTGCGGACCACCTTCCTGATCATGCTGCTGGTGGTGCAGATGATCCCGCTGGAAGCGCTGGTCATCCCGCTGTTCCTGATGATCCAGCGGCTGGGGCTATACAACACCCTGCCCAGCCTGGTCCTCACCTACCTCGGCTTCTCGCTGCCGTTCGCAATCTGGATGCTGCGGGGCTTCGTCGCCGCCGTACCCAAGGAACTGGAGGAGGCCGCCGCCATCGACGGGGCCAGTCGGGCGCAGATCTTCCGGAAGGTCCTCTTCCCGCTGGTGGCGCCCGGACTGGTGGCCACGAGCATCTTCTCGTTCATCACCGCCTGGAACGAGCTGATCTTCGCGCTGACCTTCATCAACGACCAGGAGAGCTACACCCTGCCGGTCGCGATGACGTTCTTCTTCGGCCGCGACGACACCGCCTGGGGTCCGGTGATGGCCGCCTCCACCCTGTTCACCCTGCCGGTGATCATCTTCTTCCTGCTGGTGCAGCGGCGGATGGTCTCCGGACTGGTGGCCGGCGCCGTGAAGGGCTGACGCCGACGCAGGACGGGTGGTCCGCGGGGCCCGCTAGGCTGACCGCCATGACGGGCAGGCTGGCATCGGTGAACCTCGGCGGCGTGACCGAGGCGGAATGGGCGGGCGACGCGAGCGGCCGCAGCGGCATCGACAAGCGGCCGGTCGACGGTCCGGTGCTGCTGCGCGCGGACGGGGTCGCCGGCGACTTCATCGGCGAGCGCGCCCACCACGGCGGCCCGGACCAGGCGGTCTACGCGTACGCCGAGGAGGACGCCGCCTGGTGGGCGGCGGAGATCGGCCGGAGCATCCGCCCGGGCGGCTTCGGCGAGAACCTGACCACGTACGCGGTGGACGTGACGGACGCCGTGATCGGCGAGCAGTGGGCGGTCGGGTCGGCGCTGCTCCAGGTGACCAAGCCGCGTACGCCGTGCACCACCTTCGCCGGCTTCTGGGGCGTACCCGACCTGATCAGGCGGTTCACGGTGCGGGCGACGCCCGGGGCGTACCTGCGGGTGCTGCGCGAGGGAGAGGTCGGCGCGGGCGACCCGGTCGAGGTGGTGGACCGGCCCGCGCACGGGGTGACGATCGGCGAGGTGTTCCGGGCCATGAGCCTGGAGCCGGAGCTGCTGCCCCGGCTGCTCGACGCGCCGGAACTGCCCGAGCAGATCCGGGAGAAGGTGAGCCGCCGGCTCGCCGGCCGGAGCTGACCGCCGCCGCCCACAAGGACACTGTCTGCTGTCTGCTGTCTGCCGGTACCGAGGCCAGGACGGGACGGGACAGGACAGGACATCGGCGTGGCCGGCCGTGACAGGCGCGGACGGACGAACGGGAACGGGCCCCGTCCCGTGGGGAGGGGGCCCGTCCGGCGTCGTCCCGGCGCGCGCCGGGTGACCGGCTCAGCGCAGCCAGGGCACGCTGCGGTCGAGCAGACCGCGCTGCTTGAGCTCCTTGCGCAGCGGGATCTCGTCGTCGATGTAGCCGTCCCAGTTGATGCCCCAGTAGTTGGCGGTGTGGGTGCCCTCACCGCAGAGCTGGCGCTGCACCGGCGTGCGGTTGGCCCACCACTCGCCGTCCTTGTCGATGTGCAGCTCGTCCAGCGGCCGGATCCACCGGTAGGTGTAGCCGACGAAGAGCATCTTGCGGGTGATGGTCGACAGGTTCGTCGACCGCGAGTGCCACTGGCGGCGGTCGAAGATGAAGGCGTCACCGGGGTTGGCGGTGATCTCCACCGTGCCCTCCGGGTCCGGGTTGTGCACGGAGGTGTCCGCCGGGCGGGGCAGCGAGTTCCACAGGTGACTGCCCGGGATCACCTTGGTGGCGCCCCGGCCGTTCTCCGACAGGTCGGAGAGGACGTAGGCCACCTTGAGCGAGAACATCGGCCGGGGCAGGTTCGGGTCCATCGTCTCCGGGTCGGAGTTCTGCCGGTACCCGTCCTGGTGCCACCCCCAGTACGGCTTCTCCGGCTCCAGCGCCGGCGGGGTGACGTCCAGGTGGTTGTGGTGGGTGTAGATGTTCCAGCCGGCCAGGCCCCACATGTACGGGAAGGCGATCGGGTGGGTCAGCAGGTCGCCGAAGAGCTCGTCGCGCTCCAGGAAGCCCAGCAGGTGCAGGGTGCCGTCCTTGGTGGTGGTGCCCTTCGCCTGCTCCTCGGCGTAGACGCGGTCCACCGCCGCCTCCAGCGCCGCCCGGTGGTCCTCCGTCAGGACGTTGCGCAGCAGGAGGAAGCCCTGCTCGTGGAATTCCTTGCGGTCGGTGTCACTGATCGGTTCGTAACCGGTCCGGTCGCCGTAGTCGAACACCTCGACGTACCCCTCCCCATGAGGCGAAACCATTACTGGCACAGGCCGCCGATCGTAACGCGCTGCTTCCGGGACGGCCTACCGCCCAGCACGATATGCCACCGTTGTCCGGACTCTGGGGAGCGAGGGGGCGACACTCCGTCATCTCGCCGGGGCGCGATGAGGCATTAGAAGGAGAATGCCGGATTGTGCGGTGACCGCTGGTAAGGAGATCGAGGCCACTACGCCTCGGCGAAGACCTCCGCGACGACCCGCCCGGCAGCCGGGGCGTCGTCGGTCCGGTTCCAGGTGCCGTCGCGGGCCGTCCACTCCAGGTCGCCGAAGCGCACCCGCTTCACGCCGTGGTCCTGGGCGTGGGAGACCAGCCAGTGCGCGTACCGCCAGCCCCGTCGCTCGTCGGCGGCCGGGACCGTCAGGCCCGTCAGGTCCGCCGCGGCGGTCGCGCCGGCCAGGCCCCAGTCCAGCGACAGGCCCCGGGTCAGCGCGTTCGCCGCGGCCTCGCCACGCATCGCCGGGTCGCGGCCCACCGTGCAGGCGACCGCGCCGGTGGCGTGCCCGAGCAGGGCCCGGGTCAGCACCTCGGACTCGTCCGCCCACTTCTGGTACGCCTCCGGGAAGGCCGAACGCTGCACCTTCTGTGCCGCGTCGGTGACCCGCATCTGCTCCCAGCCGCGCACCTTCTTCAGGGCGGCGTAGAACTTCCCGGCCGCGTACCTGGGGTCGCGGATCTGCTCCGGGGTGCCCCAACCCTGACTCGGGCGCTGCTGGAACAGCCCGACCGAGTCGCGGTCGCCGCCGGCGAGGTTGCGCAGGCCGGATTCCTGGTAGGCGGTGGCCAGCGCCACGACGACGGCCTGCTCGGGCATCTTCCGCTGGATGCCGATCGCCGCGATCGTCGCCGCGTTGGCCATCTGATCGGGATCGAGGGCGACCCGGCCGTCCGCCTGCACCGTGCACGTGCGGCTGGACAGGGGGAGGCGCAACTGCCCGCCCACCTGCCGGATGACGATCCAGATCCCGACCGCGGCGAGGACGACGAGCACGACGCCGCCCGCCACGACTGCCCGTGTACGCACCCACACCCCCTGATCGACAGTCCGACAAGCGTACGTCCCCCGTGGCGCCTTCCGGGTCGTCCGACCGGTTCTCCCCGACCGTAGGGCGTGGCACCGGCCGCCGGGCGGACGCCCCGCACCCTCCGGCGGCCCCGACAGGCGGAGTCCGGACGTTCCCGTTTCCGGCGCGGCCTCACCCGTCCCGGTCTCCCGGCCGGCCCCGGCCCCCGGGGTGCACCCGGCCCTGCCCGCCGTGACCGGTCCCGGCGGTACGAACCGATGCCCGCCCCGGCGCTACCGGCCGGTGTCCGTCGTGGCGTCGCCGCCGGCGGCGGGCACCCAGCGCGCCGGCCGCTTCTCCCGGAACGCCAGGACGCCCTCGCGTCCCTCCTCCGACAGGAAGTATCCGGTCGAGAGGGTGGACAGCCCGGCGATCTCCGCCCGCAGGTCCCCGGCGGGCGGCCGGCGCAGCAACTGCTTCGCCCCGGCCAGCGCGCCCGGTGCCCCCCGTACCAGAGAGCCGCAGTACCCGGCCACCGCCGCGTCCAGTCCGTCCGCCGGCACGGCGGCGGTGACCAGACCGATCTCGGCCGCCCGCCGGCCGTCGAAGGTGTCCCCGGTCAGGTAGAGCTCGGCCGCCGCGCGGGGGTGCAGGCGGGGCAGCACGGTCGCGGAGATCACCGCAGGGACCACGCCGATCCGCACCTCGGTGAAGGCGAACGTCGCCTCCTGCGCGCACACCGCCAGGTCGGCCGCCGCGATGAGGCCGAGGCCGCCGGCCCGCGCCGGGCCGGCCACCTTCGCCACCACCGGCTTCGGGCACTCCCAGACCGCCGCGAGCACGTCGCCGAGCATCCCGGCCGGCACCGTCCCGCTGGCGTACGCGGCGGCCGTCTCCTTCAGGTCCGCCCCGGAACAGAAGACCGGGCCGGTGTGGTCGAGCACGATCACGCGTACGGCGTCGTCGGTGACAGCCTCGGCAAGGCCGGCCAGCAGCTGGGTCATCAGCGGCGTGGAGAGCGCGTTGCGGTTGTGCGGACTGTCCAGGGTGAGGGTGGTCACCCCACTGGCCGTGGCGGCCCGCACGAGCACGTCGGGAGAGGTCATGCCGGGCACACTAGTGGCCATGCCCGGCGTCCTTCCAGAAGGCGAAACCGTCCCCGTCGACGGTTCG
This sequence comes from Micromonospora sp. NPDC048170, assembly GCF_040652795.1. Classification (NCBI taxonomy): domain Bacteria; kingdom Bacillati; phylum Actinomycetota; class Actinomycetes; order Micromonosporales; family Micromonosporaceae; genus Micromonospora; species Micromonospora sp. NPDC048170. Next base: position 49,573 of record NZ_JBEZMR010000028.1, read on the forward strand.
CTGCCCGCCACCGCCACCCGTGCCGTCGGCGCACGCGGCTTCGGTGTGTACGTACACGTGCCGTTCTGCGCCAGCCGCTGCGGCTACTGCGACTTCAACACGTACACGGCCGCCGAGTTGGGCGGTGGGGCGGGCCGGGAGGACTACGCCGACACCGTGCTCGCCGAGTTGGCGCTCGCCCGCCGGGTGCTGGGCGACGCCCCGCCGGCCCGGGTCGACACGGTCTTCGTCGGCGGCGGCACCCCGACCCTGCTCCCCGCCGACGACCTGGCCCGGATCCTCGACGGCATCGACCGCACGTGGGGGCTCGCGCCCGACGCCGAGGTGACCACCGAGGCCAACCCGGAGTCGGTCACCCCGGCGTCGCTGAAGGCGCTGCGGGCGGCCGGCTACACCCGGATCTCGCTGGGCATGCAGTCCGCCGCGCCGGGGGTGCTGGCGATCCTCGACCGGACGCACAGCGCAGGGCGGGCCGTCGCCGCCGCCCGTGAGGCGCGCGACGCCGGGTTCGAGCACGTCAACCTGGACCTGATCTACGGCACGCCGGGGGAGACCGAGGCGGACTTCGCCGCCTCCCTCGACCAGGTCGTCGCCGCCGGGGTGGACCACGTCAGCGCGTACGCCCTGATCGTGGAGGACGGCACCCGGCTCGCCGCCCGGATGCGGCGCGGCGAGCTGGCGTACCCCTCCGACGACGTCGCCGCGGACCGCTACCTCGCCGCGGAGGCCGCCCTCGGCGCGGCCGGGCTCTCCTGGTACGAGGTGTCGAACTGGGCCCGCGACGAGGCGGCCCGGTGCCGGCACAACCTGCTCTACTGGACCGGCGCCGACTGGTGGGGGCTCGGCCCGGGGGCGCACAGCCACGTCGGCGGCGTGCGCTGGTGGAACGTCAAGCACCCCACGACGTACGCGAAGCGGCTGGCCGGCGGCGGGTCGCCCGGCCTGGCCCGGGAGGTGCTGACCGCCGCCGAGGCGCACATGGAGGACGTCATGCTCCGGCTCCGCCTCGCCTCCGGGCTACCGCTGGCCGCCCTCGACGCCGCGGGCCGGGCCGGCGCAGGGCGGGCCCACGCCGACGGGCTGCTGGCCGCCGCCGAGTACGCGGCCGGCCGCGCCGTGCTGACCCTGCGGGGCCGGCTGCTCGCCGACGCGGTCGTCCGCGACCTGCTGCCCTGAACCGCGTGCCGGGGCCGGCCGGGGGAGCGGCCGGCCCCGGGTCACTTGGCGAAGCTGTAGGTCATCGGGTAGCGGTAGAGCACGCCCTCGTTGGCCTTGATCCCGCCGATGATCCCGAAGATCAGCGGCACCAGCCAGACGAGCATCGGGACGAAGAACAGCACGCCGCAGGTGATCAGCGTGAGCACCCAGCTGAGCACACCGACGATCGTCCAGGTGAGCTGGAAGTTCAGCGCCGCGACGGCGTGCGCCCGGACCGTCGGCGACTGCTGCCCCCGGACCATCAGCGCGATGACCGGCGCCAGCCAGCCGAGCAGGCCGCCGCCGACGATCACGCCGACCGCGCCGCCGAAGTGGGCGATCAGGGCCCAGTTCTTGTCCTCGTTGTTGGCGTAGCCGCCCGTCGGCGGGCCGTAGCCGCCGCCGGCCGGATAGCCGGCCCCCGGCGGGGGATAACCGCCCGCCGGGGGATAGCCGCCCGTCGGCGGTTGGTCACCGGTGGGCGGCGGATAGCCACCGGGTGGCGGATAGCCGCCCGGGGCCGGGGCCCCGGACAGCGGTGTGGTGGGTTCTTCGAAGCCGGAAGGGCCGGGAACCCCCGACGGGGCGGCCGGGTCCGGCTGGAAGCCGGGGTCCCCCGCTCCGGGAGGGCGAGGTGGTTCAGTCATGGAGGTCACGGTAGGGGCAGCCGGCAAGGACGCACCAGCGTGACACCGGCCGGGATGTCCGAATGGCCGTCCCCTGACGCCGTCGGGCAGGCCCGGGTGGTCGCCGATCGGACTGAACGCCCGAGGTTGATCATCGCGTCGGCGGCCCCGCCGACGTAGACTGGCACTCGCTACAGTCGAGTGCCAGCAGCCCGCCCGGCCCCACACGGGCCGGGGCCGACGTGCGACAGGAGGTGGGGAGGATGGGTCTCGACGACCGCAAGCTCGCCGTGCTGCGTGCGATCGTCGAGGACTACGTCGCCACGCAGGAGCCCGTCGGCAGCAGGGCGCTGGTCGAGCGGCACCAGCTCGGGGTCTCCCCGGCGACCGTCCGCAACGACATGGCCGTGCTGGAGGAGGAGGGCTACATCCGCCAGCCGCACACCAGTGCGGGGCGGGTGCCCACCGACCGGGGCTACCGGCTCTTCGTGGACCGGCTGTCCCGGGTGAAGCCGCTCAGCCCCGCCGAGCGCCGGGCGATCGAGCGTTTCCTGGTCGGCGCCGTCGACCTCGACGACGTGGTGCACCGCACGGTCCGGCTGCTGGCGCAACTCACCCGGCAGGTCGCCGTCGTGCAGTACCCGAGCCTGGCCCGCTCCTCGGTGCGCCACCTGGAGCTGGTGCCGATCTCCACCACCCGGCTGATGCTGGTCATGATCGCCGACACCGGCCGGGTCGAGCAGCGGCTGGTCGAGTTGCCCGCGCCGATTCCCGCCGACCACGTCACGGACCTGCGCCGGCTGGTCAACGAGAAGCTGGTCGGCACCCGGCTGTCGGAGACGCCGCCGCTGGTGCAGGCCCTGGTCGAGGAGTCGGTGCCGCACCTGCGGCCGGCCATGACCACCCTCTCCACCGTGCTGCTCGAGACGTTGATCGAGCGGCACGAGGAGCGGATCGCGCTCGCCGGCACGGCCAACCTCACCCGCGGTGGCCTGCTCGACTTCCAGGGCTCCCTGCGCCCCATCCTGGAGGCGCTGGAGGAGGAGGTCGTGATGCTCAAACTCATCGGCGAGGCGGAGCCGAGCACGACGCGGGTGCTGATCGGTGACGAGAACGAGGTCGACAACCTGCGCGCCGCCTCGGTGGTCAGCACCGGCTACGGGCCGGGCGCGACCAGCGTCGGCGGCCTCGGCGTGCTCGGGCCGACCCGGATGGACTACCCCGGCACCATCGCCACGGTGCGGGCCGTGGCACGCTACGTGGGCGAGCTGCTGGCCCAGAACTGACCAGTCAGGGCCGACGGCCGGCTCCGGCCGCCGACCGGCGCAACGCGAGACGAACATGAGGACACGGAACGCAGTGGCCAGGGACTACTACGGCATTCTCGGGGTGAGCCGGGAAGCCTCCGACGACGAGATCAAGCGCGCCTACCGCAAGCTGGCGCGGCAGTTCCACCCGGACGTGAATCCGGATCCGGAGGCCCAGGAGAAGTTCAAGGACATCAACGCCGCGTACGAGGTCCTCTCGGACGACCGGAAGCGGCAGATCGTCGACCTGGGCGGCGACCCGCTCGCCCCCGGCGGCGGGGGCGCGGGAGGACCGGGCGGTCCCGGCGGCGCCGGGCCGTTCGTCGGCTTCCAGGACATCATGGACGCGTTCTTCGGCGGCGCGGCCGGCGGTTCACGGGGTCCGCGACCGCGGACCCGGCCCGGCGCCGACGCGATCCTGCGGCTGGAGCTGGACCTGCACGAGACCGCGTTCGGCGTCGAGGCGCCGATCACCGTCGACACCGCCGTGCTCTGCACGACCTGCACCGGCGCCGGCACCGCGGCCGGCACCCACGTGGCGACCTGCGAGGCGTGCGCCGGGCGGGGCGAGGTGCAGTCCGTGCAGCGCACCTTCCTCGGTCAGGTGGTCTCCGCCCGGCCGTGCACGGTCTGCCAGGGGCACGGCACCACCATCCCGCACCCGTGCCCGACCTGCGCCGGCGACGGCCGCGTCCGCACCCGGCGGTCGCTGACCGTCAAGATCCCGGCCGGCGTCGAGGACGGCATGCGCATCCGGCTGGCCCAGCAGGGCGAGGTCGGCCCGGGCGGCGGCACGGCCGGCGACCTCTACGTGGAGATCCACGAGCGCCCGCACGACGTCTACTCCCGCAAGGGCGACGACCTGCACTGCCGCGTCACCGTGCCGATGACCGCGGCGGCGCTGGGCACGCGGCTGACCATCAAGACGCTGGACAGCGAGGAGACGGTCGACGTCAAGGCCGGCACCCAGCCGGGCAGCACGCTGCGGCTGCGCGCCCGGGGCGTGCCGCACCTGCGCGGCACCGGCCGGGGCGACCTCTACGTCCACCTCGACGTGCGCACCCCCACCAAGCTCGACGCCGACCAGGAACGGATGCTGCGCGACTTCGCCAAGACCCGGGGCGAGGAGGTCGCCGAGCTCAGCAAGCAGGGCGGCTTCTTCTCCCGGATGCGCGACGCCTTCAACGGCCACGCCTGACGGTCCCGGGCCGCCGCCCGTCGCGGCGATCCGTCGCCGCCCGGTTCGTCTCCCGCTCTCCCGGCCTCGCCGCCCCGGTGCCCGCCGGGGCGGCTAGCCTGATCGTCGTGTCCGCGCCGCTGTTCCTGGTCGACCCGCTGCCCACCGCCGATCGGCTGACCCTCGACGGCCCCGAGGGGCACCACGCCGCCACCGTGCAACGGTTGCGCGTCGGCGAGCGGCTGCTGCTCGCCGACGGACGGGGCGGCACGGCCGACGCGGTGGTCACCGCCGTCGGCCGGGGCACGCTGGACCTCGAGATCACCTCCCGGGGGTACGTCGACGCGTCCCTTCCGCGCCTGGTCGTGGTGCAGGGCATCGCCAAGGGCGACCGGGGCGAGTTGGCCGTGCAGGCGATGACCGAGGTCGGCGTGGACGAGATCGTTCCCTGGGCCGCCGCCCGGTCGGTGACCCAGTGGCGCGGCGACCGGGGCGTACGGGCGCGGGAGAAGTGGGCGGCGACCGCCCGGGAGGCGGCCAAGCAGGCCCGCCGCGCCTGGCTGCCCGTGGTCGCCGGTACGCCGGACGAGTCGACGACCCGGGTGGCCCACCGGATCTCGGGTGCCGCCGCCGCGTTCGTGCTGCACGAGGAGGCGCAGGAGCGGCTGACCGCCGTCGAACTGCCCGCCGCCGGGGAGATCGTGCTGGTCGTCGGCCCGGAGGGCGGCATCGCCGACGCCGAACTGGACACGTTCCGGGCCGCCGGCGCCCGCCCGGTCCGCCTGGGCCCCTCGGTGCTGCGTACCTCCACCGCCGGTGTGGCCGCCCTCTCGGTCCTCGCCACCCGCCTCGCCCACTGGTGACCCGCAGCCCTGCCGGAGCGGGACGTGCCCTGCTCGGGCCCGGAGTGGGTCAGCTGCGGAGGTAGGAGGCGCCGTTGAGGTCGACGATGGTGCCGGAGGCCCACTCGGCCTGCGGGGAGGCGAGCCAGTGCACGGCGGCGGCGATCTCCTCGGGACGGGCCACCCGGTTGAACGGGCTCTGCGCCCGGATCGCGACGCCCCGCTCCCCGCTCAGGTGTTCGGTGGTCATCTCCGTCTCCACGAAGCCCGGGGCGACCGTGGCGATCGTGATGCCGTACGGCGCGAGGGCCACCGCCAGCGACTGGCCCAGCGCGTTCAGCCCGGCCTTGCTCGCCCCGTACGCCGGCTGCTCCGGCTCGCCCCGGAAGGCTCCCCGGGAGGAGACGTTGACGATCCGGCCGCCCCGGTCCCGCATGTGCTGCGCCGCGCACCAGATGACGTTGCCCGCACCGGTCAGGTTGGTCTCCAGCACCTGCCGCCACTGGGCGCGCCACTGCTCGTAGGAGGCGCCGAAGACGGGGTGCGGGGCGTTCCGTTCGCCGTACACCCCGGCGTTGTTGACCAGCACGTCCAGCCCGCCGAGCAGGCCGGCGGCCTCGTCCACCATGGCCCGTACGGCATCCGGGTCGGTCAGGTCGGCGCGGACCACCACGTGCCCCTCGCCGGGCAGTTGCGCCCGAAGTTCCTCGGCCAGCTCCGCCGAGTCGCGGTGGTGGATCGCCACCCGGTCGCCGCCGGCCGCGAACGCGGTCGCCACCGCCCGTCCGATGCCGCGCGAGGCCCCCGTCACCAGTACCGCCCGTGAAGTCACGCCGGCCATCATGCCCTGCCGGCCCGCCCGCGCCGTAGGGAAGGGACCCTTCCTCTACCGCAGGCGTCAACAGGGGGCCCTTCCTTACACTGCCCCGATGGGAACCGACTGCCTGTTCTGCCGGATCGTCGCCGGGGAGATTCCGGCCACGATCGTCCGGGAAACCGCCACCACGCTCGCCTTCCGCGACATCGACCCGAAGGCGCCGGTGCACGTGCTGGTCATTCCGAAGGAGCACTACGCCGACGTGGCGACGCTCGCCCAGGGCGATCCGGAACTGGCCGGGGAGGTCCTCGCCACGGCCGCCGCGGTGGCCGAGGACGAGGGGCTGCTCGGCGACGGCTTCCGGTTGATGTTCAACACCGGCGCGTACGGCGGCCAGGAGGTCTTCCACGCGCACGCGCACGTGCTCGGCGGGGCGCCGCTGGGCCCGATGCTGGTCCGGAACCTCGGGTGACGGCGGTCGACGACCGGCTGTCCCGGATGGTGCGGACGGTGCAGGCGCAGGGCCGGGTGCCGGCGGTGTCGGCGGCCCTGCACCGGGCGGACCGGCCGCTCTGGACGTGCGCCGTCGGCGGCACCGGCAACGACAGCGAGCTGGGCCCGGGCACCCGGTTCCGGATCGGGTCGGTCACCAAGACGTTCACGGCCGTGCTGACGCTCCAGTGCCGCGACGACGGCCTGCTCGACCTCGACGACCCGCTGGGCCGGCACCTGGACCTGCCGGCACACGGGGAGCTGACGGTGCGCCGGCTGCTGTCGCACACCGCCGGCCTGCAACGGGAGCCGTACGGCGACGTCTGGGACACCCTGCGCGCCCCGGATGTCGAGGAGCTGGTCGCCGACCTGTCCCGGGCCGAGCGGGTGCTGCCCCCGGGCCGCCGCTACCACTACTCGAATCTCGGCATGGCGCTGCTCGGCCGGCTCGTCGGGCACCTGCGCGGCGGCACCTGGGCGGAGGTGCTCGCCGAGCGGGTGCTGGCCCCGCTGGGGCTGGCCGAGACCTCGACGGAACCCGGGCCGCACGCCGCGACAGGGTTCCTGGTCGACGCGTACTCCGACGAGGCGCATCCCGAGCCGCCCACCGACTTCGGGGCGGTCGGGCCGGCGGCGCAGCTCTGGAGCACCGCCTCCGACATGGCCCGCTGGGCGGCCTTCCTCGCCGACCCGGCGGCGGTGGACCCGGCCGGCGCCGTGCTCGCCCCGGCCACCCTGGACGAGATGCGCTGGCCGGCGACGGTCACCGACGAGGCGCTCTGGGCCGGCGGCTTCGGGCTGGGGCTGATCCTGGTGCCGCAGGGAAAGCGGATCATGCACGTCGGCCACGACGGCGCGATGCCCGGCTTCCTGGCCGCCGTCTACGGCCGGCGGGGCGGGGAGGGCACTCCCGGCGCGATGGGCGTCGCGGTGCTCGGCTCCTCCGGCACCGCCGGCGAGGTCATCGACCTGCCGCACCGGCTGCTGGCCGCCGCGGTCGAGCACGACCCGGCCGACATCGCGCCGTGGCGGCCGGGCCCGCCCGCCCCGGAGGGCGTACGGGGGCTGCTGGGCCGCTGGTGGGGCGAGGGTTTCGAGTACGTCTTCTCCTGGCACGACGGCGAGCTGCGGGCCCGGGGCGCCGCCGACCCGGCGGGCAGGCCGCCGTCGGTCTTCGTCCCGCTGCCGGACCGGCCGGACGTGTTCCGCACGGTCTCCGGCCGGGAGGCGGGGGAGCTGCTCCGGCTGACCCGGGACGAGCAGGGCACGGTGGTCCGGATGCACTGGGCGACCTACCGGTTCACCCGCCACCAGGAGACCTTCGAGCGGTACGACTTCCGTTCCGGCTCCTGACGGACGGCGCGGCACGGGCGGGGCCGGGCCCGGCCCGTGCCGTTTGTGCCGTACCCCGCGGAAATGGGCAGGGTGCCACCGCTGTTGGAAAGATAAGATGGCAGGAACGTCAGCGCGCCGCGCCAGCAGGCCCGGCGCCGAGATCGAGAGCAGGTGGCGCAGGGCCCCTCGGCCCGACCTATGACCGGCACCCCACCTCCCGGCCCGTCCCGGGTGCAGACCAGGATCACCGTCCCGGATTCCAAGATCATGGTCAACCTGCTCGGCGCGGGTGACGAGATCCTGCGACTGGTCGAGCGCTCGGTCGACAGTGACGTGCACGTCCGGGGCAACGAGATCACCATCACCGGCGCCCCCGCCGACAACGCTCTCGCCGAGCGGCTCTTCAGCGAGCTGCTCGAGCTCATCGAGAAAGGCGAGACCCTGACCACTGACGCCGTCCGGCGTACCGTCGGCATGCTCGAGCAGGGCGGCGCCGAGCGGCCCGCCGAGGTCCTGACGCTCAACATCCTCTCCCGGCGCGGGCGCACCATCCGTCCCAAGACGCTGGGGCAGAAGCGCTACGTCGACGCGATCGACGCGCACACCATCGTCTTCGGCATCGGCCCCGCCGGCACCGGCAAGACCTACCTGGCGATGGCGAAGGCCGTCCAGGCGTTGCAGGCCAAGCAGGTCAACCGGATCATCCTCACCCGGCCGGCGGTCGAGGCGGGGGAGCGGCTCGGCTTCCTGCCCGGCACGCTCAACGAGAAGATCGACCCCTACCTGCGCCCGCTCTACGACGCGCTGCACGACATGCTCGACCCGGATTCCATCCCCAAGCTGATGGCGGCGGGCACCATCGAGGTCGCGCCGCTGGCATATATGCGGGGGCGGGCGCAGCCCTATGACGCCCGGGTTCTGACTCCGGAAGGCTTCAAGCCGTTCGGGTCGCTCCGGGTGGGTGATCTGGTGATCGGCTCGAACGGGACGCCCACGCCGGTGATCGGCATCTTCCCGCAGGGACGCAAGCAGGTCTACCGGGTCACCGCCCAGGACGGCGCGTCCACCCTCTGCTGCGGCGAGCACCTCTGGACCGTCGCGACGCCGGAGGACAAGCGGCGCGGCCGTCGGCGCACCCTCGAGACGCGCCAGATGGTCGGCAAGGAGCGGCGGGGGCACGCCCGCCGGTACGAGCTCCCGGTCGTGGCACCCGTGCACATGGAGCCGCAGGACGTCCCGCTCGATCCGTACGCGGTTGGTCTGCTGCTCGGGGACGGCTCGATCTCGTCACGAGCGACGCCCGCCTTCTGCACAGCGGATCCGGAGCTCGCCGTCGCACTCGAGGAAGCGCTGCCCGACATCGAACTCGTCCGCAAGGGCGACTACGACTACGTCCTCCGGCACGTCAACGGGCACCGGGGCGGGGTGATCGTCGCGAACCCGGTCACGCTCGCCGTCCGCGAGCTGGGTCTGGCCGGGGCCACGTCGGGCACGAAGTTCGTGCCCGACGTCTACAAGAACAACAGCGTCGACGTCCGTCTGGCCGTGCTTCAAGGCCTGCTGGACAGCGACGGTGGGCCGGTCGTCCAGGCCGGGCGCACGTGCCGGGTACAGCACTCGACGACCTCCCCGCGGCTGCGGGACGACGTGGTGCACCTGGTCCAGTCGCTCGGCGGCGTGGCCACGTGGCGGGTGCGGGAGGCCGAGGGCCGCAAACCGGGGCTGGCCAAGGGACGTCCTGTTCCCTACCGTGCCGACGCGTACGTCGTGGAGATCCGGCTTCCCGCCGGTGTGTCGCCGTTCCGCCTGTCGCGCAAGCGCCGGCTGTACGACGAGCACGGGGGCGGCCGGCCGATGCGCTTCATCGACTCGATCCTCCCGGCGGGGTTTCAGGAGACGATGTGCATCCAGGTCGCGGCGGAGGACTCGCTGTACGTGACCGACGACTTCCTGGTTACGCACAACACGCTCAACGACGCGTTCATCATCCTCGACGAGGCGCAGAACACGACGCCCGAGCAGATGAAGATGTTCCTCACCCGGCTCGGCTTCGGTTCCAAGATCGTCGTCACCGGTGACGTCACCCAGGTGGACCTCCCCGGCGGGACGACGAGCGGCCTGCGGGTGGTCCGGGAGATCCTGGAGAACGTCGAGGACGTGCACTTCGCCCAGCTCTCCAGCTCCGACGTGGTCCGTCACCAACTGGTCGGGGAGATCGTCGACGCGTACGCCCGCTGGGACGCCGAGCGGGAGAATCAGCAGGCGCAGGGCGTGCACGCCGTGCCCGGGCGGTCCGCCCAGGGCGGCCGGGCCGGCCGGCGCCGCTAGACCGAGGGAAGACAGTTGTCCATCGAGATCGCCAACGAGTCCGGTGTCGACGTCGACACCGACGCCGTGCTCGCCGTCGCCCGGCACGCCCTCGACGAGATGGGGGTCAACCCCCTTGCCGAGTTGTCCGTGCTGCTGGTCGACATCGACTACATGACCGAGCTCAACCACCGGTGGATGGGCGGTGACGGCCCGACCGACGTGCTCGCCTTCCCCATGGACGAGGGCAGCGTCGACCACGGGCCGGGCGAGTCGACCGCCGCCGGCGGCGAGCCCGCGCTGCTCGGCGACATCGTGCTCTGCCCGGAGGTGGCGGCCAAGCAGGCGGCCACCGCCGGCCACGCACCCGCCGACGAGCTGCACCTGCTCACCGTGCACGGCGTGCTGCACCTGCTCGGCTACGACCACGCCGAGCCGGAGGAGGAGCGGGAGATGTTCGCCTTGCAGGCCCGGCTGCTGGCGAGCTGGCGGTCGACCCGGTCCCGGTGATGAACATCCCGATACTGGCGGCCGGCGCCACCGGCCTGCCCGATCTGCAACTGCTGGTCTTCGCGGCCAGCCTGGTGGTGCTGGCCGGCCTGATCGCAATGACCGAGGCGGCGCTCGCCGCGGTCTCGCCCGCCCGTGCCGCCGAGCTGGCCCGTGACGGCGCGCGGGGCGCGCGCACGCTCCAGGCCGTCGCCGGGGACGTGGTCCGCCACCTCAACCTGCTCCTGCTGTTGCGGCTGCTCGCCGAGTTGACCGCCACCACGCTGGTGGCGCTGGTCGCGGTGGACACCTTCGGCGCGGGCTGGCGCGCGGCGCTGGTCACCGCCGGCGCGATGACCGTGATCAGCTTCGTGGTGGTCGGGGTCGGCCCGCGCACCATCGGCCGGCAGCACGCGTACGTGGTGGGGAGGTCCGTCGCCCCGCTGGTCCGCTGGCTGGGCCGGGCGCTCAACCCGCTCGCCTCGCTGCTGATCCTGATCGGCAACGCGGTCACCCCGGGGCGTGGCTTCCGGGAGGGGCCGTTCGCCACCCAGGTGGAGCTGCGCGAACTGGTCGACCTGGCCGAGCAGCGCGGCGTCGTGGAGCACGGCGAGCGACAGATGATCCACTCGGTCTTCGCGCTCGGCGACACCATCGCCCGGGAGGTGATGGTGCCGCGTACCGAGATGGTGTGGATCGAGGAGGGCAAGACGCTCTCCCAGGCGCTGGCGCTCTTCCTGCGCTCCGGTTTCTCGCGGATCCCGGTCATCGGCGAGAGCGTCGACGACGTGCTCGGCGTGCTCTACCTCAAGGACCTGATCCGGCGGACCCAGGGCGGTGCCTTGGCAGACCACCAACTCCCGGTGGCCGAGCTGATGCGCCCCGCCACCTTCGTGCCCGAGTCCAAGCCGGTCGACGACCTGCTCTCGGAGATGCAGGCCGCCCGCAACCACCTGGTCATCGTCGTCGACGAGTACGGCGGCACCGGCGGGCTCGTCACCATCGAGGACATCCTGGAGGAGATCGTCGGGGAGATCACCGACGAGTACGATGTCGAGCGCCCGCCGGTCGAGCACCTCGACGACGGGGCGGTGCGGGTGACCGCGCGGCTCCCGGTGGAGGATCTGGGCGAGTTGTTCGACACCGACCTCCCCACCGACGAGGTGGAGACCGTCGGCGGCCTGCTCGCCCAGTCCCTGGGCCGGGTCCCCATCCCCGGGGCACAGGTCGAGGTCGCCGGGCTCCGGCTGATCGCCGAGGGCACCACCGGCCGACGCAACCGGATCGACACCGTGCTGGTGCGCCGGGCGGAGTCGACCGACACACAGAACGGCCCCGGCCGTGGCGAGCGCGCCGCGCCCCGGGACGACACGAACCGATCCGAGGAGAGGCAACCCGCCGATGCCTGAGTCACCCGCCGTACCGGCCGCCCGGCCCACCCCGTCCGACCCGGTCGAGCTGAGCGCCGAGGACGGCAAGCTGGTCGTCCTGGCGCGTGGCGCGCGTGGCCGGGTGGGAGCCGTGGAGGGCGCGGCGGTCCGCGACCAGGACGGCCGGACGTACGCCGCGGCCAGCGTCTCGCTGCCCTCGTTGACGATCACCGCGCTCCAGCTCGCGGTGGCCTCGGCGGTGGCGGCCGGCGCGACCCGGCTGGAGGCCGCCGCGGTGGTCACCGAGGCGTCGACGCTGGACGGCGCCGGGCACGCGGCGGTACGCGACCTCGCCGCGGACGCGCCGATCCACGTGGCCGCCCCGGACGGCGCCGTTCTGGGCACGGTGACCGAGTGAGCGGGCGGGACGGCGCGGCGACCCGTGCCACCGCCGAGCGGGGTGGGGCGGCGGCGTGAGTGACCTCCAGCAGCGCCCCTACCGGGCCGGTTTCGCCTGTTTCGTCGGTCGGCCGAACGCCGGCAAGTCGACGCTGACCAACGCGATCGTCGGGCAGAAGATCGCCATCACCTCGAACAAGCCGCAGACCACCAGGCACATCATCCGGGCCGTCCTGCACCGCCCGGAGTCCCAGCTCGTGCTGGTCGACACCCCGGGTCTGCACCGTCCCCGTACGCTGCTCGGCGAGCGCCTCAACGACCTGGTCCGGCAGACCTGGAGCGAGGTCGACGTGATCGGCCTCTGCATCCCGGCGGACGAGCCGATCGGGCGCGGCGACCGGTTCATCACCGGCGAGCTGGCCGAGCTGAAGGCCACCGTGCTGGCGGTGGTCACGAAGACCGACCTGGTGGACCGCAAGCGGCTGGCCGAGCAACTGCTCGCCGTCAGCGAGCTGGGCGAGTTCGCCGAGGTGGTGCCGGTCAGCGCGGTCTCCGGTCACCAGGTGGACACCCTGGTCGACGTGATGACCGGCTACCTGCCCGAGTCACCGCAGCTCTACCCGGACGACATGCTCACCGACGACCCGGAGCAGGTGCTGGTCGCCGAGCTGATCCGCGAGGCCGCCCTGGAGGGTGTCCGCGACGAGCTGCCGCACTCCATCGCGGTGGTCGTCGAGGAGATGATTCCCGAGGGCAAGCTCATGAAGATCTATGCCGATGTGTACGTCGAGCGGCCCAGTCAGAAAGCGATCGTGATCGGTCACCGGGCCAGCCGGCTCAAGCATGTCGGCACCACGGCCCGCCAGCAGATCGAGGAGCTGCTCGGCACCCGGGTCTACCTCGACCTGCACGTGCGGGTGGCGAAGGACTGGCAGCGGGACCCGAAGCAACTGCGCAAGCTGGGCTTCTGACGCCGGTGCCGGGGCACCTGCGTGCCCCGGCACCGGCGCGGTCCGCTGGTGATCGTTCTCGGTCGGGCGTATGGAGGATGTCACGTCCAGGCGGGCGTCTGCGGTTTGCCGGGGCCGGTTCGGAGGGTAGGCATAGGGGAGCCCCCGTACCCCCGGATATAGATTCAGGCTGATGCGAAACCGATACCTGGACCTGCTCCGCTTCCTGGCCATCGTTCGAGTCGTCGTCTACCACGTCACCGGTTGGGCCACGCTGACCCTCGTCTTCCCGGCGATGTCGGTGATGTTCGCGCTCGCCGGCTCGCTGATGGCGGCCTCACTACAGCGGTGGGGACCAGGGGCGGTCGGCCGCCGGTTACGGCGCCTGCTGCCGTCACTCTGGGTGCTCGCCGCCGTCTTCGTGCCCGCCATGCTGCTCACCGGGCTGCCGCTGAGCCCCAAGGTGCTGCTCTGGCTTTTCCCCATCGCCGACCCACCGGCCAACGGCTGGGGCGCGATCGCACTCAGCGTGATCTGGTACCTGCGGGACTACCTCTGGTTCGTACTCGCCTCGCCGGTGGCCCTATGGCTGTTCCGGCGCGCCCCGGTGCCCACCCTGATCGCCCCGTACGCCCTGCTCGTGGCGGCCGAGCTGGGCCTGCTCCCGGCGCTGCCGGGGGCGCTGCACCAGTTCGGTCTCTACTTCGGCGCCTGGCTGCTCGGCTTCGCCCACCAGGCCGGCATGCTGCGCCGCCTGGCCAACCGGGTGCTGGTGCCGGTCGCGCTCACTCTCGCCGCCGCGGGGGCCGCCTGGATCTTCACCCACCCCGGGCCACGCGGGTACGACCTGAACGACAACCCCCTCGGCAACGCCCTGTGGTCGGCGGCGTTCGTCCTCGTGCTGCTCGGCCGGGGGCCGGCGAGCGCAGCCTGGGTGGACCGCAGTGCCGCGTTCGGCCGGGTGGTGACCGTGTTCAACCGGCGGGCGCTCACCGTCTACCTGTGGCACATGCCGTTCGTGGTGGCGCTCACCCCGCTGGTCGACGTGGTGGGCTGGTCGCACCAGGACCCGCTGGGCCTGGCGATCCGCGTGGCGTTGGTCTTCGCGCTGGTCGCGGTGGCGACCGCCCTGTTCGGTTGGGTGGAGGACGTGGCGGCCCGCCGGCCACCGGAACTGGTCCCCGGCGGCTCCCACCCCGTTCCGGCCGGCGCTCACCCGGCCGGCGGGCATCCTGCCACCGCTCACTCCGCCAGCGAGCACTCGGCCGGCGCTCACCCCGCTGGCGCTCACCCGGCGGGCGGGCGGGCGGCGGTGCCGGCGCCCCGGGCCGCGCGGGAGCCGGAGACCGTCGAGATCAGCGCTGGGTGAGGGTCACGTTGCCACTACCGGTGCCGAGGTCGAGCACCAGCGTGGCGGACGGGTCGTCGGGGACGCCCAGGTCGGCGTCGCCGCTGTCAACGTTGGAGCGGACCCGGTAGCGGCCCGACGGCACGACCAGTTCGACGTTCCCGCTGGCGGCGCGCACCCGCGCCGAGGCGGGCGTCGCGAGGTCGACCGTGACGTCGCCGGAGCCGGCCTCCGCGTCCACCCCGCCGCCGAGGCGGCGGCCCGTGATGTCGCCGGAGGAGGTACGCAGCGTGACCGTGGCCGCGACCTCGTCGACCTCGACGTTGCCGGAGCCGGCCTCGGCCCGGACAGGGCCGCCGGCGCCGGTCACCTGGATGTTGCCGGAGCCGGTCTGCGCGCGGACGGGGCCGCTGGAGCCGGCCACCCGGATGTTGCCCGATCCGAGCAGCATCTCCACCGGGCCCACCTTGCTCAGGTCGACGTCACCGGAGCCGCTCTCGCCCTTCACGCTCACCCCGTCCGGGGCGGTGACCTCGTAGGAGATCGTGCACCGGGAGCCGCAGTCGGTGTCCAGCACCAGCTCGGAGCCCTTGATCTCGTACGTCGCGTCGGGCTGGCCGCCCTGGTAGCGCACCACACGCTTGATCCGTACCTCGTCCTGCGGGCCGATGGCGCGGACGGTCACGTCGCCGGCTCCCGGGAGCACCCGGATGCTGCTGATCCGAACCGCCTCGGTGTTGTCGTAGTCGAGTCGGCGGAAGGACAGGTTGTCGCACCCGGCGGAGACGATCAGGGTGGTGGCCGCAGCGAGGAGCACAGCGGCGGTGCGGTGTTGAGCCATGCGAGCACGCTACGAGCCGTGGCCCGGCCGGCGCATCGGGGTTCGCACGCGAGACACCCCGAGCTGACCCTGATTCCACACCCCGAGAGAGAATGGCCCGATGGCCGGGTACCGCCGACAGCTCTACCGCGACGACGCGGTCGTCCTGCGCGTGCAGAAGCTCGGCGAGTCCGACCGG
This sequence comes from Micromonospora sp. NPDC048170, assembly GCF_040652795.1. NCBI lineage: Bacteria > Bacillati > Actinomycetota > Actinomycetes > Micromonosporales > Micromonosporaceae > Micromonospora > Micromonospora sp. NPDC048170. Next base: position 65,248 of record NZ_JBEZMR010000028.1, read on the forward strand.
ATCATCACCCTGCTCACCCGCCGGCACGGCCGGCTGCGGGCGGTCGCCCGGGGCATCCGCCGTACCACCAGCAAGTTCGGCGCCCGGCTGGAGCCGTTCGGGCACGTCGACCTCCAGCTCGCCGGCGACCCCAAGGGCAACCACGGCAGCTCGCTGCACACGGTCAGTCAGGTCGAGGGCATCGACCTCTACGGCAAACGGTTCCTCGGCGACTACTCCCGCTACACGGCCGCCAGCGCGATCGCCGAGACCGCCGAGCGACTCACCCCCGTCGAACGGGAACCGTCGCTGCGGCTGTTCCAGCTGACCCTGGGCGCGCTGCGTGCGCTCGCCGAAGGCAGCCACGCCACCACGCTGGTGCTCGACGCGTACCTGCTGCGCGGCATGACGCTGGCCGGCTGGGCGCCTGCGCTGGCCGCCTGCGCCGTCTGCGGCACGCCGGGGCGGCACCGGGCGTTCTCGGTGCCGGCCGGGGGCGCGGTCTGCCCGGACTGCCGGCCGCCGGGCGCCGCCCATCCCGCCCCGGCCACCATCGACCTGATGTCCGCGCTGACCAGCGGCGACTGGCGGGTCGCCGACGCCACCGAGACCGGCGTACGCCGAGAGTGCAGCGGCCTCGTCGCGGCGCACCTGCAGTGGCACCTGGAGCGCGCGCTACGCTCGCTGCCGCTGGTCGACCGGGGCGCCCCGGCGGCCGGTCCGGTCCCGCCGTCGCGGGGCGCCGGAACCGGAGCGGACGGCGTGAGCAGGGGGAGAACCGAGTGATCCGATCGATGAGGGCCGGCCGGCGCGAGCCGATGCCGCCGACACCGCACCCGTCGGGCGCCCGGCCGCCGGCGCTGCCCGCCGACGCGGTGCCGAAGCACGTCGCCGTCGTGATGGACGGCAACGGCCGGTGGGCCAAGGATCGCGGGCTGCCCCGCACCAAGGGCCACGAGGCGGGGGAGTTCTCCCTCTTCGACACCATCGAGGGCGCCATCGAGCTGGGCATCCCCTACCTGTCGGCGTACGCCTTCTCCACGGAGAACTGGCGGCGCTCACCGGACGAGGTCCGCTTCCTGATGGGCTTCAACCGCGATGTCATCCGCCGCCGTCGGGATCAGCTGGTCGACCTGGGGGTGCGGGTGGTCTGGTCCGGCCGGGCCGGCCGGCTCTGGAAGAGCGTCATCTCCGAGTTGCAGACGGCGGAGGAGATGTCCCGGGGCAACTCGACGCTGACCCTCCAGTTCTGCGTCAACTACGGCGGCCAGGCCGAGATCGCCGACGCCGCCGCCGCCATCGCCCGTGACGTCGCGGCGGGCCGGCTCGACCCGGAGAAGGTCACCGAGAAGACCGTCGCGAAGTACCTCTACCACCCGGAGATCCCCGAGGTGGACCTGTTCCTGCGTCCCTCCGGCGAGGAGCGGATCTCGAACTTCCTGCTCTGGCAGACCGCGTACGCCGAGCTGATCTTCCTCGACACGCTCTGGCCCGACTTCGACCGCCGCCACCTCTGGTACGCCTGCGAGTTGTACGCGCAGCGGGACCGGCGCTTCGGCGGCGCGCTGCCCAACCCGGTCGCCCCGCCGGTCTGAGGCTTACCGCCCGGCCGTACGGGGTACCACCTCGGTCAGCAGCCACTGACGGAGGTGAACCCACATGATCCAGAAGCGTATTGCCCAGTGGGCGGCGATGGCCGTCGCCGTGCCGTTGGCGGCGGCCGGCGCGCGCCGGCTCAGCCACACGCTGGAGGCCCGCCGCGGCCCGTCCGGGGTGAGCCGCCTGCTCACCAAGGGCGCCGACATGCTCCGCCCCCAGAAGGCCAAGCGCCGCCGCTTCTTCTGACCATCACCCTCCCCATCCATCCCCGTGCTGTACGGATGCCCACGCCAAGGGCGAAACACTCACCGGAAGTGCGTGATCGGCTGGCGGTCCGGGGTTTCGGGGGTGGGTGGGGGCGGGGGTGGATAGGGTCGGATAGCCGGGGCGGGGGGCCCGGCCGCGTCGATCCTCGGGGGTGGAGATGCGGGATCTCCGGTACAAGATGATCATGGCGTTGAACGCCGCCGACCTCGGTGACCCGATCTGCGGGCAGGTGGCCGAGATCTGTGCCGAGATCGCCGAGCAGCACTGCCGCGAACTCGGCCACGCGGCCCAGCCGCGATCCGGGGAGATCAGCGAGCTGGCCACGGGGGAACCGGCACTGACCTGGGCGCCCACCGAGAGTGGGCAGCGTGCCTGGTGACCGCTCCGGCCAGGCCGACGTACGGCCGGTCGGGCCGCAGCGCCGCTCGGGGGCGTGGCCGGTCGGGCCGGAGTGCCGCCCGGCGGCGTGGTCGGCCGGATCGGAGTGCCGGTCGAGAGCGTGGTCGATCGGGCCGCTGTGCCGCTCGGCGGCGGGGTCGGCTGGGCCGGAGTGCCGGTCGGGGGCGTGGTGACCGTCCCCGCGCCGTCGGTCGACGTTCGGCGGGCCGACGACAGGTTCGTCACCCGGATCTCCTGGCTCGACTCGAAGCATTCGTTCTCGTTCTCCCGGCACCACGACCCAGCCAACACCCATCACGGTCTGCTGCTGGTCAACAACGACGACGTGGTGCGCCCGGGTGCCGGTTTCGAGACCCACCCGCACCAGGACATGGAGATCGTCACCTGGGTGCTGCGCGGGTCGCTGGTGCACCAGGACTCCACCGGTCACTCCGGCGTGATCTATCCGGGGCTGGCGCAACGGATGAGCGCCGGAACCGGCATCCTGCACTCGGAGAAGAACGACTCCTGGCGTCTCGACGGCCGCGATCCGCACACCGACCCCGTCCACTTCGTGCAGATGTGGGTGCTCCCCGACGAACAGGGCGTGGCACCCGGCTACGAACAACTCGAGATCGACGACCAACTTCTGCGCGGTGGCCTGGTGCCGATCGCCTCCGGCATGGACCGCTACGCCGCGGCGATCCGGATCCGCAACCGGTTCGCCACCCTGCACGCCGCCCGGCTCGGCCCGGGCGACCAGGTCACCGTCCCCGACGCGCCCTTCGTCCACCTGTACGTGCCGACCGGCGCGGTCACGCTGGAGGGCAGCGGAACGCTCGGCGCCGGAGACGCCGCCCGGCTCACCATGACAGGCGGGCGTCGGGTCACCGCCACCGAGCCGGCCGAGATCCTGGTCTGGGAAATGCACGCCACCCTCGCCTGACAGCGAAGATGCGAGGGCGGGGCCACGGTCTGGTCCGACTCACCATCCCGCCTGCCCGGGCCCGGCCCCGCCTGTCCCCGCCCGGCCCGGGTTACCCCGGTCCCCACCCCTGCCCTGTCCCGCCTGGCCCACCCCTGCCCTGTCCCGCCTGGCCCACCCCTGCTCCCGCCCCGGCCCGGCCCCGCCCGGCCCCGCCCTGCCCTGCCCTGCCCGGCCCTGCCCGGCCCTGCCCTGCCCTGCCCGGCCCTGCCCGGCGATCTTGCAGTTTCCGCCCCCGCTATGTCATTTAAGGGCGGTTTGTCGGGGCGGAAACTGCAAGATCGCGTGCAAGATCGCGTGCAAGATCGCGTGCGAGTGCGCGTGCGAGTGCGCGGGCGAGTGCGAGTGGGGGCGCGTGGACGGGCGCGGGCGGGGGTGCGGGTGCGGGTGCGGGCCGTATGGGTGGGCGTGAGCGCGGGTGCGTGGGCGGGGAGGGTGGGCGTCGGTTGTGGCGGTAATTCGGGTGCGCGGGATCTGTCGGGCGGATAGCGTGTGGGCATGCGTATCTGACGCCCCATCTCCGAGCCGACCCGCCGCCTCTGTGGCCGTGGGTCCGCGTGCTCCCGGGCGTCCGCATTCCGCACCTGCCGCCGTGGCGGTGGTGTCCCTCGTGGTCGATCCCGGGCAGCAGTCCCGATCCCGCCCGACCGTCGCGTGACGGTCATCGAACGAGGCGGGCCCCGGTCACCGGATGTCGCTCCGGTGCGGTAGGGCCCGCAGACCGAGGAGGCACCGGATGCCCGCCAGGCGCAACCCGAAGAAGTCCCGTACGACCCTGCCCACGCCGCCCGCCGAGGATCTGACGCCGGTCAACCTTGAAGAGGTGGCGGTCGCGCCGGTCATGCCGGTGCTGCCGGTCGACCGGCCGGCGGCGCCGAAGGCCGGCCCGCCGGTCTCCGGCGCCGGCCGCTCCGGTGCGCTGCGTGGCCAGAAGGCCGGGCAGGCCCGCCGGTACGCCTTCCGGCGCAGCTGACCGTGCCAGCCGGGTGGAGGCGTCGTCACCGGCGACTCCACCCGGCCCGTCAGCCGATCAGCGGCCGGTACCAGCCGGCCGAGAGGCTGACCAGCCGGCCGAGAGGCTGACCAGTTGATCGAGTGGCGTCCCAACCGATCAGCGGCGTCTCAGCCGATCCGCGGGCATGTCAGCCGATCAACGGGCGGAACGTGCCGAGCAACACGCTGGCGGTCAACGCGGCCCCGGCGAGCGCCGCCGCGCCGACGATCAACAGGCCGTCGGCGGCGACGAAGCGCTGTCGCCGGGCGACCGTACGCGGGGTCCCGGCGTCGAAGCCCCGGGCGTCCATCGCCACGGCCAATCGGGTGCCCCGGCGGATTGCCCCGACCAGCAGCGCGAACGCCGTCGACGCGAACAGCCGCAGCTTCGCCAGCGGGCTGCGACCGGCCTCGACCCCTCGGGCACGGCGTGCCATGGAGATCATCTGCCACTCCTGTCCGAGCAGCGGCACCAGCCGGAACGCGGCCAGTGCCCCGATGGCGAACCGGGCCGGCGCCTTCGCGTTCTGGATCAGCGCGTCCGCCAGGTCGGTCGGGTCGGTGGTGGCGAAGACGATCACGCCGGGCAGCGCCACCGCGAACATGCGTAGCACCAGGCCGAGCGCGGTGAGCAGCACCCCGGAGGTGACCACCACCGGGCCGGCCTCGACCAGCACCCGACCGGAGCGCTCGGCTGCGAACAGCACCAGCGTCACCACCACGCCGACCGCACCGATGAGCAGCGGCCACGCCCGTCGCGCCAACACCCGTAGCCGGACCCCGAACAACGGCAGCACGGCCAGTTCCACGGCGATCGCGATGGCCGGGGCCACCGGGTCCAGGGTGGCGATCAGGATGAACGAGAACACCAGCGCCGCGGCGAGCTTGGCCACCGGGTTGCGCCGGGCCAGTGGCGCCTCCGGTGCGGCGACCGGCTCGAGGTTGATCACGCCCGCTCCAGGCTGCCGCGGCGGCCGACGCGTGCGGCGCGTCCCTGGCTGGTCACGGTAGTTCCGCGGCTGAGGCCGGGGTCCGGGTGGGCGACTGGTGCGGCGGCCTGATCGCGGCTGGTCACGGTCGTTCCAGGGTGCGGTAGGTGACCTGCCTGACGGCCTGGTCCTGGCTGGTCCCGGTCGTTCCAGGGGCGGCGGGTGATCGGTGCGGCGGCCGGACGCGGGCTGGTCATGGGCGTTCCAGGGTGAGGCGGCGGTCTGCCAGGGCGGCGACGAACTCCGGGTCGTGGGTGACCGCGACCAGGCCGTGCCCGGCGTCGCGCAGTTCGGCGAAGAGGTCCACCAGCTCCAGCCAGGTGCGCCGGTCCTGGCCGAAGGTCGGTTCGTCGCAGATGAGCAGGCGGGGCGCGGTGGCCAGGGCGGTCGCCACGCTCAGCCGCCGCGCCTCTCCGCCGGAGAGGGTGTACGGGTTGGCCGCCGCGAGCTTCGTCAACCGCAGTCGGGACAGCAACCCGTCGACGGTGGACCGGACCGCTGTCTCGGGTTGGCCGGTGCGGCGTGGGCCGAGCGCCAGCTCGTCGAAGACGGTGTTGGTGACGAACTGGTGCTCCGGGTCCTGGAATACCGAGCCGATCCGGCGGGCCAGGGCCGGTGCACGCCAACGGTGCGGGGGAGTACGGGCGTCGGTGCCGGCCAGTGCCGTCGTCGACACGACCCGGCCCGCTCCGGGCTTGAGCAGGCCGCCGAGCAGCAGGGCGAGGGTCGACTTGCCGGCCCCGTTCGGCCCGACGACGGCGAGCGCCTCGCCGGCGCGTACGTCAAGGTCGACGGGGGCCAGCCGGGGCGGCAGGCCGAGCCGGTCGGCGGTGAGCAGCACGTCGCCGGCCGGGGTGGTGGCCTGGCGTGGCGGTACCGGACGGCCGGGCACCCAGACGCCCTCGTCAGCGAGGGTGTCGCCGTGCGCGCCGAAGACGGCCTCGGGTGTGCCGTCGGCGCGGACGCCGCCGCCGGGTTCGAGCACGACCACCCGGTCGACCAGGGGTAGCGCCTCGGCGACCCGGTGTTCGACCAGGATCAGCGTGGTGTCGGCGTCCAGCGCGCCGGCCACCGCCGCCCGGATCAGCGCCGCGCCGGTCGGGTCGAGGTTGGCGGTCGGCTCGTCGAGCAGCAGCAGGCGGGGACGCAGGGCAAGTACCCCCGCCAGGGCGAGGCGCTGCTGCTCGCCGCCGGAGAGGGCGGCGGTGGCACGGTCCCGGGGGTACGGGAAGCCGACCCGGGCCAGCGCCTCGTCGACGCGGGGCCAGATCTCCCCGGCGGGGACGCCGCGGTTCTCCAGCCCGAACGCCACGTCGTCGCCGCTGCGGGCCATCACGAGCTGGGTCTCCGGGTCCTGGAAGACGATGCCCACCCGTTCGCGGCTCTTACGAGGGTCGAGCCCGTCGATCTCGACGGTGCCCTCCTGCTCGCCCGAGTCCTCCGGCAGCAGCCCGGCCAGCGCGGCGAGCAGCGTGCTCTTGCCGGCGCCCGACGGCCCCAGCAGCAGCACCCGCTCGCCGGCCTCGACGTGCAGGTCCACCCCGCGTACGGCCCATGCCCGCCGCCCGGCGTGCCGCCACCCGAACCCGCGCAGCACTACCGCCCCCACACCCGACACCCCCCTTCGCATTTGTCGATCATGAAGTTGTCGTCAATCGGCACGGCGTGTCGCGGCGACAACTTCATGATCGACGTGATCCGTCCGAGGTGGGTCAGATCAGGGGGCGGGATTGGGCGGCGGGGAAGCGGTCCAGGGCGCCCGTGGTGACCAGGGCGCGGGTCAGGGCCCAGGCGCCGGCGCCGGCCACCGCGGCGGCGCTGACGACGGTGAGCAGGGCGTAGGGGATGCGGTAGCTGGTCAGGGCGTACTCGCTGTTCCAGACGAAGAAGTCGAACAGCGCCGCGCCGAAGCCGGTCAGCGCGCCCGCGATCAGCGCGGTGGGCAGCCGGAACGAGCGGTACCGGAACGCGGCGAAGGCCAGCTCGGCGCCGAGGCCCTGGATCAGGCCCTGGACGATGGTGACGCCGCCCCACTCGGCGCCGAGCAGCGCGGAGACCGTCGCCGCCACCGCCTCGCAGAAGAGCGCCGCGCCGGGCTTGCGGATCACCAGGCCGCCGAGGACGGCCGGGACCAGCCACACGCCGTACATGATCGCCTGGCCGGCGGGGAAGAACGCGAACGCCGGGTCGACGGCCCGCCACAGCAGGCCCCAGGCCCAGAAGATGACGCCGAAGGCCACCGCGATCACCGCGGCGACGACGACGTCGACGGTTCGCCACCGGGGGGTGGTGTTGTTGTCTCGCATGATTGCTCCCAGTCCTGAACGCGAACCAGGAGAAGACGCACGCCGCGCCCGGATGTGCCGGACGTCGACGCGGCTGGAGGTCGACCGAACTCCCTGCGCTGGCATTACCCAGATCAGGTTCGAGGGTCTGCGGGCGGTGCCCGCACTCTCAGCGCTGTGCGCTCCCCTGTCGGATGTGAAGTTGTGGCCCGACGCTAACACCTTTGAAGATCATCGGGCAAAGTGATCTTTCCGCAGCTCATCGGCGCGATCGGTCGACGCCGTCGATTCCGGCCCCGGTGACCCGCGCGGGCTGTACGTGGCGAGGGGCAGGCCGGCAACGTGGGTAGGCTCACGATCATGCGGATCGAGGCCCGGGGGTTGACGTTCGACGTCCGCGTCGGCGGACCGGAGGGCGGCACGCCCGTCCTGCTGCTGCACGGCTTCCCCCAGCACGGTGGGGAGTTCGACGACGTGGTGCCCGCGCTGCACGCCGCCGGCCTGCGCACGTACGCGCCGGACCAGCGCGGCTACTCGCCGGGCGCGCGCCCCGAGGCGGTCGAGGCGTACCGGCTGCCGGAGCTGGTCGCCGACGCGGTGGGCGTACTCGACGCGCTGGGCGTCGACGCGGCGCACCTGGTGGGGCACGACTGGGGCGCGGTGGTGGCCTGGGCCGTCGCGGCCGGCCACCCCGATCGGGTCCGTACGCTGACCGCGATCTCGGTGCCGCATCCCGCCGCGATGGCGTGGGCGTTGGCCGAGGACGCGGGGCAGAAGGCGCGCTCCGCGTACATGGCGCTGTTCCGCAAGCCGGGCAAGGCGGAGAAGGCGCTGCTGGCGCTGGGCGCGACCGGGCTGCGCCGGATGCTGCACGGGGTCGGCGACGACGCGCGGGTGGCCGCGTACGCGGACCCGATGCGCGAGCCGGGCGCGCTGACCGCGGCGCTGAACTGGTACCGGGCCATGTCCCGCCGGGACCTCGCGGCCACCGGGCCGGTGACGGTGCCGACCACGTTCGTGTGGAGCGGCCGGGACGTCGCGATCGGCCGCACCGCCGCCGAGGCGTGCGCCGGGCACGTGAGCGCCGACTACCGCTTCGTCGAGCTGCCCCGGGTGAGCCACTGGATTCCCGACGAGGCGCCCGCGGCACTGGCCGAGGCGATCCTGGCCCGGGCGTACGACCCGGCCTGACCCTCCCCGCGACGCCGCCCGGCGGTTGCCGGACCCCATCCCCGACGGAGGTACGACATGGACGGAGCAGACATGACGGTGAGCGCCGAGGGCTTCCTGGCCGTGGTGACCGCCACGATGAACCGGGTGGCCGAGAGCCAACGCGAGGCGGTGGGGCAGGCTGCCGACCTGATCGCCGAGGCCGTACGCGCCGACGGCGTGGTCCACGCGTTCGGCACCGGCCACTCCGAGGCGCTGGCCATGGAGATCGCCGGGCGGGCCGGCGGGCTGGTCCCGACCAACCGGATCGCCCTGCGGGACCTGGTGCTGGTCGGCGGCGCCCCGGCGGACGTGCTCGGGCCGCTGCTGGAGCGCGATCCGTCGGTGGCGCACCGCCTCTACGAGCTGGCTCCGGTCAGCCCCCGGGACGTCTTCGTGCTCGCCTCCAACTCCGGCGTGAACGGCGCGATGGTGGAGTTCGCGTCGCTGGTCAAGGAGAAGGGGCACGGGCTGGTCGCGATCACCTCGGCGCGGCACTCCGGGCAGATGACGTCGCGCCACCCGTCGGGGCGCAGGCTCGCCGACTTCGCCGACGTGGTGCTCGACAACGGCGCCCCGTACGGCGACGCGACGCTGCCGTTGCCGGGTGGTGGCGCGGTCGGCGCGGTCTCGTCGATCACCGCGGCGCTGCTCGCGCAGCAGATCACTGTCGAGGTGGTGGCCCGGCTGCTGGCTGCGGGGGAGCGGCCCCCGGTCTACCTGTCGGCCAACATCGCCGGGGGCGACGAGCACAACAACGCCCTGGAGGCCCGGTACGCGGGCCGGATCCGGCGCGGCTCCTGACGCTCCGGCGCGGGCGGGATCCGGCGCGGCTCCTGAGGGTCGGGCGTGCTGACGGGGACGACCGCGGCCGTCGGCGCGTGCGAACGGGACCGGTGCGCTGACGGCGGCGGTCGCGCCGGTCGGCACCTCCGTGGGACCGGGTGTCGGGCAGTGACGTGAGTCGGTTTCGTGGGTCGGCCGGTGGGGCATCAGCGATGCTGCCGCCGGCCGCCCCCGCCGGCAGTACCGTCTGACCGGAGGTAGCGCGTGTCCAAGGAAACCGAGAAGCAGCGCTGGCAGCGAAACTTCGCCGACCTGCTCCAGGAGCTGCGGGTCGCCCAGACCGGCGTGCAGATCCTCTTCGCCTTCCTGCTCACCCTGCCGTTCAGCAACGGCTTCACCCGCACCAGCGAGTTCCAGAAGGACATCTACATCGTCGCGTTGCTGTCGGCGGCGGCCGCCACCGCGATGATCATTTCTCCGGTGGCGTTCCACCGCGCGCTGTTCCGGCAGGGCCGCAAGCCGGAACTGGTCCGGTTCGCCCACCGGATGGCCAGCGGTGGCCTCGCCTTCATGCTGATCTCGATGGTCAGCGCGGTGCTGCTGATCACCGACTTCGTGCTGGACCGCGGCGTCGCCCTGGTGCTCAGCGGCCTCACCGCCCTCTGGTTCCTCACCTTCTGGATGTTCCTGCCGTTCTCCCGGCGCAACTGGGGCGAGGACGACCTCGACGACGAGGACGACGAGCCGCGGTCCCTCGGCGACTGACCGAAGTCGATCAAACTCGATATTTATCGAACGCTACCCCTGGGTAACAACCAGGGGTAGCGTGCTGTTTGTCGAGCACGTTGACGCATCCGGACCGAGGTTCGAGGGGGCCGCCGTGACCACGACACACAACAGCCGACCCGCATCCGACGGCTCAGGCGCCGACCAGCCGCCGAGGACCGCCGCAGACCTGCCGACAACCGCCGCCGAGACGCCGACGCCCTCTGCCGCCGGCCAGCCGCCAACCTCCGCCGCAGGCCGGCCGACGGCGGGCGCGGCCGGGCCGCTGCCGACGGAGGCCGGTCAGGTGTCCGAGAAGGAGGCCCGCCAGGTCGCCGAGGCGGCCCGGGAATCCTCCTGGGACCGGCCCAGCTTCGGCAAGGAGCTCTTCCTCGGCCGGTTCCGGCTCGACCTGATCGACCCCTGGCCGCGCTCCGACCCGGCGGACGTCGCCCGCGCCGACGAGTTCCTCGGCCGGCTCCGCGAGTACCTCATCGCCGAGGTGGACGGTGCCGCGATCGAGCGGGACGCCTCCATCCCGGACGAGGTGTTCCAGGGACTGGCCCGGCTCGGCGCGTTCGGCATGAAGATCGACCGGTCGTACGGCGGGCTCGGGCTCAGCAACCTGCACTACTGCCGGGCGCTCATGCTGGCCGGCTCGGTCAGCCCGGCGATCGGCGCGCTGCTCTCGGCGCACCAGTCCATCGGGGTGCCACAGCCGTTGAAGATGTTCGGCACCACCGAGCAGAAGCAGCGCTTCCTGCCCCGGCTCGCCGCCGGTGAGGTGTCCGCGTTCCTGCTCACCGAGCCGGACGTCGGCTCCGACCCGGCCCGGCTGGCCACCACCGCCGAGCCCACGCCCGACGGCACCGGCTACCGGCTCAACGGTGTGAAGCTCTGGGCCACCAACGGCACCGTCGCCAGCCTGCTCGTGGTGATGGCCCGGGTGCCCGCCGCCGAGGGGCGGCGCGGCGGGATCACCGCCTTCGTCGTCGAGGGCGACGCCGAGGGCATCACGGTCGAACGGCGCAACGAGTTCGTCGGCCTGCGTGGCCTGGAGAACAGCCTGACCCGTTTCCACGACGTCTTCGTACCGAAGGAGAACGTCATCGGCGGCGAGGGCAAGGGCCTGAAGATCGCGCTGACCACCCTGAACACCGGGCGGCTGTCGCTGCCGGCCATGTGCGTCGGCGCCGGCAAGTGGGCGGTGAACGTGGCCCGGGAGTGGGCCGCCGACCGGGTGCAGTGGGGACGACCCGTGGGCGAGCACGAAGCGGTGGCGCAGAAGCTCTCCTTCATGGCCGCGACGACGTACGGCATGGAGACCATGCTGGACCTCTGCTGCCTGCTCGCCGACGACGACCGCAACGACATCCGCATCGAGGCGGCGCTCGTCAAGCTCTACGCCAGCGAGATGGCCTGGAAGATCGCCGACGAGCTGGTCCAGGTCCGGGGCGGTCGCGGCTACGAGACGGCCGACTCACTCGCCGCGCGGGGCGAGCGCCCCGCCGCCGTCGAGCAGTTGTTGCGTGACCTGCGGATCAACCGCATCTTCGAGGGCTCCACCGAGATCATGCACCTGCTCATCGCCCGGGAGGCGGTCGACGCGCACCTGTCGGTCGCCGGCGACATCATCGACCCGGACGCCGGGCTCGGCCGCAAGGCGAAGGCCGGGGCACGGGCCGGCGCCTTCTACGCGAAGTGGCTGCCCACGCTCGCCGTCGGCAGGGGGCAGCGCCCCTCGGCGTATGCCGAGTTCGGCCCGCTCGCCGGTCACCTGCGGCAGGTGGAGCGCGCCTCGCGCAAGCTGGCCCGGTCGACGTTCTACGCGATGTCCCGGTGGCAGGGAAAGATGGAGCGCAAGCAGGCGTTCCTCGGCAGGGTGGTGGACATCGGCGCGGAGCTGTTCGCGATGTCCGCGGTCTGCGTGCGGGCCCACGCCGAGCGGGAGGACCGGCCCGAGAACGTGGAACTGGCCGACCTGTTCTGCCGGCAGGCCCGGGTCCGGGTCGACGCGCTCTTCACCGCCCTGTGGGAGAACACCGACTCCGTCGACACGGCCGCCGCGAAGCGGATCCTGGCCGGGCGCTACGCCGCCCTGGAGGAGGGCGTGATCACCCCGGCCGACGAGCTGCCCTGGGTGGCCCGCTGGTCGCCCGGCCCGTCCACCGCCGACGACGTCCGCCGCCGCATCCCGCCCACGCGGTGACGCCCGGGTCGCCGGGCCGGCCCTGTGCCGGCCCGGCGACGGCCGTCGGGTGCTCGCCCGGCCGTCGAGCATCCGGGACGGCAACTCCTGCGGCCACGCCCGTTCCGGTGGCCGGACGGCCGTGTCTCAGCGACCGCCCCGCAGGCCGAGTCGGCGCAGCTCCAGCGCGGCGAGCGCGTCGACGGTGGCATCGTCGCCGCGCCGCCACGCCTCGGCCACGTCGGGCGCGATCCGGGTCAGCCGTCCCAGTGGCTGGGTGGCCAGCGCGCGCAGGGCGAGCAGGTCCCGGCCGGCGGGGGCGGCGGCCAGCCTCGCGGCCGAGGCGGCCCGGCGCATCCAGCGCACCCGCAGCGGCAGCCAGCCGAAGAGCACCAGGCCGAGCGGGAAGACGAGCACGGCGACGGCCAGCGCGAGGGCGAGCTGGTCGACGAGTTCCTGCTGGTCGCGTCCCGCCTCGGCCAGCGAGCGGGCGGCGCCGGCGGCCCGCTGGAACGGTGCGGTCAGCTCGTCGCCGACCAGCGGCACCCGGCCGACCTTGCCGCCCGCCTCGGCGAGGTTGTCGGCCAGCCCGCCGCCGGCACCCTCCAGCTTCTGCCCGGGTACGGCGAGCTTCTGGACCAGGTCGTGCAGCCACAGCGCGCCGCGGATCGCGCCGTACACCCAGGCGACGACGAGCAGGTCGGTGATCAACTGTCGGGCGGCGGTCGGGAAACGATCGGCGTAGATCTTCACGCCGGACAGCGTGCCACGCGCGGCCGTCCCCGGCACGCGGCCCGAACGGCCGGCGCTACCGCCGTACGTGGGGCGGACCGGCAGGCGGCACCATCGCACGACGCCGGGCCGGACCAGCGGCGGCGCAACGGCTCACCGTCGGGCGGGGTCAGCCCGCGCAGGCCGGGCAGGTGCCGAATATCTCCAGGGTGTGGCTGACGTCGGCGTAGCCGTGCTTCGCCGCCACCCGCTCGGCCCAGTTCTCCACCGTCGGCCCCGCCACCTCCACGGTGCGCCCGCAGGCCCGGCAGACCAGGTGGTGGTGGTGGCCCTCGCTGCACCGGCGGTAGAGGTGCTCGCCGCCCGGCGGGCGCATCACGTCGATCTCGCCCGAGTCGGCGAGCCCCTGGAGCGTGCGGTAGACGGTGGTCAGCCCGACCCGCTCGCCGCGCTCGCGCAGCATGGCGTGCAGATCCTGCGCGCTGTGGAAGCCCTCCAGCTCGGCGAGCAGGGCGCTCACCGCCGAGCGCTGCCGGGTGTTGCGGACCGTGGCACCCGTCATGGTCATCATCCCTCCCCGGCGTGGCTCACCGCGTCGGCCACGATGTGTGCGACGTGCTCGTCGACCAGCGCGTACGCGATCTCGCGCCCCCGGCGCGAGCCGCGCACCACGCCGGCGCCCCGCAGCACCCGCAGGTGCTGGGAGACCAGCGGCTGCGCGGCGCCGAGCTTGTCGACCAGCTCGTGCACGCAGCGCTCGCCCTCGGCGAGCTCGCTGACGATGGCCAGCCGGATCGGCGCCGACAGGGCGCGCAGCAGCTCGCTCGCGCCCTCGAAAGCGTCGTAGCCTGATCCGTCCGTCACCCCGTAACGATAACCAATCCCATCGGCACGGTGCTGGTCAGGGATCAGTGGAGCACGACCTCGTGCGGCTCGGGCGTGGGCGCGGCGGCCGGGGCGCGCCGCCGACGCAGCGCCCGCCACACCGCGCCGAGGACCGCGACCACCCCGAACGAGGCGATCGCCATCAGCACCACCGAGGCGCCGGGGGCGGTGTCGGCGTTCGCCGCCACCCAGACCCCGGAGCCGGCGGCGAAGAGCCCGAGCGCCATCGCCGCCGCCATCGTGCTGCGGAACCCTCGGGTCACCTGCTGGGCGGTGGCCACCGGCACCACCATCAGCGCGCTGATCAGCAGCACCCCGACGGCCCGCATCGCGATGGTCACGGTGACCGCGGTGGCCACGGCGAGCAGCAGGTTGAGCGTGCGCACCGGCAGGCCGGAGACCCGGGCGTACTCCTCGTCGTGACAGACCGCGAACAGGGCCGGGCGCAGCGCCAGCATGGTCACCCCGATGGCCGCGCCGAGCACCGCGATGGTGGCCAGGTCCGCCGGTTTGATTGTGGTCAGCGACCCGAACAGGTAGGCGTTCAGGTTGGCGCTGGTGCTGTCGGAGAGCCCGACCAGCGTCACGCCGCCCGCGATGCCGCCGTAGAAGAGCAGGGCAAGGGCCAGGTCGCCGGAGGTGCGCCCGCGGGCGCGGACCAGCTCGATGGTGATCGCGCCGAGGGTCGCCACGATCACCGCGACGAGCACCGGGGACCGGTTGAGCAGCAGGCCCGCGCCGACGCCGGTGAGCGCCACGTGCCCCACCCCGTCGCCGATCAGGGCGAGCCGCCGCTGCACCAGGTAGATGCCGAGCGCCGGGGCGGCCAGGCCGATGACCAGCGCACCGATCAGGGCCCGCTGCATGTAGGGGTACTGGAAGAGTTCCATCTCAGCTGCTCCACAGCCCGGCGGGCTCGTCGGGACCGTGCGGGTGCACGTGGTCGTGGTCGGGCTCCGCGTGGTGCCCGGCGGGCTCGGGAACGGCGCCGTCGTGGCAGATCCCACCCTGGTGTACGACGACCGCGCGGCTGATCAGCGGACGCAGCGGCCCCAGTTCGTGGGCCACCAGCAGCACGGTGCCGCCGCCGTCGACGAAGTCGTGCAGCGCTCCGGCGAACGCCTCCTGGCTGACCGCGTCGACCCCGGCGGTCGGCTCGTCGAGGACGAGCAGTTCCGGCTCACCGGCCAGCGCCCGGGCGATCAGGGTGCGCTGCTGCTGCCCGCCGGAGAGGGTGGCGACCGGGTCGCGGGCCCGGTCGGCGAGCCCGACGGCCTCCAGCGCGGCGTTCACCGCCGCCCGGTCCGCCGCGCCGGCCGGGCGCAGCACGCCGCGCCGGGCGAGCCGGCCGGAGGCCACCACCTCCCGGACGGTGGCCGGTACGCCGCTGCCGGCGCCCAGCCGCTGCGGGACGTACCCGATCCGGTACCACTGCCGGAAGCGGCGCAGCGGGCGGTCGAAGAGGGTGATCGACCCGGAGCTGAGCGGCACCAGGCCGAGCGCGGCGCGGATCAGGGTGGACTTGCCGGAGCCGTTGGCACCGAGCACGGCGACCGCTTCACCGGCGGTCACGGTCAGCGAGACGTCGCGAAGCACGGGACGGCCGTCGTAGCCGACCACCCCGTTCGCGACGGTGATGACTGGTGATGTCACGAGCAGCTCAACGCCGTCCTCAGGGTCTGGAGGTTGGTACGCATCACCGAAAGGTAGTCACCGCCGTCGGTCGACAGCCCTTCCAGGGGATCCAGTACCGCGGTCTTCGCGCCGACCTCGGCGGCGATGGTCTCGGCCACCTTCGGGCTGACCAGCGTCTCGAAGAAGATGGTGGTGGCCTTGTGCTCACGGGCCTCCTGGGCGACCTCGGCCAGGCGTTGGGGGGCGGGCTCGTCCTCCGGGCTGAGCCCGGTGATGCCGATCTGCTCCAACTGGTAGCGCTCGGTCAGGTAGCCGAAGGCGGTGTGGCTGACCACGATCTCCCGCCGCTGGCAGGTCTTCAGCCCGGCCGTGAACTCGGCGTCCAGCTTCTCCAACTCGCCGCGCAGCGCCCCGGCCCGGGCGGTGTAGTCGGCGGCGTGGTCGGGATCGGCCTGGCCGAGCCGCTCGGCGAGCTTGTCGCCGACCGTGGCCAGGCGGGTCGGATCCAACCAGAGGTGCGGGTCCTTGGCGCCGCCCTTCTCGTGGCCGTGCTCCTCGCCCTCGTGGTCGTGGCCGCCTCCGGCCGCGTCCATCAGCGGCTGCACGGTCGACACGTCGAACACGCGGTCCCTGGCGTTCTGCTCGACGGCCTCGTCCAGCGCCGGCTGGAAGCCCTTCAGGAGGACGACCAGCTCCGCCTCGACGACCTGGCCGACCTGGCGCGGGTTCAGCTCCAGGTCGTGCGGCTCCGCCCCGGGCTTGACCAGGTTGGTCACCTTCACCGCGTCGCCGCCGATGCGCTCGGCGAGGAACTGCAACGGGTAGAAGGCGGCCACCACGTCGACCCGCTGCGGGTCGCCGCCGGCCGCGCCGTCGTCGGCGCAGGCCGCGACACCACTCAGGGCGAGCAGGGCGGCGGTGGCGGCGGCCAGGGTGCGCGGGGCGGAGCGGATGTTCATGCCTTGAACTGTCCGCGACAACGATAATGATTGTCAAAAACGCATGCTTGCATGTCAGCGCGGCCGTCCGGGCCGCAGCCGGGTGGCCGGCGGCACTCAGAACAGCTTCGTCAGACCCGCCGTGACCAGCAGGGTGAGCGCCACCAGCCGGATCACCCGGGTCGGCGCCGTCTGCACCGACCAGGTGGTGACCAGCAGCGCGGCCACGGCCGCGGCGAGCAGCAGGGTGAACAGGCCACCGACCACGCCGGGGGTGAAGAACGCGACCAGCACCAGCACCAGGGTGACCAGGAACACCGTCGTCGGGTTCGCCCGGGCCAACCGGGCCGGCAGGGGACTCTGCGTACGCTGCATCCCACAGACTCTACGAGGAGGAACCCCGTGCTGGTGACGAACCGGTTCGTGGTGGACGTCGATGTCGCCGACGAGTTCACCGAGCGGGCGCACGCCGCCCTCACCGCGCTCGCGGCCCGCCCCGGTTACCTGCGCGGCCAACTGGTCCGCGCGCTGGACGACCCGCGCCACTGGTGCCTGGTCACCGAATGGGAGTCGGTCGGCACCTACCGGCGGGCCCTCGGCGGCTTCGACGTCAAGATCACGGCGGTGCCGCTGCTCGCCGAGTCGGTCGACGAACCGTCGGCGTACGAGGCGCTCGCCAGCGCCGCCCCGGGCGGAGACGTCGTCGTGGCCGCGAGCGATCGGGCCGCTGGTCCTTACCGCTGAGCCCCTGGGCACTACATTGCACTCATGACCGCTCCCGGACCGGCGACCCCGCCGCCGTACCCTCCGCCATCCGGCCCCGGCCAACAGTGGGCGCAGCCGCCCGCCGTGCCCGGCCCCCCGGCGGAGCCGGGCGTGCCAACCCCGCCGGCCGGGCCGGGGGTCTCCCCACCGTTCGCGGCGCCGCCCACCGAGGGGCGCAACACCCGGCTCTGGCTCGGGCTGGGCGCCGGGGCGCTCGCCGTGCTGCTCTGCTGCGGCGGTGGCGGCGCGGCCGTGGTGGGCCTGGTCGTGACCGGGGTGCAGGCCATCCGCGAGCAGGGGCGCGCCGTCTCCACCGACTACTACCGCGCGCTCGTCGAGCGGAAGTACGGCGCGGCGTACGACCAGCTCTGCGACGACGCGCAGCGGCGCGAGTCGCGCCGGGAGTTCGAGCGCCGGGTGGCCGCCGAGCCGCAGATCGCCACCTTCCGGGTGGGTGACGTGGACACCGTCTCCCTCACCGTGCCGGTGGACGTGACCTACACGGGCGGCCGTCAGGACCGGCAGGAGGTCACCCTCGGGCAGGACCAGCAGACCGGCGGCATGGAGGTGTGCGGGGTGAGCTGACCCGCCCCCGGTATTCTGCTGGGCCCGGGACGGTACGGGTCGTACCGTTGTCCCGAACTGTTCCTTTCCGTCCTCACCACGTCCCCGCCGACCGCCAGTCGGCGTAGGAGGAAACATGCCAGCCGACCGTATCGACGCCGTCGTCAGCCTCGCCAAGCGCCGAGGCTTCGTCTTCCCCTCCAGCGAGATCTACGGAGGCACCCGGTCGGCGTGGGACTACGGTCCGCTCGGCGTGGAGCTGAAGGAGAACGTCCGCCGGCAGTGGTGGAAGACGATGGTCCAGCAGCGTGACGACGTGGTCGGCCTCGACTCCGCCGTGATCCTGGCCCGCGACGTCTGGGCCGCCTCCGGCCACCTGGACGCCTTCGTCGACCCGCTGACCGAGTGCCAGTCGTGCCACAAGCGGTTCCGGGCCGACCACCTGGAGGAGGCGTACGAGGCCAAGCACGGCAAGCCGCCGGCCTCGCTGACCGAGCTGAACTGCCCGAACTGCGGCAACAAGGGCACCTTCACCGAGCCGAAGATGTTCAACGGCCTGATGAAGACCTTCCTCGGCCCGGTGGAGAGCGAGGAGGGCATGCACTACCTGCGGCCCGAGACCGCCCAGGGCATCTTCGTCAACTACAAGAACGTCGAGACGGTCGCCCGCAAGAAGCCGCCGTTCGGCATCGCCCAGACCGGCAAGTCGTTCCGCAACGAGATCACCCCGGGCAACTTCATCTTCCGTACGCGCGAGTTCGAGCAGATGGAGATGGAGTTCTTCGTCGAGCCGGGCTCGGACGAGCAGTGGCACGAGTACTGGCTCTCCGAGCGCTGGAACTGGTACCTCGACCTGGGCCTGTCCGAGGGGAACCTGCGCTTCTACGAGCACCCGAAGGAGAAGCTCTCCCACTACTCGAAGCGCACGGTGGACATCGAGTACCGCTTCCAGTTCGGCGGCACCGAGTTCGCGGAGCTGGAGGGCATCGCCAACCGCACCGACTTCGACCTCTCCACGCACAGCAAGCACTCCGGCGTCGACCTGTCGTACTTCGACCAGGCCAAGGGCGAGCGCTGGATGCCGTACGTCATCGAGCCGGCCGCCGGCCTCACCCGCGCGGTGCTGGCGTTCCTGCTGGAGGCGTACGACGAGGACGAGGCGCCGAACACCAAGGGCGGCGTGGACAAGCGCACGGTGATGCGTTTCGACCCGCGGCTGGCCCCGGTCAAGGTCGCGGTGCTGCCGCTGTCGCGCAACGAGGCGCTCTCGCCGAAGGCGAAGGGTCTCGCCGCCGACCTGCGTAAGCGCTGGGTGGTGGAGTTCGACGACTCGCAGGCGATCGGCCGCCGCTACCGCCGCCAGGACGAGATCGGCACCCCGTTCTGCGTCACGGTCGACTTCGACACGCTGGACGACAACGCGGTGACCGTGCGGAACCGGGACACCATGGCCCAGGAGCGCATCGCGCTGGACCAGGTCGAGCGCTACCTGATCGAGCGCCTCCCCGGCTGCTGACCTGCCGATGTAAGGAAGGGCACCTTCTTGACGTTTTCCGTATAGGAAGGTGCCCTTCCTGACACCTCCAGGGAGTTCGCCCTCCGGTGCCGACCGGATGCCCTGGACAACCTCGGTGAACGCCTTCCTGACCAGCGCCGTCCGGCTCCGCCGGGCGTGGTGCGGGATAACCAGGTGTACGTCGTCGGTGCGCGGGCTCTGCCGAAAGCCGTACCAGATGAGCGCGGCCTCGATGCAGCTCCGCCTGTGATGTGCGTCGTGTTGGCAGGGGACCCTTCCTCTGCATGAGGCGTTAGGAGGGGGCCCTTCCTTACACTTGTCCGGTGACCGCGCCGACCGTTCCCGCACCGCGCCCGTTGACCATCGGGCGGCACGAGGTGTGGCCGCCGGTGGTGCTCGCGCCGATGGCCGGCATCACCAATGTCGGCTTCCGGCAGCTCTGCCGGGAACAGGGCGGTGGCATCTACGTCTGCGAGATGATCACCACCGTTGCGCTGGTCGAGCGGAACCCGAAGACCCTGCGCATGATCGCCTTCGGCGACGACGAGCAGCCCCGCAGCCTCCAGCTCTACGGCACCGACCCCGAGATCACCGCCGCCGCCGTGCGGATCGTGGTCGAGAAGGGCCTCGCCGACCACATCGACCTCAACTTCGGCTGCCCGGTGCCCAAGGTCACCCGCAGGGGCGGTGGCTCGGCGCTGCCGTGGCGGCGCCGGCTCTTCGCGCGGCTGGTCAGGGCCGCGGTGGACGCCGCCTCGCCGGCCGGCGTGCCGGTCACGGTGAAGATGCGCAAGGGCATCGACGACGACCACCTGACGTACGTCGAGGCGGGGCTCGCCGCCCAGGACGCCGGCGTGGCGGCGGTGGCCCTGCACGGGCGTACGGCCGCGCAGCGCTACTCCGGCACCGCGGACTGGGACGCCATCGCCACCCTCAAGCAGGCCCTCGACGTGCCGGTGCTCGGCAACGGCGACATCTGGGAGGCCGACGACGCGCTGCGGATGGTGGCGCACACCGGCGTCGACGGGGTGGTGGTCGGCCGGGGCTGCCTGGGCCGCCCGTGGCTCTTCGCCGACCTGGAGGCCGCGTTCGACGGCCGCCCGGAGCGCCGCCTGCCGACCCTCGGCGAGGTGGCGCGGACCATGCGCCGGCACGCGGAACTGCTGGTCGACCAGTTCACCGCCGGCTCCCGTACCCCCGCCCGGGGCGAGCGGGACGGCTGCACCGACTTCCGTAAGCACGTCGCCTGGTACCTCAAGGGCTTCCCGGTCGGCAGCGAGCTGCGCCGGGAACTGGCCATGATCGAGAGTCTGGCCCAGCTCGACGACCTGCTCGGCAAGCTGGACGCGGCCGAGCCCTTCCCGGTCGCCACGCTGGGCCAGCCCCGTGGCCGCACCAACTCACCCGGCAAGGTCTTCCTGCCGGAGGGCTGGCTGGCCAGCCGCGACGACGACACCGTTCCCGAGGGCGCCG
This sequence comes from Micromonospora sp. NPDC048170, assembly GCF_040652795.1. Lineage (NCBI taxonomy): Bacteria > Bacillati > Actinomycetota > Actinomycetes > Micromonosporales > Micromonosporaceae > Micromonospora > Micromonospora sp. NPDC048170. The sequence continues at coordinate 86,179 of NZ_JBEZMR010000028.1, forward strand.
AGCTGGCCGACTCCGGCGGCTGAGCGCCGGTCCCGCGCACCAGGACCGGTCCTGCCCGGCCAGCGGTCCCCGGCACGGCGAACGGGCAGCGCCGTGGCGGTCCCGGAGTGCGGTTCTTGACGTGGGCACGGCCGACGGGCAGCGCCGTGGCGGTCCCGGAGTGCGGTTCTTGACGTGGGCACGGCCGACGGGCAGCGCCGTCGCGGTCTCGGAGTGCGGTTCTTGACGTGCCCCCGTCGGTGACAGCGAGCAGGCGGAGACGACGCAAGGGCCGACCCTTTGTGGGGTCGGCCCTTGTCGTGGGTGGTGCGGTTTGGTGGGTCAGGAGGTGTAGCCGCGGGTGGCGATCCAGTCGGCGAGGTTGTCGACGTTCATTCGGTAGGAGGCCTGGTTGGGGTTGGCGGAGTCGG
>NZ_JBEZMR010000029.1:0-82690 GCF_040652795.1 Micromonospora sp. NPDC048170
AGACCATGCCCGCCGCCGACCTCATCGCGCACCTGCACCCGCACGACCAGCCCAGCCGGGAGCACACCCTGGCCGCCGTGGCCCAGATCCGCGAGCTGGTCCGCTACCTGGCCACCGTGACCGGCCCGCACACCGCGTCCACAGCGCTGCCAGCGCCGAACGTGGTCAGCGACGTTTCCCTCATCCTGCGCGACACGATGCCCGACCTCGCGGAACTGTTCCAGGCGCTGTCCGCCCGCACCGAACAGTTCGCCGACAGCCGCCGGCTGTACACCTACCTGGAAGACGACGGCGACGTGCCGCCCGGCGGCGCCGCCCACTACGTCGAGCAGGCCGCGACGAAGCTGCGCGACGTCGCCTCCACCGTCAACATGCTGCGGGCCGACCTGGACACCGCAGGCGAGGCCGGCACCATGTTCAACCTGCGGGCCGGCGCCTGAACCCGTCCGCCACCGACGCGCGGGTCGGGACCATCCGAACTGGCCCCGACCCGCGCCCGTCGATCATCTCCGACCACACAGGAGGACACCACATATGGCCATCGACAGGCAGGCCCTCGCCGACCAGCAGCAGGCGGCGGCCAGGGCGGTGACCGACGTGTTGGCCCGGATGCCGCGCGAGTTCGCCACGGCGGGAGAGCTGGCCGCGCTGATGGCGGCGCTGCCGGCCGACACCCCGGTCAGTGTCGCCTGGACCGTCCGCGCCGACCCAGACCTACCGGCCGGGCCGACGCACACCGCGCACACCGCCGCCGGCATCACCCTGCTGGAGCCCGACCCGGTCGACGTCGTCGACACCGACGGCAGCGTCCGCTTCTACGGCCAGCTGACCCCCGGCGTCGAGCTGGGCGCGGTCGTCGTCGCCGAGGGCCAGCCCGCACCGGCCAAGACCGTGGCCTACCAGCCCTACGAGCGGGCCCAGGACGCCCTGAGCCTCGGCGACGTCGACGCCACCCTGACCGCGCTGGTGGAACTGCTGCGGTGGATGGCCGACCTGCTGCCCGACACCCCGATGGGAGCAGACGGCACGCCGGAGACGGTGGCGCAGTGGGTCACCGACGTCGGCATCCGGGCCCGCCTCGGCATCGAGGCGACCCGGCTGACCTACAGCGCCGAACGACTCGCCACCCTGCGCCGTGACCTGGCCGACCGCGAGGCCGTCCGGCTCGCCGAGGACGACCAGGCCGAGCACGGCGACCCGACGTGAGCGCCGTGGCCACCGGCGACTGGATTACCCGGCTGGAGCGCCAGTTGAAGGGCTCGCTGCCCGGGATGGTGCTGCTCGCCCTGGACGTCACCGACGACGGGGCCCTGGCCATCGGAGTGCTGCGGGTGCCGCTCGACGCTCGGGCCGGCTGGCACGGGCCGCGCATGCTGCTGGCCATCCTGGCCGCCGCCGACGCCCGCGGCCTGGACGTGGTGTGCACCCCGACCGACTCGTACGGCTCCGACAGGCGTGCCCTGGTCCGCGCGTTGGGCCGGGCCGGGTTCGCGCCCGTGCTCGACGATCCGTCCGGACACACCATGCGCCGCCGGACCCCCTGCCCCGAGCTGCGAACGGAGATAAGCTGGTGAGTGAGAACGATGTGGCGGCCACGCAGGCCGCCGTGCCGAAGACCCGCCGTAAGGAGCCGGAGCCCAAGGCCGCGCCGGTGGACCTGGGGCCGGTGCAGGTGCTGCGGCACACCGGCCTGGCCGAGTGGCAGTGGGACGCCGGCACCACGGCCGGGCTGATCCCGGCGGCGGACTGCGGCGCCCGCTGGTCGATCGCGGTGGCCGACCAGGTCGCCGCGCGCCGTGACGAGATCATCGCGGCCGTGGGTGAGGAGGCCCCGATCGGCGGCCGGCGGGCCGCCGAACGCCTCGCCGCCCGCACCGGGCTGTCCGTGGCGAAGGAGGACGTGGAGGCCCTGGCCGACGCCGGCGTGCTGCGGGTGGTCGGCTGGTACAAGGAATGGCCGCTGTGGGACTGCCGGGCCCTCGACGCCGTCGACGTCGACCAGCTCGGCGCGGTGGTGGCCGAGCGGCAGGCGTGGATCGCCGCCAGCGTCAGCAAGTGGGACGCCCCCGACTACCTCGGATGGCGTCGCGGCGAGTTCGAGAAGGTGACCAAAGAGCGCGGGCTGTCTCCGGGCCGCCAGGACCGGTACGCCAAGGCCGACCTGGACGCCCTCGCCGGCGACGAGAATCTCGTCGAGCAGGTGCGCGTCGACCGGCTGCTGATGAGCCAGCAGGCCGCGACGTTCCTGGAGATCCGACCGACCGACTTCAAGTACCTGGTGGCCAGTGATCTGCTCGCCCCCCGCAAGTACACCTCGGTGGAGGTGAGCCGGTACCGGTCGGTGAGCGTGCCGCTGTACCGGGTGGGTGACCTGGAGGCGCTGCGCGAGCACCCCGCGATCGACTGGGAGGCCGTGCACGCTGTTCGCCCCGGTGAGCCGTCGCCGCTGCGGGAGCTGGCCCGCCGCCCGGTCGACCGGGCCGCCGTCATCCGCCGGTGGGTGGCCGAGCTGGGCGACCGGCACGGCATCGAGGTGTGGGCGTGGTTTCACCCCGGCGCCGGCCGCTGGGAGGTCGACTGGGAACGCGTCGACGGCGCCCCCACCGAGAAGGACATCCGCCAGGAGATCGCTACCCATCCGTACCTGCGCGAGCACCGGCGGGAAATCGCGGTGGCCACCGACGCTGGCGCGGCGATCCGCTGGGCCCGCGCCATGCGTGAGCCCGACGTCGCGGTCATCCTGGACACCGAGACCACCGGCTTGGCCGGCTTTCTCGTGGAGGTCGCCGTCGTCGACGCGTGCACCGGTGAGACGCTGCTGGACACCCTGGTCGCCCCGGGCTGCGAGGTGGAGCCGGAGGCCCGGTGGGTGCACGGCATTACCGACGCCGAGCTGGCCGCCGCCCCACCCCTGGCGCAGGTGCTGCCCCGGCTGCTGGAGGTCACCGCCGGGCGCACGGTGCTGGCCTACAACGCCGAGTTCGACCACGCCACCATCGGCCGGCACGCTGGCCGCGACGGCCTGGACCCGGCACACCTCGGCGACAACGGCACCTGGTCGTGCCTGATGGGCCGCCGCTCCGACTGGGAACTCGTGCGCCGCTGGCTGCCCCTCGGTGGCGGGCACCGGGCCCGCGGCGACTGCGAGACCGCCTACGAGCTGCTGTGCGCCATGACCGCACCCTTACGCACCCCGAAAGCGATGGCCCGTCGATGACCATCGAGGTCCGCATCGTCGCCGACGACGTCGACCAGGCAGACGCCACGGCGTTGGCCATCGGTCAAATCCTCACCGTCACCCGGGAGAGCCCGGCCCGCCCGCGCCGCTCCGGTGACGGCGTCACCGTGTACCTGCATGTCGAACTGCCGCCGATCGACCGGACGAATGGGGGTGGCGCCACTCGATGAATGCGTGGCGTTGCCGTACGTAATCGTATGACAGGAGTAGCCTGACCAGTATGACAAAGCGTCGAGTGACCGTCTCCGTGCCCGAGGACGTGGCCGAGACCTTGGAGCAGCAGCCCAACGCCTCCGCGTACGTCGCCCAGGCCGTCCGCGACCGCAGGCGCATGGACGAGTTCTGCGCGCTGACGGCCGATGCCGGGGTGCAGCTCACCGAGCAAGGCATGGCCGAGGCCCGCGCCCGCCGGCTACAGGTGCAGGCCCAATGGCCGCGCGAGCGCTACGAGGCCGTACGCGACCGGGTGCGCCAGCACATGCAGGATGAGGCGGACGACGCCGGCCGGCCGGCCGCGTGAGCGCCGAGGACGAGCAGCGCCCGGTCGCGCTGGTGCTGGACCGCTCAGCGCTGCTGGCCTACCCGTACTCGATCCACGTCGGCGAACCCGTCGGTGAGGTCATCACCGACGGCCAGCGTTTCGGCGTTACCGCCGTTACTGCCGCTGAGGCCCTGGAGCTGGCCTCCGATGCCAAGCACCGAAAGCACCTGTACCGGCTGCTCAGCCACGACTCCTGCGCACGGCTGCCCACCCGGGGCGAGTCGTGGCAGGAACTGTCCTACTGGCGCGGGCTCACCGGCCGCGTCGACCTGGCCGCCACGGTGATGGCCGCCCTGGAGCACCGAGCATCGATCCTGACCAGCGAGGGCAACCGGTACGGACCCGAGGGACACCTACCGGTCATTCACATGCCCGCGTAACCGCAGGCCCCCGCGAGCCATGCATCAAAGGAAGCACCCGTGCCCCGGCAACTCGGGGACACGGGTGCTTCCTCGTTGGCTCGACGTCGACCAGGCGGTGGGCGCTGGGAGGGTCAGGCTGTTGGTCGCCCAGATCAGGCTCTTGGTCGACGGCCGCGCGGCCGTTCCACAGGCAGGTGAGCATCGAGGGCCGCTACCACCACCTCGGAGCGGGTGATGCGACCACCCAGCGACCGAGGACCCGCGCCGATCTGCTGCTGGACCCACCCGACCAGGGCGTCCATCACCTGCAGCTCGCCGGCCAGCGGCCGAATCGGCAACTGCACTCTGCGTACCTTTGCGGCCTTGCCCCGCTGCGCCGAGGCTCGCCACGGGAACGGCTCACCCGCGTCTGCGGCGGCCGGCCGTCGAGCCTCGGCGACCAGCCGGGGTAGATCGGCCAGGTGTGCGCGGAGCGCGTCGAGAACGAGCTCGGTGTTGCTGGTCGAGCTGAGCCGCGCCCGCTCGAATCGGGCCATGAGCGGGGCGGGGACGCTGAGGACCGTCGGGCTGACCGCCAGCGCCGCAGGATCGTCCAGGTCTATCGACAGGTCCGGCACCCCGGCAGGCCGGGTACGGCCGGCCGGCGCCTCGCCCGCCGGCCGTGCTGATTCAGCGGGTGCCGTCTCAGCGCGGGCCGGGCTGGCCGTCGCAGATGGCGTCTCGGTGGCCGTGGGGACGGCCTGTGTCCGATCGGAGGGTGCCGTCTTGGCTGATTCCGCGTCATCGGGCACGCGCGGGTTGGCCGGCGGCGAGGTCAACGCCGATACCGCCGACGTGCGATCGGCGCTGACCAGACCCGCCAATGACGACCCCCGACCGAAGCCGCGGAGCTGTGGAGCTGGCGGGGTGTAGGCGTCAGAGTTCTCTTGCTCGCTCACCGCGCCGCCAACTGGCTGAACCGCGTGAAGACCTCGCCCGCGAGGTCCTCGTACTCCTGGGCGACCTTCCCGGCCTCGGTGCTGGGCACCGGCCGGCCCTTCGCCGTTCCGGCGCGTACCTCCCACCACTTCGGGCCCACAACCTGCTCCAGCTCATGCACGAGCTGGCCACGATCGCGGCAGGCCTTGGCCACCGACGGCATGTAGCGGATGACGGAGCCGAACACGAGCGCGTCGGTGCCGGCGGCCCGCAGGTCCGCCTCCAGCTCGCGGCGTACCTCACGCCGCTGGCCCACCTCATCTCCCTGGCGGTTGACTCGGTACTGGAACCCGAACATGGCAACGCCGAGCAACTCCAGGTGCTCGTTGACCGTCATAGCCCGGCTGAACCGTTCGGCCACCCCGGACAGACCCTGCCGGCTGGCCTGATCGAACGACACCGGCACCAGCGCGGCCCTGCTGGCCACGAGAACCAAGTCCTGCAAGTTGATCTCGCGCGGCGGACAGTCGATGAGGATCCAGTCGTACTCATCGGCGATCGTCGCCAGGACCTCCGCCAACGCGAGGCGGGCCCGGTGGGAGTGGCCACGTGCGGTCTTGCCGAAGATCATGCCGTTGACTTCGTCCAGGGCCGACCCGCCGGGGATGACGTCCAGCCAAGGGCGTACGTCGCGCAACCGGTGCGGCACGGTGCCCGCCTGCAAGGCTGTCATCAGGCCTTTGCCGTCGTCGCCGACCTGTACCCCCTCGGGCACTCGCCCGTCGGCCGGCACGTCCTCGGGCTTGAGGTACCCGAGGTCCAGGCCGAGGTTGCCCTGCGGGTCGCAGTCGACCAGGAGCACCCGCCGCGGGGAGTTGGCCTGCTGGGCCGCCAGCGCCAGCAGTCCTCCCAGGTTGGCGGTCACCGACGTCTTACCTTGGCCTCCCTTGCCGTTGAGCACCGCGAGCACCCGGCCCAGAGAGGGCCGTAGTCGACGCGACAGTTCCATCGCCGCCGCGAGATCTGGGTCGAGCCCCACCACTTGCCCGAACGTCATCGGTCTGCCCTTCGTCGCACAGGTTGCGTCTTCGGCCGTGTGCCTATCACTCACGAGCTGCATCGCGCCAGGCGCCGCGCGCTGTCTCGCGCCGTAGATCACACCCTCGCTCACCAGCAACATCACCGACGGACGCGCTACCGATCGCACGAGCAAGCGAGCGAGCAACATCCCACGCGATACGACGAGCTATAGAGCACGCAACAACGTCCATCACTTGACAAGCAATGTTGTCAGGGCGAGAGTGGGCGACATGACAAACGATGCTGTCAACGACAGCGCGAGCGGTACCCGCCATGATGTGGCGGACGAGAGTGGACGCGTCAGCGTGGACGCCATCGAATCCGAGTTGGTACGCGACTTCGTTGACGACCTCGTGTCACGTATCGCGCACCAGACCTCGCAGGACAGCGCTGGTGCAAGCCAGCAGCGGTCCCACCTGCGGCGGTTGGCCATCCTGATTGCGATCCAGTCGGCGGCAGACGACTTGGCGAACACGGCGGCGTCCGACGCCGCCAAGCACGGTGCCAACTACCCGGCGATCGGTGAAGCCGCTGGCATGACGCGGCAGGCAGCACGCGTTCGGTGGCCGGGCTTGGTCGATCGGGCGCGCATGCGCAAGCAGCAGCAGGAAAGCACTACCGGTGATACCAGTATGAGGATGGCCAGGAGGGACTCGTGACCGTAATGAGCGACGTGCAGGAGGCCAAGGTTGTCGGGCCGATGAGGCCCGAGGCAGTCAAACTCGCCGACGTCGTTACCCACCCGGCTAACCCGCGCAAGGTCCTGGGGAACCTGGACGAGCTGGAGGAGTCGATCCGGGAAGTCGGGGTGATCCAGCCGCCTGTGGTGCTGCCGGCAGACCGCGTCGCCGCAGCGTGGCCGAACTACGCCGCCAAGCTCGCCGGTGCCGAGTGGGTGGTGCTGGTCGGTGCCCGCCGACGTACCGCAGCCGGCCGGGTCTACGGGAACAACCCGGAGGCCACGCTCGAAGTGCTGATCCGCGAGGACGGCATCGCCGACGATCCGCTGGCGCAGTTGGACGTGATGACCGCCGAGAACGTGGCCCGTGCACCGTTGAGTCCGGTCGAGGAGGCCCGCGCGTTCGCTGAGCAGGAGGCCGCCGGGCGCAAGCAGCGCGAGATCGCGGCGAAGGTTGGTTGCTCCCAATCTCACGTCTCGAAGCGGTTGAAGCTGCTCAAGCTGCCCGACGCGATGCTGACAGCGCTGGAGGCCGGGCCGGGCCCCGACGATGAGGACCAGGACCAGAGCGACGGCAAGGAGCCGGGCCTGCAGATCAAGGACGCGCTTGCGTTCGTCGAAGCCTCCGGTGGCGACCAGGACCTGATGCTGGCCGCGTACAGGCTGCGCGATGACCGTCGGCATCACTGGACCGCCGCGAACCTGGTCAACGAGGTCCAGCGGATCCGGGAACGTCAAACGGCGATCGACGCGGCCGGCAAGAAATTGGCCGCTGAGGGCACCCCGGTTATCGATCCGATCAAGCAGTTCGGCAACGACTACTGGCCGCGCCGCCTGACCGGAGAGAAGGCGATCACCGCCGCCCGCAAGGCCGGCGAGCTAGCCGCAGGTGTCGACTCGTGGGGCGCGGTCACCTACTACTCGACGGGCCGGAAACCGAAAGCCGCGGACAACCGCAGCCCCGCCGAGCAGCAGCGGATCACCGACGACCGGGAGCGTCGGAGGGCCATGACCGCCCGGTCGGAGGCTGCGGCCGTGCTGGCCGCCCGGGCGCCGAAGGTGCCGAAGTCGGCGGCGGACATTGTCGACGCCTGGTTGTGGGCGCCGGGCAATGAGTGCGCCCAGCTCGCCCACCGGTGGCTGGTCGCTGCTGGCGTCGGCCCGGACCCAGCGCTGCCCAACTACAGGTGGTGGGAGGACGTCCGTCGAGCGGACTGGCCGACCCGGGTGCACGCCGCTCACGCACTCGGCATCGCCCGCCGCGAGGTGCAGGCTCGGGCTACCTACCGGTCCTGGAACGAGGGGGACAAGGAGTGGCTGGACCGCCTCGTCGAGGAGGCCGGCTACACCCCGACCGAGTGGGAGCAGGCCCGCCTAGCCGCCATCGAGCCGGCCGCCGGCGAGACCGCCGTCGACCAGGTCGACGCGGAGGTGCCGGCGCGGGTGTCGCTGGCCTACGACGCCGAGGACGCCTGCTGCTGGCTGCTGTTTTACGACCTGGAGGTCGACAAGCCGGCTGCGTGCGCGGAGCACCTCACCGACCCCGACGACGTCGACGGCGCCCAGGCATGGGCGGCTGAGGTGTTGGCCGAGCGGTACCGGATTGAGGTCACCGGCTGGGCCGACGGGCAGTTGCTGCCCGGCCGGCCGGCGTACCTCGCGGTGCACGCCGGCGATCCCACCGCAGCGGCGGCCGGGACGGGCCCGGTGGGGGAGTGGCGGCTGGTGCACGACCCGGTCGACGACGCGTGGCTGCTCCTGGCCGACGACAAGCCCCACGCCGACCATGACGCGCTGCCTGCCGCCAGCGTCGACGAGGCGTGCCAGTGGGCCACCACCGTGCTGGCCGACGTCGGCGTGGTCTGCCACGGCTGGACCATCCGCGCTGACGGCAACGCGGCGCTCGAGTACGTGGCCGACCTGACGGGGGAGTGCTGACCTGGACCGACCGTGGTGATTCCGCGTAATCGCCCCGGCTGTCGAGTGATGACGAGCGGCCCGAAGGAGATTCGGACCGCTCGTCATGTCGGTGGTGAGGAGATGCTGGTTCGCTGCGCGGTCAGGTGGCTGGGGATGCCGAGGCGCTGGGGGCCGTAGGGGGCGCGGTGACGGGCACCGCAGTGACGGCGTCGACGCCGTCGACGTCGGGCTTGGGCTTGAGTTCGCCGGTCATGCAGCTCTTGATGAATGCCTCTTCGACCCGGTCGCGCCACTTCGCGGTTGAGCCCATTTCGTCGTCACGTGGCGGCGACTGGTCGAGCAGCTCGTAGCCGATCGCGCAAGCGTCCTTCGAGGGCGCCGTCTTCTGCTCGTAGAGCTTGACCCGGTAGTCGATGCCCTGCTGGGACACCTTGTCGAGGTACTGCATGCGCTCGTCGTACGAGGCGTGGCCACACCCGGTTGCGCCCAGCATCGCCGCGAGCGCCCCGCTGGCGGCAACAGTCCGAAATCTCATGAGCGCAGAGTGTAAGGGTAGGGGCGACGGGTCTCGATGCCCCGCCGTGGCGAGCGCGCGGGGCGTCTCGTTGCCGACGTGGTCGGGGCGCTGTCCGGGAATCGATCGTTTTCCGGACAAGATCAAGATGTTCGTCGGGGCGGGCAGATCGTGTCCGAAAAACCCGTCCGAGAAATCGGCGTGTCCAACAATACGATGACTGGTTTCTTGGGCAGTCTGGACGGCGTGACCGTCACCCCCATGCCCGCCGAGAATGATCCCCTCGCCCCGACGCCGCTCGCAGGCGTGCTCGTCGGCTACGGGCGGGTCTCCACCCGCGAACAGAATCTCGCCCGACAGCAAACCGCACTGACTGCGGCCGGCTGCGCCAAGTGCTTCTTCGACAAGGCCTCCGGCAAGAACACCGACCGGCCCGAGCTGGCCAGGATGTTCGAGTACATCCGGCCCGGCGACGTGCTCACCGTCGTCTCGCTCGACCGGCTCGGCCGCTCGCTGGAAGACCTGATCGGCATCGTCGGCCGGCTCAAGCGCCACGACGTCGGCTTCCAGTCCCTGCACGAGAAGCTCGACACCACCACCGCAGGCGGGATGTTCGTCTTCCACGTCTTCGCCGCGCTGGCCGAGTTCCTACGCACCATCATCGTGGCCAACACCAACGAGGGCCTCGCCGCCGCTCGCGCCCGCGGGCAACGCCTCGGCCGACCGCCAGCCATGACCCCGGAAAAGGTCGCGTACGCGCTCCAGTTGCTCGCCGAGCCCAACCGCTCCATGTCCTCCATCGCCAAACTGCTCGGCGTCTCCCGCAGCACCCTCTACAAGGCCCTACCCGAACTCACCCCACCGCAGCTCGCCAGCCAACCCACCTCGCTAGTCCTGGCCCCGCCCACCACCGGCCAGCACGACGAGCTGCTCGCCGCGCCACCCCGGCTTCTCACGTCGTAAGGCGGACCTGGGCAAGACAAGCCAGACAGCGAACCTGTGCCACCCGCCATCGATCCGATCGAACGTGAGCCATCCCCGTGCTCTACTCCTTGAGAGACAGAAGCTTCTCGACTCGTCCACCTCTCATGAGGAGGAGCTACGTGCCGAACGCTGGCGATCGTGACACCGCCCACCGAGTCCCCGTTTCCGCGTACGTGGTCATGCTGGGTTGGCATGGCCTGGTGATCGTCGCCTACTTCCTCCTCCTCGACCGGCAATCTCACACGAGGGTGAATTATGACCACTCACCGTGGGAAGAAATGTGGATCTTCGGAGTCACCGTCGGCGCACCAGTACTCCTCGGCACCCTGCTGACTGGCGTGATCCTGCTCCGGAGGCTCCTGGCGAGAAGCCGGATCAACGGCATCGTGCTCGGTACCGCCGCCGCCTCGCCGATGCTTCTGTTTGTGGCGGTGGCCGCCGGTCCTTTCCTGCGCTGAGCATCCGATCTGCTCGGCGGCCCGGCGTGGGCCGACGCTGGCAATGCTGGCCGAGGTCGATAGACCCTATTCTGACGTTCTTCGGTGCTCGTGGTGACTGTGGTGTTGGGGTGTACCCCAGTCAGACATGCGGAAGGGGCTTACGAGCCGAAATCCAACCCGGCCGCGACTTCCCCGGGCCCTGTGAGCCCGAACATCCATACCTGACCGGTGCCAGCGAATGCCTCGACTCCCTCGTGTATCTCGGCCAAGATATGCATAGCAAAGAGCTCACCGCGATTGACGGCTTGCAATGCCGCAGCCTTGGCACCGGTGAGGTCCCCGGCCTCCTTCCGCATCCTGGCCAAGTCGTGCAGCGCAGAGGTGTTGCCGCGGTCTGCGGCTTGCCGGTACAACGCCTCAACACCGGCAGTGTCCCCGGCCTCCTTCCGCATATCGGCCAAGATCCGCAACGCGAACATGCTGCCGCGGTCGACGGCCTGCCAGTACAGCGCCTCAGCATCAACGGGGTCCCCGGCCTTCTCCCGCATCTTGATCAAGTCACTTAGCGCGAAGACCATGCCGCGACGGGCAGCCTGCCGGTACAACGCCTCGGCCTCAGCGGTGTCCCCGCCCTCCTCTCGCATCTTGGCCAAGGTATGCAGCGCGAAGGTGCTGCCACGGTCCGCGGCCTGCCGGTACAGCGCCTCGGCGCCAGCGGTATCCCCAGCCTCTTCCCGCATCTTGGCCAAGTCCTGCAGTGCGCCGGTGTCACCGCGGTCGGCGGCCTGCCGGTACAGCGCCTCGGCCCCGGCGGTGTCCCCACCCTTCTCCCGCATCCCGGCCAAGGCATGCAGGGCAGAGGTGTTGCCGCGGTCGGCGGCCTGTACCGCCGTGGCATCAGCGCCAGCGGTATCCCCAGCCTCTTCCCGCATCCCGGCCAAGTCCTGCAGCGCGACGGTGCTGCCGCAGTCGGCGGCCTGCCGGTACAGCGCCTCGGCGCCAGCGGTATCCCCAGCCTCTTCCCGCATCTTGGCCAAGGCATGCAGCGCGACGGTGCTGCCGCGGTCGGCGGCCTGCCGGTACAGCGCCTCGGCGCCAGCGGTATCCCCAGCCTCCTTCCGCATCCTGGCCAAGGCATGCAGCGCGACGGTGCTGCCGCGGTCGGCGGCCAGCACCGCCGTGGCCTCGGCGCCAGCGGTGTCCCCGGCCTCCTCCCGCATCTCGGCCAGGGTGCGCAGCACAGTGATGTTGCCGCAGTTGGCGGCTCGGGTATACAGCCGGACTGCGTGCTGGTAACGGCCCCGTCGCTGGGCCTGCCAGCCCAAGACGGCGAGCAGTTCGGAGTCGGTGATAGAAGCGGTGAACGCCTCCCACAGGCTGTCGGGCGGGTAGATGTCGACGCGTTCGCGGAGGCCGGTCTGTTCGAGGTAGTCGGCCAGCCGGTAGCTGGGCTGCCCGGTCTCGCCGGCCGGTTGGCCTGGGCGGGTCCGGATTCGGGTCAGTGGTCCGCGGGCACCTTTGCAGGGTTGGGCGGTGTAGGACAGGGCCTGTTCCAGCCAGCCCTCGCCCAGGTGGTCCCAGTCGTGGTCGTCGAGATAGCCGTGGGTGGCCTGTTCCAGCAGTGCGTGCGGCAGCGCGGGCGGGTACCCGAGCCGGCGGGCGTCGATGGCGACCTGGATGAGCCCACGGGCGGCGGGCGGCGCGGTGCGGTAGCGATCTTCGAGCTCGGGCGCGCCGGCCAGGTACTGGGTGATCCGGCCGCCTTCCGCATGGGTGGCGGCCTGCCTCACCCGTGGGTCCACTCCGGTGCCGTGCAAGCCTGCGACTTCGGCTGGGGTGAAGGTGTCCGCCACGCTGACCATGCCGCCAGCGGCCAGCAAGTCCCGGGCCTGTGCAGGGCCGGACCGGGGTGTCAGCACGTTCCAGTACTGCGGCCATAGGGTTGCCAACAGCAGCACTGGCCCCCGCTGCCTGTCGTGCAGCAGGGTGCGCAAGCCCGCCGCGATCCGTTCACCGAGTGCTGGGTCGGGCGGGGCGAGGTAGAACTGGGCTTCGTTGAGCCACACGACCGTGTACGGACCCACCCGCTCCAGATCCGCCAGCGCCGCTTCCGGGCGGGTCGGGTCGTAGGGATGCCACAACCGCCACCGGCCCGGCTGCTGCTGCTCCAGATACTGGACCAGTTCCCAGCAGGCGCGGGTCTTGCCCGTCGACGACCCGCCCACCAACGTCACCAACCGCGACACCCCACCGGCCAGCAGCCCGTCGACCTCCGTCCGCAACCGGACGTCGTGCGCCCTGGGCACGTACCGGGGCAGCCGGTCCAGCCGTTCATCGTGCTCGCCTGAGGCGTGGATCGCCGGGTGCACCTCCAGGACGAGGGGATCACACTCGCCGACCGGCCGGCCCATCCGAACCGGTGGTAGAACCGGCGGCGCGGTCTGGGCCGCGATCCACAACCTGCGGACCTGCTCGGCCACCACGGCGGTGTCGCTACGTTCTGCGGTGCGGGCCAGGACCACCGCGACGGTGACCGCGTCCTCCGACGACGCCAGGGTGGCGCCACTGATGATGGCGCTGATCAGGTCCTTCTTCGGCGATCCCGGCAGAGTGTCGTCGTTGGCGATCGTCGCGGCGAGGCCGTCCAGCCGGGGCCGGCCCGCCTCCATGTACAGACGGTAGACCATCTCCCGCAGGTCATGCGCCGGCCCCGCAGGCAGGTCGACGCGTTTCACCGCCCTGCTACGGCGGATCCGCGGTCGGGACTCATCGGCATCCATCGCCCACCAGCATGCGCCACCCGCCCCACCGCCCTCCCGGATGGGTACTCATCGGCACTCAGACCCGCCCATCCTCGACGGCCTGAGTCTGGACGCACAGCCGACGCCGGCTCCCGCGTTCACCTCACACCGACGGAGCACCTGATGGCCCGAACCCAGCCTCACCCCGACCACCCGGACGACCGCCGAACCAAGATCACCCTTGCTGCGATCACTGGCCTGACCGCTGGCACTGCTCGCGCCTTCGTAGGCTGGCTGCTCGACCACTTCACCGGCCGTTAGCCACTCCGGGCGGGATCACAGCTCAACCCTGGGATCCCGCCCACCACACCCCGTGCACAGGAGCCCGGACATCCGTGCACACGACTTCGGACATTGACAACCCCGGAGAAGGTCGCGTACGCCCTGCAGTTGCTCGCCGAGCCGAACCGCACGATGACCTCGATCGCCAAGCTTCTCGGCGTTTCGCGCAGCACCCTGTACAGCGCGCTGCCGGGCCTCATTCCGGCCCAACGCGACGACCCGGCCGCCCTGCAAGACCGGCTTACCCAGCTCCCGCCGGACTGATGTACATGCGGGGCCAGGTGGTGATCGTGATCGCCCCTGGCTTCACGTCGTCTCCGGGTCGGTCAGATGCATGTTGATGTCGTTGGTGACCCCGGCCTTCTCCGCCAGCAAGGGCGTGCTTCGGCAGGTTGGAGACCTCGGCGATCTACTTGTGCAGGCCGGTCGTGCTGTGCGCTCTGTTGAACATGCCCTTCTTGTGCACGTTGGTTGGCGGTGCGCCCATGAACAGGAAGGTGGGGTACCTGATCAGCACCCCACCTTCCGCCTGCCGCTACTTGCTGGTGGAGCGCCGGGGCCTGCGCCGCAGCACCACGCCGACCGCCCCGATCGCGGCCAGGGCGACCGCGCTGATGGCCGCGATGGCGGCCGGGGCCACCTGGCCGACGACCTGCTCGCTCACCACGACGATCCCCACCATCGAGCCGATCGCGAGGGTCGCCACCAGCAGAACTCCGCCGACACCGACCGTTTCCGCAGCTAGTACCGGGTTGGACTCGCTCCGCCGAGGCTGCCTGGTTACGCTGACCATCTGGTTCCTACCTTCCATCGCGCCACTCCGGGTTGCCGGCAGGCGGAGCCACTGACGGTCCCTGGGGTGCCACCCGGGGACCGTCTTCGTCTCGCCCGGGTCGTCGCCGGCCCTGGATGTGCCGACGCGACAAGCTTGACCTGGGGTCTCCGTTTCCTGCCGTCGCCTGACCCTATCGCCCCACCTACGACAGTCCCCGTGTGCGCGCGGCCCCCTACGCGCGCACCCTGCGCGGCGCTTCGCGGGCGGCCTTACTTGCTTGGGTCCGCCACCGTGGCTCCGGGCCGGACCGCTGTGGACCGGCCAACGCGGCCCGCTCAGCGACTCCGGCATCGTCCACGTCGTCCGCACCGTCGGCGCCGCCGCCGGACTGCCCGGCCTGCGACCGCACCGGCTGCGCCACACCTACGCCACCCGGCTACGGCTCCAAGGCGGCGCCGACCCGGCTCTGCTCGGCCGTGCCTCCCTCGGCACCACCGCCCGCTACTTCCGCGCCCGCACCGCCGAGCAGGCCGCCGTCGTCGATCGCATCTTCGACTGACCTCGTCGTGAACCCCAAGACCATGCAGGACAACGTGAGTGATCGTGGATTACGACTGTCGGAGCCGAGTACGGTATCCGACCGTGACTTCGACGAACGCAAAAAGGCTGGCAGGGAGGGGCACCGTAATAACACGCATGACGTTGTAAGTAGTAGAATCCTATCGAGCGCGTTAGACAGTGAACCGACTGTCGAACCGCTGGAAAGAGCGGCGGCCCCGGAGCGGGAACTCCGGGACCGCCTTGGTGGATCAGATGAACGGGTGGTACTAGTTCGCCTGCAGCGTCACGCGGTCCTCATCTCGTGCCATGAGATGGGGACCGTTCCGCTTCCCCGCAGGTGCCGGCATCGCGTCACCTGTCCGGGGTGTCGATGCCGTTGATCAGCATCACCAGCGAGGCGACGATCCGCAGGATCACGGCCACCACCTCGCCCACCGCCAGCCAGCGCTTGCGCTGCCGACCCGTCGGAAGCGGCATCGACCTCCCTCGCAGGAGTCTCTGCCACCACCATCTGTGTTGCCTCACTGCCCTACCTCCGACTCGTAAATGTGCGGCCCGGGGTGTCCGGCGCACTGTTTTCGAGACGTGTCGGGGTCGTGCAGTGCATTGCAGAACTAGCTTAACGTCCGTCCACGACAGAGGTACGGCGCACCCGTGCCCGTCTCTCCGGGCATGAGCTATGAATACAGATCAGACAACGATCGGTACGGTGACGGTCATGGATGATCCGGAGTTCGGGTACGGCAAGGGCCAGCGGCCGTTGTGGTCACCGCGAGACTGCGACGCGGAGGCGATCCGGCGGGCCTTGCGCCGAGGTGGGTTCGTCGACTTCGACGAGCGTCACCTC
Source organism: Micromonospora sp. NPDC048170 (assembly GCF_040652795.1). NCBI lineage: Bacteria > Bacillati > Actinomycetota > Actinomycetes > Micromonosporales > Micromonosporaceae > Micromonospora > Micromonospora sp. NPDC048170. Next base: position 15,943 of record NZ_JBEZMR010000029.1, read on the forward strand.
GACGGGTTCGCCGTCGAAGGTGCCAACACCAGCCAGGACGGTACTGAGCCCTTCGTCGTCTCGTACTGCGGCACGCGCTTCCCCGAGACCGTGCAGCGCTATCAGCAGGTCCTAGAGCAGGTTGGGTACCAGGTGAGCATCGACCCGCAGGACGCCCAGGTCCTGCTGGTGCAGCGACCACCGACGGGACCGCCCCCGAGCCCAGACCGGCTGCCGAGGACCGCGATCGTGTGTGCGGTGCTGGCGGCGGTCGCGCTGGTTGCCTCCTGGGTCGGCACTGGACCGGTCCGCACGACTGCAGGGATCAGCTCGGCGATTCTCGGCGTGCTCGCGGCCTTCCTCGCGGCCTCGTGGTACCGGCGTCGCCTGGACGAGTCGGCCGGGACGCGGCCCGACACCGCCGTTTAGCAGGGCCTTGCGGCATGAGGACCGCTTGCCCGATAGCGTCGTCAGGATGACCGTGGATTGGGGCCGGCTGACGCCAGCGTTGCGCGCTGGCGACTGGACCTGCCACGTGCACGGCCGCATCCGCCCGAACGCCGTGGGGCCGGTGCCGGTCTGTCCGCACTGCGACGCCCTCGCCCACCATGTCCGCCTCACCCGCGACGGTCGTCGCGAGTTCACGGCTCCCGTCCCAGCCCGCTGCTCTGGACTCGACCGGCACCCGCTTACTGCCGGGAGCTACCAGGTCTCCTGGACGCCCTGCCCGTGCCCACCTCCACACACCCATCGAGGTCACCACACCTGGACCTGCCACTGCCGGACCGCTATCCATCACCCGCCATTTTGTGCGGAATTGCATTAGATGCAACATAGGGCAGGGCGGTGATCTGAAGAGAATCGCAGGTCAGGCGGGTCTGTGGTGGGCGTTGCGACGTTACGAGTCTCGGCGTGTCCAGGACGTCTTGAGTAGCTGCAAGATTGATGCATCTGATACAACGTCGGGGTGCGGCGTGATGACCCTGGCTCGGTGAGCCTCGTGCTGGCGCCCAACGTTGTGCATCTGGATCCGGCGCCAGTGGTGTTCGAGGAGATGCTGCGGGGTTGGGCGGCTCAGCAGCGCAGCCGTTTCCTGGCCGAGGCGACGGTCACGCAGCGGCTGCGGTTGGCGCGGCGGCTGGCGGAGTTCTCGGGGCTGTATCCGTGGCAGTGGACGCCGGCCGAGGGGGAGGCGTTCATCTCCCACCTGCGTGGTGGCGACAGGCCATTGGCGTTGTCGACGGCCCGCGGCTACGAGGTGGACCTGCGGATGTTCTGCGAGTACCTGCTGGATGCCCGGTACGGCTGGGCCTCGTTGTGCGTCGAGCGGTTCGGCGTGGCACCGCAGCAGGTGTTTCACCAGGACAACTCCGTCGTTCACATCGAGGATTACGAGGGTGAGCCGGGACGGCGGCCGTTGACCTACGACGAGTTGCAGGCGTTGTTCGACGCGGCCGACGGCCGGGTCGCTGAGATCAGGTCGCGGGGTGTCAAGGGTGCGCTGGCCGCGTCGCGGGACGCGGCGATGCTGAAGCTGACGTACGCCTTCGGGCTGCGTCGGCGGGAGGTGGCGATGCTCGACCTGGTCGATGTGCGGTCGAATCCGAAGGCGCCGCAGTTCGGTCGGTGCGGGATGGTGATGGTGCGCTACGGCAAGGCGTCGCGGGGCGGGCCGCCACGGCGGCGCACGGTGCTGTTGGTGCCGGAGATGGATTGGGTGGTGCCGGTGGTGGAGCACTGGTTGCACGAGGTGCGTCCGGCGCTGGGGCCGGGCAAGCATCCGGCGCTGTGGGTGAGCGAGCGCCGGGGGCGAGTGTCGACGCGGTCGGTCAACGACGCGTTCGTCGCGGCGCGGGAGACCGCCGGGCTGGATCCGGCGCTGGATCCGCATTGCCTGCGTCATTCCTACGTCACGCATTTGATCGAGTTCGACTATCCGGTCAAGTTCGTGCAGGACCAGGTGGGGCACAAGTTCGCCAGCACCACCGCCATCTACACCGGGGTATCCAACGACTACCGCAACCAGCTGCTGCGACGCGTCATGCAAGACCGGCTCGGAGAGATGTGGGACGCGCAGTGATCAAGAAGATGGGGTACCGGTGGCACCTGCGGCAGTTGATGGCCGCCAGGGACATGTTCGCCACCACGGACCTGGTGCCGCTGCTGGCCGAGCGGGGTGTCACGCTGTCGCGGGAGCAGGTGTTCCGGCTGGTGACGCAGCCGCCGCAGCGGCTGTCGATGGACACGCTCGTTGCGTTGTGCGACATCCTCGGGTGCACGCCCAACGACCTGATCGAGCCGCAGGTGGCCAATCAGACGGTCCGCAAGGCGGCCGCCGGTGGTGGCAGGGTGGCGCCGGCCGCGCCGCCGCCACGGGCCACGATCCGCCGGCCCAGGCACGGGTGAGCCCGCGCCGTCGGCGCGTCCGTAACCGCTACGTCGGTGACCCCACCGAGGCGGCCCAGGAACGGCTGCTCGGCCACGTGGTCACGGTGATCGGCGCGCAGTTGTCCCGCGAGGCGGCACAGGCGCTGCTGGAGCGGGCGAACGCCTGGACGTTCATCCCGATGCGTCAGCTCGACCAGCACCTGACCGCCCGGCCGGACGCCCTCGCCGCGCCGGACCCGCACGCGCCGAGGGTGCTCCTGCGGCTGATCTACGCCCTGGTCGACGCCGGCCTCGGGCACGCGGTCACGCTGCCCAGCTGCGCCGGGTGCGGCCGATCACTGCCGGACCTGCAACGCGGCCGGCCGCACCCGGACGGGATCGGCCGATGCTGCCAGCCCTGCATGCTCAAAGCCGAGCAGATCATCTGCGCGCGGTGCGGGCGACCCGGCGACCGCGCCGCCCGCCGCGACGAGGGGGTGATCTGCCGGGCCTGCTACGGCACCGACCCGGCCCGGCAGCAGCAGTGCGCCGGCTGCGGCCGGCGCCGGCAACCGACGCGACGGACCCCTGACGGTCGACCGCTGTGTCAGGGCTGCGCGCCCCGCCCGGTCCACGTCTGCGTGACCTGCGCGCTGCCGTCGCCCGCGCACGCGATCACCGACGCCGGTTCCGTCTGTCGACGCTGCTACCGGGCGCCCGAGCGCCGATGTGGTGGCTGTGGCCGCCCGAGGCAGATCAAACGCCGCGCCGCCGGCGGCAGCCCGGATCTGTGCGCTGCCTGCGCCGAGTCGCCGGTGGCCGAATGTGGCGCCTGCGGCCGGTGGCGGCACTGCCAGCGCGGACCGGACGGCCTGCCGCGCTGTCCCGGCTGCCGACCGCGACCGCTGCGCGAGTGCGCGCTGTGTCGACGCCGCCGCACCACCCAGGCGCACTGGCCGCTGGGGCCGGTCTGCTCGACCTGCTACAGCGGAACGGTCAACAACCCCGGCCCCTGCGCCACCTGTGGCCAGGTCCGGGTCCTCGTTGGCCGCGACGCGCGAGCAACCGGCGTGTGCGGACCCTGCGCGATCCGCGACACCGGCCGCAACGGCATGCGTGCAAACCTGGACTACCTGTGCGCCTCGTGCGGGGAAGCCGGGGACCTCTACGCCGCGCGCCGATGCGCCCGGTGCGTGCTCACCGACCGTGTCACCGACCTCCTCGGCGACGACCACGGCACCATCGACCCCCAGCTACTTCCGTTCGCCGACGCGCTGGTCAACGCGGCCATCCCACGGCACGCCCTCGCCTGGCTGCGCCGCAGCGGCTCCGCCCGGCTGCTCGCCGAGCTGGCCGCGACCAGGGCGCCGGTCACCCACGAGGTGCTCGATGAACTCCTGCACACGCCGAAGGCGGGCGCGGTCGACTACCTGCGCAAACTGCTCGTGGCCACCAGCGTCCTGCCCGACCGGCTGGAGCCGCTGGCCCGGCTCGAACCGTGGCTCGACGCCCTGCTCGTCGACCAGCCAGCCGATCGCCAACGACTCGTCCGGCCCTTCGCCCAGTGGGTCGTCCTGCGCAAGGCCCGCCGCGCCGCCACCCGCGGCCGATACACCGCCAGCTCCGCCACCGCCGACCGCGAGGACATCCACCAGGCGCTGGCCCTGATGTCCTGGCTGGGCCAGCGCAACCTGACGATCGACGACCTCACCCAGCCGCGCCTGGACGAGTTCATGACCGACGGCCGAGCCCACCGACGCCGGGCGGTCCGGGCCTTCACCGCCTGGACCGCCGCGCGACGGATCACTCCGAACCTGGTCATCGCCCGCCGCCGCGACGACACGCCCTCCCGGTTCCTCGCCGAAGACCACCACCTGCACCTGCTGCGGCGGTGCCTCACCCCGGACGACCCGACGCCGGTCGACGTGAAGGTGGCCGGCGGTCTCATCCTGCTCTACGGCGTCCGGTTGCCGAAGATCCACGCGCTGACCACCGAGCGGCTGAGTCGAGACGACCGGGGAACCTACCTGGCCCTCGACTCCGTGCCGGTCCTGCTGCCGCCGACCCTCGCGCAGCTCGTCGACCAGCTCATCGCGCAACCACCACGCACGTTCGGTCTGCGCCCCACCGCGCAGGCCCAGGCCGCCTACCTCTTCCCGGGCAGACCGCCGACCCGCCCCATCGCGGCGGCCAGCCTCGGACACCGTCTACGCCAACACGGCATTCCCGTTGGCGCCGCCCGCAACAACGCCCTGATCGCCCTCGCGGCCGACCTGCCCGCACCCGTCATCACCGACCTGTTCGGCCTCACCCACAAGACCGCCGCCACCTGGAGCACCTACGCCCGAGCCGACTGGACCGCCTATCTCAACAGCCGACCCGACCCCGACGCCCCGCACCCATGACCGGTCCATCCCTCTGCTCGGGGCCGTAGGCTGCGGAAATGGACATCGCCTGCGACTGGGCCCGCCCGTAGCTTTCCGCGAAAGATCAACGATCAGTGGTTGATCGTGAGTGAGAGGCGCGCTCAGCGACGGGTCGGTGCTGGTCGGCGGCCGATTCCGGGCCAGAATCGGCCGACCCGGGCGGCGTAGTCGGCGTAGGCGGCGCCGTGGGTGCGGGCAAGGTAGGGCTCCTCGACGGCGCGGACCTGCAGCTGGATCGACGCGACCAGGACTGCGGTGGCGGCCAGGGCGATGGGGTTGGGCACCATCGCGGCAAGACCGGCGCTGGTGGCGGTCATGGCGGTGAAGATGGGGTTGCGGGCCAGGGCGAACGCGCCGCCGGTGACCAGGGCGGTGCGCTCGGCCGGATCGACCCCGACGCGCCAGGAGGCGCCCATGCTCAGTTGCGCGGCGAGGGTGGCGGTCACGCCGGCGCCGACCAGGACCAGCCCAGCCACCCGCAGCCTGCTGTGGTCAAGAACGCTGACCGGGTCCATCCTGGCCAGGGCAGCAGCCGGACCGGCGAGGCCGAGCAGCAGCGCGGCGACGAACAGCAGTTTCGCCCACCAGCCCACCGACCCGGGCGGACCGGCATCCAGCCGCAGCCCTGTGTCGCCGGTTGCCTTCCACTGCGCGACGCTGCGCCACCCGAACGCCAGCCCGAGGCCGGTCAGGTACAACGCGACCGCGATCGCAGCCATCACCGTGCCCCTCCTGCAAACCCAGGCTGGGCGGCTGGCAGGGAGCGGGTGCGGCCGGCGCGTACGCCGTTGCCGATGACGACGATTTCGGCGAGTTCGTGGATCAGGACGACAGCGGCCAGGCCGAGGACGCCGAAGGTGGCCAGCGGGATAAGAACGGTGATCAGTCCAAGGGACAGGCCGACGTTCTGCAGCATGATGCGGCGGCTTCGGCGAGCGTGGGCAAGGGTTTGTGGCAGGTGCCGCAGGTCTTCGCCCATCAGCGCGACGTCGGCGGTTTCGATCGCGACGTCGGTCCCCATGGCGCCCATGGCGATGCCGACGTCGGCGGTGGCCAGGGCAGGGGCGTCGTTGACACCGTCACCGACCATCGCGGTCGGCCGCGCGGCGCGCATGGCCGTGATGATGCGGGACTTGTCCTCGGGTCGAAGGTCGGCGTGAACCTCGTCGATGCCGGCCTGGGCGGCGAGTGCGGTGGCGGTGCGGGTGTTGTCGCCGGTGAGCATCGCCACGGTGTATCCGTCGGCGTGGAGCCGGGCGACGACTTCGGCGGCTTCGGGTCGTAGTTCGTCGCGGACGGCGATGGCGCCGATCAGGGTGCCGTCGTGTTCGACGAGGACGGCGGTCGCGCCGGCTGTCTGCATGGCGGTGACGTGCTCGCCCAAGGGGCCGGGGTGGATCCAGCCGGGGCGGCCGAGCCGTGCCGGCCGGTCGTCGACGATGCCGGTCAGGCCGGCACCGGTGACGGCCTCGACGTCGGCGGCCGGGATGTGGTCGGGTGCGGCGGCGAGGATCGCCCGGGCCAGGGGGTGTTCGCTGCGTGATTCGAGTGCTGCGGCGACCCGAAGGACCTGGTCGCGGCTGGTCGTGTCGGTGGTGGCAACGTCAACGACGGTGGGTTCGTTGCGGGTCAGGGTGCCGGTCTTGTCCAGCGCGACCGCGCGGATCCGGCCCAACGCTTCGAGTGCGGCGCCGCCCTTGACCAGCGCGCCGATGCGGCTGGCGGCGCCGATCGCGGCGACGACGGTTACCGGCACGGAGATGGCCAGCGCGCACGGGGAAGCGGCGACGAGCACGACGAGGGCACGTTCGATCCAGGTACGTGGATCGCCGGCTAGAGCGCCGGCCACGGCGATGATCGCGGCGAGAATCATGATGCCGGGTACCAGCGGTTTGGCGATCCGGTCGGCGAGCCGCTGGGCGGCACCCTTGCGAGACTGCTCGGCCTCCACGATGCGCACGATCCGCGCCAGAGAGTTGTCGGACGCGGTAGCGGTCACCTGCACCTCAATGGCACCGGTGCCATTGATCGAACCGGCGTAGACGGCATCACCAGGATTCGCCTCAACCGGCACGGACTCACCGGTCAATGCGGACACGTCGAGCGCGGAACGGCCCGTGCGGATCACACCATCGGTCGCCAGGCGTTCACCGGGCCGCACGAGCAGCAGATCACCAACGCGCAACTGGGCGGGGTCGATGGTGACTTGCGCCCCTTCGCGAAGGACTGTCGCCTCAGCGGGTACGAGGTTGAGCAGCGCCCGCAGGCCGCGCCGAGTCCGGGCGACGGAGTACTCCTCCAAGCCTTCGCTGATGGAGTAGAGGAACGCCAGCATGGCGGCCTCGGTGACCTCGCCGAGCACCACCGCACCGACAGCGGCGATCGTCATCAAAGTGCCGACGCCGATCTTTCCCTTGGCCAGGCGTTTCAGGGTGTTCGGCACAAACGTCCACGCGCCGACCAGCAACGCAACAGTGTTGAGGCCGATGCCAACCGGGCGCGGGGCGTCGACCAGCCCGGCGATGAACCCGGCGAGCAGAAACACCCCGGCGACGGCAGCAGCCCGCAACTCGCTGACCTGCCACAGCCGCTCGGGCTCGCGCTCCTCCTCGGCACCTTCCACGCGGGGTTCGTCGTCTCCGCAGCCGCACGCGTCGCTCATCGCACAGCCTCCTCGTCGCCGATCCCGGTACCGTCAGGGCCGTAGTTGGGGCACAGCGCCACCGCATCGCCGGTGGCGGCCAGCAACTGCTCGGCGCTGGCGAGCAGATCGAGCAACTCAGGCCGGGCCAACGAGTACACCGACGCCCGGCCGACCGGCCGATAGTCGACCAGGCCACAGTCACGCAGACACGCCAGATGCTTCGACACCGTCGACTGAGCCAGACCCAGCTCGCCGGTCAGGTCCACCACCCGAGCCTGCCCCCGGGCCAGCCGCTGAACGATCCGCAGCCGGGTCGGATCGGCCAGAGACGCGAACAACGCCACCGCCGGACTCAACCCGGCCCGGTCACAGCCCTCCACACGATTCATCGCCATGCAGCGATACTAGCGCCATTAGGGAATGCATTACCGGCGGCGTGGTCCACGTCACCGCCCGCTCGGCAGTTGGCCCCGGACGCGCCCATGCTGGTCTTCCTGCCCGCGGTGTGGCCCCGGCAGCTGCGTACCTGGGTGCCGGACCGGGCCACCCGCTGTGAGACCTGGTACGAGCAGGACCCGAAGACGTACGAGGTGCTGAGGGCCCGTCCGTAGTTTCCGGACCAAAACAACGCTAAGAACTGGGGCATTGATCTCGGTCTGACGGACCCGTAGCCTCCCGTCCGTTTGGTGACGGTCGATGGCTGGGTGGTGGGTTCGTGGGTACGCGGGATGTGTTCTCTGAGGAGGAGCTGGCGCAGCTTCGGGCGTTCCCGGAGATCGGCCGGGTGGACCTGATTCGGCACTTCACGCTGACGGACGTGGACGAGGCGTTCGTGCGTGCTCGTTCGCCGGTTGCCGAATTGTTCCCTGTTGGGATCAAGGCGACGTCCGTCCCCGACCGGGCGGGTGTCCGTTGAGGGTTCCTCGTACAGAACCGGGGTTCAGGTCGGCTCGCGCATGAGGTCGCCGAAGATGAGCGCGCCAGCGCGGACGGCTTGGGGCATTGTGAGCACGACTCCGGACAGGTCGTGTCGGTGTTGGTAGGCCGTGGCGTGGTCGGTGTTGGTGAAGAAGTTGATGACTGGGCAGCAGCTTTGGGTGATTGGGCCGGTGCCGCGTGAGCCGACGAACACGACTGCCGTCTGAGGGTGCCAGATCCACTGTCCGGTCCGGCTGGTGGCGGTGATCGGTTCGCCGCTGTGCGGGTCGGTCGAGGTGATGTCGATGTCGCGGTTGAGCATCGCGGCGATGCCGAGTGCGTCGATTGCGCAGTTGGCGAAGGCCTGCGGCCCGCTGGCGATGCGGACCCGGTGCGGCGAGGCGCCGGCGGCGAAGGGCACCGCGCCGGTGACCACGGAGGTGTCCGGGTCGGTGAACACCAGCTCGGTGTGGCTGAGCTCGCGCAGGGTGTCGGGCAGGTCCACGCCGTGTGCGCGGGCCGAGTCGGCAAGCTGCGACGTCGGCGGTGGTGCGCCGGTGGTGGCGAAGCTGGCCAACACCCGCTAGTGCAGATCCCGTAGCGGGGCGGGCAGCGCGGCCCGGCGGGTGAGCAGGTTGTCGGGGGGCAGCCCGGCGCAGGACAGCATCGTGGCGAGGTCGCCGTCGCTATCGCTGCTGTTCATGGTGGCTCCGCTCGTTCGGGGCTGGTGGGCAGCCTTGGTGTCTGGGGCGGCGCCGGTGCCAGGCGATGACGACACCGATGGCCACGGCGAGGACCACGCCGGCGGTGCCGAGCAGCGCGGTGTTGCTGGTGGCCGCGCCGATGCCGGCGCCGATGCCGGCGAGGCCGCCGGTGAGCAGCAGTGCGTGCAGGGTGCAGCACACGGCCAGGGCGCCGGCGGCCCATACGGCGCTGCGGCGGGGGCGGCTGTCAGGCACAGCAGGAGGTCGGCAGTTCGTTGCGGAACGTCCCGGCGGTGATCCGCAGGCTTTCGGCCATCGTCAGGTAGGGCGCCCAGGTGTCGGCGATGTCGTCGACGGTCATCCCGGCTTTGATGGCGTAGGTGGCGGCCAGCATCATCTCTCCGGCGCCGTCGGCGAGGGCGTGGACGCCGAGCACCCGGCCGGTGTTCGCGTCCGCGACGACCTTGACCGCTCCGCGGGTGTCGCGGTTGACCAGCGCCCTGGGCACGTCGGCGAGGTCGAGGATGCGGCAGGCGCAGTCGTGCCCGGCGGCGAGGGCGTCGGCTTCGGTGAGCCCGGCCGAGGCCAGCTGCGGCCGGGTGAACACCACCGACGGCAGGCCGGTGTAGTCCAACCGGGCCGGGCGGGTGCCGTCGCCGGCGAGGGCGTTGACCGCCGCGACGCGGCCGGTGGCGGCGGCGACGTAGACGTACTGCGGTGCGCCGGTGACGTCGCCCGCGGCATACACCCGGGGGTTGGTGGTGCGCTGCGCGGCGTCGACAACCACGAACCCCCGCTCGTCGGTCTTCACGCCGGCGACGGCCAGGTCGAGGCCGTCGGTGCGGGCCCGCCGGCCAGTGGCCACCAGCAGCCGCTGCCCGCTCGCCCGCCGCCCGGACGCGGTGACGACCTCCACCCCGCCGGCAGCGCGCTGCACCTCGGTGGCGTGCTCTTCCAGCATGGTGATGCCGTCGTCGGCGAACACGGCGCGCAGCGCCTCGGCGAGTTCCGGTTCGGCCCTCGGCGCGAGCCGCCCGACCAGGGTGACCCGGGTGCCGAGGTGGGCGAACAACTGCGCCTGTTCCATGCCGACGTACCCGCCGCCGACCACTACCAGCGAGTCAGGCAGCTCGGACTGCTCCATCGCCGTGGTAGAGGTCAGGTAGTCCACCTCGCCGAGGCCGGGCAGATCAGGCCGGGCCGGTTCAGCACCGGTCGCGATCACGTAGGCGCGAGCACGCAGCGGCCGGTCGTCGATGGTGAGGGTGTCGCCATCGGTGAACCGGGCCTGCCCGGGCCGGACCTCGAAGCCGTAGGCGGCGGCGACGTCGCCGTACTTGGCCTGCCGTAGCCGACCCACCAGCTCGTCCTTCTGCCCGACGAGCGCGCGCAGGTCCACTCCGTCGGCGGAGGTGGGCGCCCCAGGAAACGGGTTGGACAGCGCAGCGTGCCGAGTGCCGGCCGCGGCCAGCAGCGTCTTCGACGGCACACAACCGACGTTCACGCACGTGCCACCCAGCACCGCCCGTTCGATGAGCACCACCCTCGCGCCGGCCTGCCGGGCCGCGATCGCGGCGGCCATCGCCGCCCCGCCGGAGCCCACCACCGCGAGATCGACGTCGTCGTTGTCCGCCATGAGCTGCCTTCCGCTGGTCATCGGGCCCTTACCGAGCTAAGACTGGACCTTCCAGTGCAGGGTAAGGTCAAGAGGCGGAAGGTGACCGGGATTGCGGATCGGTGAGCTCGCGGCGGTCACGGGCACCACGACCAAGACGCTGCGCTTCTACGAAGACATCGGCCTGCTGCGCCCCGCCGGGCGCACCGCAGCCGGGTACCGCCAGTACGGCGTGGAGGCGGTGGCGCGGCTGGACTTCATCCGCCGTGGCCGCGCCGCCGGACTGACCCTGGCGCAGATCCGCGAGGTCCTCGACGTCCGCGACCGGGGCCACGCCCCGTGCGCGCACGTCGAGGACCTGCTCGCCACGCGGCTGCGCGACCTCGACGCCCAGATCGCCGACCTGCAGGCGCTACGCGACACAGTCACGCAGCTGCACGACGCCGCCAGCACGCCCGACCCTGGCAGTTGCCATCCAGAGCAGGTCTGCCGCTACCTGTAACCCCACCCCCGCGAGAGGGGATCCGCCGTGACCGCCGCCCTGGTACCCGCCAGCCCCTAGGCCTCGCCGTAGTTTTCAGCGAGAAACAACTCCAGCGCAGGTCAGGGCGGCCTGCGCGAATGACTGGAGCCGGGATCGTCATCCGGTTTGACCAGCGCTGGAGTTGTTTTTGGTCCGGAAGCCGGTAGGCCCTGAGGGAGCAGACCGTGCGGGCCCCGAAGTCGGTCGTCGCCGACCGGTCGTACGTCGTCAACCGCGACACAACAACTCGCGACCTGCCAGCGTGGTTGGCTGCCCTGCTCATCCGGCCAACGACTGCAGCCTGCGGCCGTCGGCTCTGCTGCCGAATTCGGTTGAGGCGGCGAAGGGCGGCCCCGCGCTCATGATCAGCGAATAGCGCAGGAGTCGAATAGGTGCACTCCACCGGTGGTCAACGGCGACACCGGCACGGGCTGACCACGCTCGCCTGCCACCACGAGGAAGGCCAGCCCTGACCGTCACCGGGCGCCGGGCTCGCCGGTGGCCGTGCCGACCTGGTCATCCAAAACGATGGCGGGGATGGCGGCGTCGGGGTTGTCCGGGTCGTACTGCTTGAGGACCTCGCGGATCTCGATGTACACCCTCCTGGCGATGGCTCGGGACTCCACCGTCCCCAGGCTGTAGGCACCTCGCGTGTGAGGGATGCCGGCGAGGCGGGCTAGCGCTTCGATGACTGCGGCCAGTTGGGGTCCGGACAGGCGCACCTCGACCATAGGATCCTTTCGACCCGGAACGCTTACCGGCTCAGGTGACCGCCAGTGATCGCGGCTTGAGGCCTGACGCTCGACGAACTGCCAGGTGTCGTCGTGGCACATCATCACGGCGGTGGAGAGCCCTGCGGCGATTTCCAGCAGCGTGGTGTGGTTCGCCCAGCGTTTGAGTTCGAGGTCTTTGACGGCACGACGGTTCCGCAGCGAGTCCAGAAGTCCCATGAGGATGCATGATGCCCGATGCGTTGCGTGTAGTGATAGACACCGAACGTCGCCGGATGGGTAGTTGGACTGCGCTAGGCGACCAGCGATGCCACGGAATCAGGAGACGCTGGCATCCGGGAGCTGGGCGAGGACTTCTGGCGGTGCCGGCTCGACGGGCAGGGGCTTGGGTTCGACGTGCTTGTCCGGGCCACACCGGTTGAATGGCCCGTACTCGGCGGCGAGCGCGGTGAGGTGCGGGTCGAGGTGGTCGCGCCACCAGATGCTCATGCCGGTCTGTGGGTCGGACACCCGCAGCGTTTCCCACGCCCGCCACAGCGCGTACAGGCGGGAGATGGCCTCGGGGTGCGCCCACCATCGGGAGCACCAGTTCACCCCAGGGGTTGGCCCGGAGGCGAGGCGCCGCTCGACGACGTGGGCGAGGTAGTCCCCGACGAACGCCTCCACGTTGCGGTAGACCGGCTCCGCCTCGGCGGGCTCGGCGGCCAGCGTCGCGGCCAGCGTCGCGGCCTGCGGTGCAGGGTCGCTCGGGTCGCCGGCGAGTTGGCCGAGCAGGGCACTGAGGTCGGCGACCGGGTCGCCGGCCGGTCCGGGCGGGGGCAGGGTCATGGGGTCGGCTCCGGCGGGGCGTCGTCGGGGGTGAGGGTCCAGTCGGTGCGCTCGTGGGGATCCCAGCGGGCGATCGACGCGCGGATCGCCGCCGCGTAGGGGCCGGTCTGCCAGGGGGCGGTGCGGGCGAGCGCGGGCGGGGCGCCGGAGGCGTAGACGACCATCCGGCCCCGGGGAAGGGCGTGCAGGTCGGCGACGTCGAGGATCCGCTGGCGGCGGGTGGCGTGCGACACCGACCGCTGGCCCCACCCGGATCCGCTGCTGCTCGTCGACCTGGTCGTCACGTCGTGCTCACCGATGAGCTTGGACAGTTCCTCCAGCCAGTCGGGGTCGGCCACGCCGCCGCCGTAGGTGCGGACGTTCGCCGCGGACCACAGCTTGCGCATTCCCTCACGGCCCCACACATCGACGCCCTGCGGGTAGGACTGGAGGATCGTGATGATGGGCAGGCCGTGGGAGCCGTAGAAGGAGTAGAGGGCCGGGAGCTGGCGTAGCCGGCAGATGTTGGCGGCCTCGTCGAGGACGCTCAGCAGCGGCGGGTCGAGGCGCCGGCCGGGGCAGGTGCGGGCCCGCAGCTCGCCGGCACGCAGGACGGCGTCGGTGAGGGCGGCGACCAGCGGGGCGGGAGAGCCGGGGCCGCCCTGGGACAGCAGGTACAGCACGTCGGTGGAGGCGACGAAGGCGGCCGGGTCGAACTCGAGGATCCTGCCGCGCGTGGGTGGGGTGACCCAGGCGGTGACCGTCGGCTCGGTGAGGCACATGAGCATCTTCTGCGCGCCCGCGTAGATGCCGCCCCTCGTCTTGTCGGGCATGTTGACCACCCCGGCGACCGCGTCGGCGGGCAGCTCGTAGCCGTGCTCGCGCAGCAGCTCCGCGGGTTCGTCGTCGCGAGGGCTGACGGCCCACCGGTACGCGGCGAGGATGTCCCGGCCGGCTACGGCGGCCGCGAGGAGCAGGTTCGCCACCAGCTCCTCGGAGCTGGGGTCGAAGAAGGCGTCGCGGCTGACGCCGGGCTCGCGTTCGGCGGAGGCGAAGTGCTCGGCGAGGCGGCGGGCGTCGGTGATGGTGGCCACGGCGCGCAGGGGGTTCCACCACATGCCCTGCGTGGGTCCGAGGATGTGCTGCGGGTCGAACGCCCATACGGTGCCGCGTGCGGCGCGGATGTCGCGGGTGGCGTCGACGATGTCGCCCTTGACGCTGGTGACCAGGGTCGGGCCGGGGGCGGCGACGATGGCGGGGATTGCCCGGCAGGTGGTCTTGCCGGTGCGTGGGCCCCAAATGTCGACGGCCATGTCCTCCCACGACTGGCGCAGCGGCATTCCGCCGGCGACGGTGTGGGCGATCAGCACGCCGAGCTGGTCGGGGTCGGGCCGGTCGACGTCGGCGAGGCTGGGCCGCAGCCGCCGCCCGCTGTCGGCGACACCCTTCGGCCCGAGGTGGGCGAGGTCTTTGCGGCTGGCCATGCGGCGGGCGGCCGGGTCGACGCGGGTGCGGCGCCGACGAATCCACCGCCAGGCGGCGGCCCCACCGACGGCCAGGAGCAGCAGGACGGTCACCTCGGCGACGGCGATGAGGGTGCAGGTGGTGGTCCAGGTGATGTCACCGCGCAGCACCGCGGCGGCGACCTGGATCGGTCCGCCGCCGGTGTATCCGGGCGGGCGGGCCAGCACGACGGGCAGCCACGCGCCGCTGGCGAGGACCAGGACCCCGGCGGCGATGCCGCCGACGATGAGGCCCGCGTCGTCGTGACCACCGCGCGGGCCGGCGGGCCGGCTCATGCCATGGTCCAGCGGAAGTCGGTGTTGCCGAGCCGCATCTCCGTCTCGGTGGGTTCCAGGTGCACCGGGATACCCGGCCGCGATCCGACCTTGATCAGGAAGTTGCCACGGCCGACGGTGCCGCTGCCCTCAGCCGAGGTCCAGGACGGCGGCGCCGACCAGGACAGCACCTCGCGCCGCTCCGCCTGCGACAGCGGCCGGACCCGCGCGACCGCGTCGAGTTCCTGCTCCGAGCAGGGGCCGATCATCAGCACCGCGGAGCGCTCGGCGAAGCCGCGGGCCTTGGCCCGGTCGTGAGCGGTGGGCAGCGCCTCCAGGTCCGCCAGGCTGTGGGTAATGAAGGCAGTGCCGGTGCCCTTCTGCCGGTTGAGGCGGGTGAGTCCGTCGGCGCGGTCGACCAGGCCGTGCCCTACGCGCAGCGCCCGCCACAGCTCATCGAGGACGGTGAAGAACGTCCGGGCGGGGGCCAAGCCGAGGTCGGCCATCAGGTGCGCGGCCTCCACCTGGGCGAAGCCGTAGGACCAGGTCGACAGCAGGGTCGCGGCGGTGCGCAGCTCGTCGGTGTCGTCGATGCTGGAGATGTCGACGCACACCGCCGGGGTGTCGAGGCGGATCGGCGTGGTGGTCTGCCCCTCGAAGGTGTCGCCGAGCGGTCCGTGCAGCAGCGCCAGCAGGGTGCGGTGCAGGTTGGCGACGTCCTCACGGAAGCGGGGGACGTCCCCGTCTTCCTGCCAGAGGGTGACCGCGCGGACCTCGGCCGGGGCGTCGCGGATGACGCGCAGGACGTCGGAGAGCACCGGCGGGGTGTCGGTCTCCCGTTCGGCGAGGTAGCGCAGCGCGGCAGCCAGGACGGTGGTCTCGTCGGAGGTGACGGGCCCGCGCCGCACGAGGGTGGCCAGGGCGACGAGCATGTTCAGCCGCCGGTCGGTCACCGCGGCGCGCACGACGGCGCCGGTGCGCTCGTCGACGCGGTCGAGAACCTGCCGCCACGGGCCGGCATCCAGGGGGTTGATGCGGTCGAGGCCGGGCCCGACGCGCAGCACCTGCCCGCCGAGGGCACGGACCAGCGCGGCGTAGTCGGGCTTGAGGTCGCCGAGGATCAGCGGGGTGACGCCCTGCGCGGTGAGCCCGAGGACCATCCGCCGCACCGCCGTGGACTTGCCCATGCCGGGCTCGCCCTCGATCCACACCGACGGGTTGTTGATCAGCCGGGCGCGGGTGTACCAGGAGATCGGGTCGAAGCAGACCGCCGAGCCGGTGTAGAGGTGCCGGCCGACCGGCACGCCGATCATCGGCGTCGACGCGCCGGTGCCGAACGGGTACAGCCCGCAGACCTGCACGGTGGTGCCCCGGTACTCCGTCGAGGGCTCGATCCACGACCACCGGCCGCCCCCGGGTGCGCTGTAGCCGAGGCGGCCGGGCCGGCGACCTGCTGGTCGACGCCGTGGCGGTGGAGGGGGGCCGGTGTTGGGGCTGGTCATCGGCCGTCCTAGAAGGGGATCGTGGCGTGGGTGGGTAGGACGATGCCGGCGGGCAGGCCGGCGGCGAACCCGGCGGCCTGGCAGCCGTACATCGGCCGGATCGTCAGGCGGGCCTCGCCCGCGCGGGCCCGGATGATGCCGGTGACCTCGTCGAGCTGCTTGCCGTCGTCGGCGACGGTGGCGGTGACCAGCACGGTGAAGCGCACGACGCCGGCGCCGGTGGCCTCTTCCTGGGCGGCCTGGTCGGCGGCGGCCAGGTCGGTGAGGTCCCGGGCGCTGGGCCGCGGCTTCTTGGCGGCCATGAACCTCGCGTCGCGCTTGTCGGCCTCCACCAGCCGCGCCGCGTCGGCGGGGGAGTACGGCCGGTAGATCATGCTCACCCGCTTGCGCAGCAGTTGCGGGTCCGGGTCGGTGAGGCGGGCGAACAGCCGCGAGTACACCACCCCGCGCGGGGCCTCGACCATGCACCAGGTGCGCGAGACGCCGGAGTCGTGCCGGTAGGAATCCCAGCTCTCGCGGGTGGCCACCGGTCCGGCCTGCGTCCAGTCGGGGGTGAGCTGCGGGTCGCGGGCAAGGTCCAGGGTGGCGTCCGGGTCGTAGGCGGCGCGCACCACGGCGGCGAGGCTGCGGGCGGACATCGGCACGATGCCGGCGCCAGTGGCGCCGGTCAGCCCGGCGTGCAGGTGCGGCAGCCGGGCGGCGACCTCCCGGCACACGTCCTCGTGCGACATGGACCGGCCGGGCGGGGCGGTGTAGGTCAGCGACACGCGGGTGTCGACGGCCGCCGACCCGGCCGGGTAGGACCGTACGACGTCGTCGAGGACCTGCAGGGCCAGCGCCGGGGCGTCGGGGCGGGTCGTGGCGGTGACCTCGGCGGCCAGTCGGGTGCCCGGGTCCGGGGTGGTCTCGACGGTGACCTGTGCCTGCACGAGCTGCGGCTCACGTGACAGGGCCGCCAGCCACGACGCCAGGTGACTGACGCGGGCGTCGATGACGGCCTGGTCGACCAGGTCCATGCCCTCGGGCGCGCACCGCAGGGTGACGGTGTAGTGCCGGCTCTGCGGCACCACGACGACGGCGACGAGCCCGGACCGTCCGGTCTCCACCTCGTACACCTCGCTGCGGGCCAGCACCCCGGGGAGCTGGTGCGCAGCGGTGACCCGGGACGCCACCCCGGAGACGTAGACGTGGTGGCGGCGGGCCCGCGCCATCCACCACGCGATGCGGGCGGTGATGACCTGGAATCCGGTGCGCCCGTTGATCCGGATCGCCAGCGGCGCGAGCACGAGCAGCCCGAGGACGGCGGTGACCAGCGCGGCCACGGCGGAGACCGGAATCATCGCGGCGGACAGCACCATGACCAGGAACGCGGCGATCGTGCCGGCCGGGCCGAGCCCGAATAGCCCGGCGCCGCGTCCGAGGCGCCAGTTGCCGTAGGTGCGCTGCTGTTGCTCGCTGGAGCGGGGTTGTACGTCGGTGCTCATGCGCTCTCACCGCCTGTCGCTCCGGATGCTGTGCCGCCGATCTTGCGGACGGTGGCGGGTCCTGCCTGCGTCGCCGTGACCGCGAGGCCGGCCGGGCCGGCTGCCGAGGTGGCGGCGCCCGCCGCGCTCGTCGTTTGTGCCGCGCTGGTCGCCGTCGGGGCGGTCGTGGCCGTCGACGAGCCGGCAGGCACTGGGGTCGCCGCGCTGGTCCTGGCGCTTCCACCGGAGGGGCGGGGCGCTGGTATCGGGGATGATGGGGTGGCGCCGCCGGGCCGGCCAGGATCACTGCCACCGGTTCGCGCTCCGGGGCCGCCGCCGCTTGCGCCGCTGCTGGCGTTGAGCCGGATCGCGCCCGAGGCGACCTGCCCGGCCGCCGACGTCGCCGCGACGGCCGCACCGCCGGAGCCGCCGGAGGAGAGCACCGACACGGCGGGGGCGATCAGTCGCATGAGGGCCGGTAGCGCGACGATGGCCATGCAGAGCATGACCAGGCCGGTGAGCAGGGTCGTGAGGTCTTGGCCCTTGCCGAGCATCCAGAACACCGCGGCGTAGATGGTGGCCGCCGCCGGCTTGTAGAGCACCAGGGCGAGCAGCCAGGTGAGGTACCGGTCGCGGATCGCGCGGCCGGACCCGGCGACGCCCGACGCGGCGGCCAGCGGAAGCAGCCCGGCCAGCAGCACCAGGCCGGCACCTCGGGCCAGCAGCAGCAGAAGCTGCACCAGGGTGGCCAGGAACATCATGGTCGAAATGCCCATCACCATCAGGGGGGCTAGCCCACTGGTGGCGGCGGCCGGTGCGAGGGCACGCAGTCGCCCGCCGAGGTCACCGTCGGCGGCGGCTCTGAGGATCCAGTCGGAGTAGCTGTCGCCGATACCGATGAGCAGTTGCACGGCGGGAACGCCGGCGCCGGCGAGCACGACCATGGTTACCAGGCCCTTGGCCAGGGTGCCGGCCTCGCGGCCGTTGCGTTCCCAGGCGAGCCGGATCGCGCCGATGAGGACCGCGCCCACCGCGAGCGCGGCGACCGCCCAGTTGGTGTAGGCGCTGAGGTAGTCGACGGTGCCGTCGCAGACGAGCTTGCCGGATGCGTTGGTGTGGCAGGAGCCCTGGGATACCTGCGGGGTGGGGATGGACAACCATCCGGCGACCAGGGCTTTGAGCATTTCGGCGGCGGCCTCGGACGCCTGCTCGGACAGCTCGTCGAGGAACCGGCCGGCGGTGGTGTCCAGGACGTGGCCTGGGACGCAGACAGGGTTGACGATGGGGCAGTCGTCCGGCACTACCGTGGCCCCCACTCGACGACCCCGGTGAGGTCACTGGTGACGCGGTTGATGGAGACCCACGCCCCGCCGGGTGGGGCCTGCATGCGCCAGTCGCCGTCGCGCCAGAGCAGGGTCAGCGACAGCACGTGGTAGCGGGGGGTGCCGGCCGACGGTGCGCGCAGCACCAGCCCGATCACGGCGGTGTCGGGCGTGTACGACTGGTAGGAGAAGCCGGCGATGCGACTGACCGCGCCAGGATCGGCGGGGCCGCTGTCGGTGGCGCGGTACTCGGCGAGCAGTCGGTCCCGGTCGGCGCTGGCCACGAACTGACGCTCGATGGTGGGCTGCCAGTAGTCCGGTCCGAGGGTGTGGCTGGCTCTCATGGTGAGCTGCGCCGCCGCGATCAGGGCCCCTTCTGGGGTTCGGGTGAAGCCGGACGCGGTGGTCGCGGTGCTCTGCTTCGGGCCGGCGGTGGCGCTGACCGGAACGGTGAGCGGACCGACGAGTTCCCAACGCACCTCGGCGGGCGCGGTGGTCGGCACCGCCGTGGGTAGCGCCTGCGCGACATCGCTGTCCTGCGGGGTCGGACTCACAGGTGGTGGAGGGCCGGCGATGTCGGGGCTGCTGTCGGCGGTGGCGAACACCGCGACCAGGACCCCGACGATGATGACGGCCAGGAGTAGTGCTGCGGCGGCGAGGAATCCGGGCCGCGTCCAGGGCGGGCGCCCGGCGAAGTCGGAGCGTGACATGAGGGCCTCCCGGCTAGACGATCAGGGCCCCGACGATGGCGGATGCGCTGCCGATTAGGAGGCAGCCGGCGAACACCCAGCCGAGCTGGGCGACGTTGGTGTCATCACCACGGCGGTGCGCCAGGGCCATCTTCGCCGCGCTGTAGAGGATCCCACCGACGCACGCCGCCGTGGCGAACCAGGCGATCCACTGGAGGATTTCCAGGACGTTGGTCGACACCACCCCGGGGGGCGCCACACCGCCGCCGGGGTTCGGTACCCCGCCGCCAGGCGCGGGGGTGGGGGCGGCCAGGAGTTGCTCCAGGAGGGGTTGGAGGTCTGTGAGCGTCATCGTGTCTCTCTCGGGGTTGTGTGCGTCGTCTGCGTCAGTGCGTGGCGTAGCGCGTCGACGTCGGGAGGGGTGCCGACGTCACGCGGGTCGTCGGCGGCCAGGAGCGCGTCGACCCAGCCGACGCGCCACACCCGTGGCGCCCACCCGCTGAGCAGGTGCAGTCGTTCGGTGGCGATACGCGGCGGCCGGCGTGGGCTGGCGGCGACGGCGACCACGCCCAGCACCGTCGTCGTGCCGGACATGCCCGCGCGGCGACGCCACTGCTCGATGGCGCCGGTGGCCGCCCACATGCCGTGGGCGGACAGTCGGCAGACCAGCACCACCTGGGCGGGTGGCATTGCTGGTGTCGTCAGTGGCCAAGCCCGCCCGAAATCCGCTCCGACGTTGACGAGTCGGGCCAGGGTGCTCGTGCCGGCACCACCGTGGCACCCGACCCACCAGATCGGCGGCCATGGCTTCTGGAGATTCGCTGGAATCACCGCGGATGGCAGCGGCGGCGCGGTTCCGAGGCGCGTGCGGTGCGCGGCGACAACGCTTGTTTTCACCGCCGTCGTTCCTGTCGCGCGCAGACACTCCCCGTCATGCGATGCCTCCCCCGTGTGTCAAGGTCACCGACGAGTAGCCGACAGTAGCACCGTGTTTCTCAGTGGATCTATGGTGATTGCTCTGCCGCGACAGGGACGCGAATGGCAGTACGGGGGAGGCGTCATATGGCACGCAGAGGGGGCGCATCCGCGCGCATCAATGGGGCTGGGTGGCTGGTTCGGGCGGTGCTGAGCGCTGCGGTGTCGGCTGTGGCGTTGGGAGGGTGCGGCGCGGCGGCCGAGTCGGGCACGCCAGCACCGGACCGCAGCGGCCCGGTGTATCCGACGGCCGGCGCGGTCGAGGTGTCGCCGACGTCGACCGGTGAGGCGCCGGGCAGCGACGACCACGGCGACGAGCGTGCGCCGGCCGCGCTGCCGCCGGCGGCTCAGGCGCCGAGGGTGGCGGCGGCGTTCGCGGTGGCGTGGGCGCGGCCGGATCTGTCGGCTGACGTGTGGTGGCAGGGGGTCGCGCCGCACTGCGAGCAGGGCTTCGCTCGCGCGCTGCGTACCGTCGACCCGGCGCAGGTTCCGGCGACCCAGGTGACGGGCCGGCCGGCCGTGAAGCGGGCGCCGAAGGCTGGGGCGGCGGTGTACGAGGTGGAGACCGACGCCGGCACGCTGACCGTCACTCTCGCCGCTGTGAACGGGCGGTGGATGGTTACCGGCAACGACTTCGTCCGGGCAGTCCAGTGACGCGGCGACCGGTCGCGTTGATCGCGGCGGTGGCCGCCGTGGTGATGCTGGTGTGCGGTGGGACGGTGGGCCTGCCCCTGGTGCTGTTCGGCCAGGCGCAGGCTGAGGCGGCGGCGTGCGAGGTGCCGTCGCTACCTGGCGTGTCACCGGTGCCGGGTGGCGGCGGGTGGGACAGTGCCCAGAGCACGCACGCGGCGACGATCGTGGCGGTTGGACGCCAGCGTCAGGTGCCGCCGCGTGGGTACGTCATTGCGCTGGCTACCGCGATGCAGGAGTCCACCCTGCGCAACCTCGCCAACTCGACGGTGCCCGAGTCGCTGTCGCTTCCGCACGAGGGTGTGGGCCGCGATCACGACTCGGTCGGGCTGTTCCAGCAGCGTCCGGGGTGGGGCAGTGTGCGGGATCGGATGACGCCCACCTACGCGGCCGGGAAGTTCTACGAGGCGTTGCTGCGGGTCGACGGGTGGCAGCGGATGCGGCTGACCGATGCCGCGCAGGCGGTGCAGCGTTCGGGCCTGCCGGAGGCGTACCAGAAGTGGGAGCCCGACGCGGAGCAGCTCGCCGCGCGGGTGCTCGGTTTGCCGAGCATCGACGACATCGGCGGTGGTGCGCCGACAGCCCCGTGCGGCATCGACGACCTGGGGCCGGTGCCGGTCGGTCCGGGCGGGTGGGTGCAGCCGATCCGGGCGGTGGTCACCAGCCCGTTCGGTCAGCGCAACGGCCGCTTGCACGCGGGCGTCGACATGTCGACCTCCGACGTGCGGGGTGACCCGATCCGCGCCGCGTCTGCGGGGGTGGTGGAGCAGGTCAAGTGCGACTGGCACACCACCTGCGACCGTGACGGGCACACCGGTGCGCGTGGCTGCGGCTGGTACGTCGACATCCGCCACGCGGGCAACGTCGTGACCCGCTACTGCCACATGATCGAGCGGCCCGAGGTGTCGATCGGTCAGCGCGTCGCGGCCGGAGCGGTCATCGGACACGTCGGCAACTCGGGCGGCAGCTCCGGGCCGCACCTGCACTTCGAAGTGCACGTCGGCGTGCGCCCTGGCCCGTACCACGCCAACAGCAGCAACGCGGTCGACCCGGAGCCGTGGATGCGGGCCCGCGGCGTGCCGTTGGGGACCAGGTCGTGACCGGCGCCCACACGGTGACGGCCGCCCCCGACGCAGCAGGGGAGGCCGTCACCGTGACGTGGGTAGGGCCGCTACGTCTGCGCCGGCACGTCGGCCGGCGTCACCACCTCGTCGGGCTGACTCTGCGCGGGCTGCGCCTGCCGGGGTGGGCGGCGGCGCCTGGACGTGGTCGACGACTCCGGTGCGTCCAGGCCGAGCTTGGCCAGTTCGTCGGCGCTCCAGCCGCCGGCGAGGGCGTCGGCGTATCGGGTGGCGTAGCGGGCGTTGGCCTCGCGCAGCGCGTCGACGAGCTGGTCGCGGTCGTGCCGGGCGGTAGCGGCCTCGCCGACCAGGGCCGCGCGCTCGCGCAGCAGTTGCAGCGCGGCCTTCTCGGTTTCGGTGCGGACGGCCTTGGCGGACTGTTCGGCCATGGGATCCCCCTGGATGCTGCGGTCTGGTGGCTGTGGACGCCGAGCCTAGCCGCCAAGATCGATCCATGCGGGCCCGCCCTTGCGCCGTCCCTGGTGGCCGCCGGAGACGCTGTCGGGGCCCGACGGGGACGTCGACCAGGGGCACGGACGTGCCGCCGGCACGTCGTCCGGTGTCGCGTCGCGTCGTCGCGGATGGCCGCTGACGACCGGCCGTGCCGGGCTGCCACGAGGTTGTCTCGTGGTGCGCGCCGTCAGGTGTGCTCGGGTCCGCGACCACGCGGCCATGTCGCGCAAGCGCGACGCTCCGACTTCGTGGACCTCGTCGGAGCAAGTTGGAGAAAAAGAGGTTCTTTTAGTTCGGAGGCCGGGATGCCGGTGCGCGAACTGGCCCCTGCCGGGGCGGTCACTACGTTCCAGAGGAAGGCCGGAAGATGACCGACGAGCCCCATGTCGGCGTGGTGCACTTCGGCGCGACGCGGTCTCGCCGACGTCGTCACAACGCCGAGCCCCGCCGCCGTCATGTGACGGTGCGGTTCTCCGACGAGGAGTACCTGACAGTCTCGGCGAATGCGGCGGCGGCGCGGCTGGCGGTGGCCGCGTACCTCGCTGAGGTCGGTACTGCGCCGCTGGTGCCCACTGCGGCCGAACGCGGTGGCGGTGCCGAGGCAAGCCCGCTGCTGGTCGAGTTGATGGGTACGCACCGGCAAGTTCGGGGCGCGGCGCACAACCTCAACCAGGCGGTGGCGCGGCTGCACTCCACCGGGGAACCGGCCGGGGACCTGGCCGCCACGGCGGCGTACCTGGCGCGGGTCGCGGCCCGCGTCGACGAGCTGGTGACTGCGATTGCTGCCGCCCAGACCGGCCGGCGCTGATGATTCCGAAGGTCACCTACGGCGCTCGGGTCCGGGGCCTGTTGGAGTACCTGTGGGGTCCGGGGAAGGTTGAGGAGCACGTCAACCCGCACCTGGTCGCCGGGTACGACGACGTGGCGCTGCTGGCTCCCGACCGGCACGACCGCGACGGCGAGCGATGGTCGCTGGACGAGCTGGCGGCGCGGTTGGACG
Organism: Micromonospora sp. NPDC048170; assembly: GCF_040652795.1. Lineage (NCBI taxonomy): Bacteria > Bacillati > Actinomycetota > Actinomycetes > Micromonosporales > Micromonosporaceae > Micromonospora > Micromonospora sp. NPDC048170. The sequence continues at coordinate 39,650 of NZ_JBEZMR010000029.1, forward strand.
CGCCGCAGATCGCCGCCGGTGAGCGCGGAGTGAAGCAGTACGTGTGGCAGTGCTCGCTGAGCCTGCCGGCCCACGAGGGCCAGCTCGACGACGCGACGTGGGGTCGCATCGCGGGCCGGTTCGTGGCCGAGATGGGCTTCAACGGTGACGCCGAGCGGGCCGGGTGCCGGTGGATCGCGGTGCGGCACGGGCTGTCGGCGAAGGGCAACGACCATGTGCACCTGGTCGTCACCCTCGCCACCGAGGACGGGGCCCCGGTGTGGCTGCGGCAGGACAAGCGGCGCAGCCAGCAGGTCGCCGACCTCATCGAGGACGAGTTCGGACTGGGCAAGTGGACACCCGGCCGGGCCGGCGCGACCCGGCGGCCGGAGCTGACCCGGCCCGAGGTCGAGCGGGCCCGGCGCGTCGACCAGGCGCCGGACCGGGAACTGCTGCGCCGCCAGGTCCGGGCCGCGCTTGCCGGCGCCACCAGCGAGGCCGAGTGGGTCGCGCGGATGAAGGGTGCCGGTCTGCTGGTCGCTGCGCGCACCGCGGCGACCGACCGGGACCAGGTGGTCGGATACGCCGTGGCGCTACGACCTACCGGTGCCGATAAGCCGCGCTGGTATGCCGGTCGCAGCCTGGACGGCGACCTGAGCCTGACCCAGATCCGCAAGCGGTGGCCCGACGCGCCGCCGCCGTCGGCAGCGCAGTGGAAGACGGCGGATTCCGCAGAATCGACCACCCTGCGCGGTGAGGACCGGATGGCGGTGTGGCGGTCGTCGGCCGCCGCCCTGGAGGCGATCAGCGGGCGGCTGGCCGGCGTCGCGCCGGGCTCGCCGCAGTGGCCGGCGGCAGCCCGGGCCAGCGCCGAACTGCTGGCGCGGGTCGCGGCCGTGACCGAGCCGTCCGGGCGGGGCCCGGTGACGCGGGCGGCTGACGCACTGGCCCGCGCTGCGGCGCCACCGCGTCGCGCGCCGGCACCGGCGGCATCGACGATCGCCGCCGAGCTGGGCCGGGTTGCCAACGCGCTGATGGTCACCGGACCCGCCCGTGACGGCGGTGAGGCGGCGGTGCTGCTCGCCGTGGTCGTGCAGGCGGCCCGGTTGGTGGTGGCGTTGGCCGAGCTGCGCGCGGCCGAGCAGCAGGCGCACGCGGCCGGCGCGGCGGCCAGGGCGGCGGCGCACCTGATGCCGTTGCTCGCGCAGGGCGCGGTGCACGTCGAGCGGGACGTTCCGGGCCCGCGCGTGGCGCGGAAGGAGCCGGATGCGGCACGGGCCCGGGCCCGCGTCGATCCGGCGGTGGATCAGCAGACGCAGCGATGAGAGACGGGGGACGGTAGTGGCTGACAACGAGATGGCCGAGATCCACCAGCGGGCCACTGCGGCGATGACCGCCGCGATCCAGGCCGCCGGCCAACTGGCCCAGGTGCTCATCGACGCGCGTATCGCGCAGCTGCAACGCGCCGCGCGGGCCAGCGAGGAGCAGGCCCGACAGATTCGCGCGCAGGCTCGCGCGGCACAGCAGGCCGACGCGGCGGTGTGGCGGCCGGCGATGCGGCCGGCGTGGTGGCGCACCGCGGGGACGGAGGACATCGCGCGGGTGTGGCGGGCCGCGTCGACGTGGCAGCACGTCGACCCCCGAGCGCAGCAGGCCCGGCAGACAGTCGTCGACCAGCTCGCCAAGCGGGCCGGCCGAGCGGCCGAGAAGCCCGAACCGGTGCGAGAGCCGGACGACATCGAGGTGCTGTCCGACGCCGTCGACCGGGCCGTCCGTGAGGCCACGGACCGGGTACGGCGGCCGGCGATGTCCGCCGAGGCGGTGCGGGACAGGCAGGAGCGGATGGCTGCCGAGGTGCGCCGGGCGTGGCCGTCTGGGCAGCGGGCCGAGCGGGTGCTCGGGTGCGAGGCGTGGGGTGCTCTGGCGTACACGCTGGACCAGGCGCAGCAAGCTGGCCACGACGTGCAGCAGTTGCTGCGCGGTGTGCCCAACTTCGTCGATCGGGCTCGAACCCCTGGGGCGTTTGCGTGCCGGGTGGTGCAGGACCAGCTCGACGGACGCATCGACCTCGGCACGGTACGAAGAGACCGTGGCCAGGAGACCGTCGAGCACCAGGCGGCCCACGCCGACCCGTTCGGTCCGGAGGTGCTCTCAGCCGAGGAACGGGCAGCGACGAGCACCGAGACCAGCAACGGCCCGGCAGCGACGGCCGCGCAGGCGTATCCCGTCACGACCCGGGACGCCGTAGCGGCGGCGAAGGCCAGCAGCAACGCGGCCGGGCAAGTACCTGCGGTGAAAGCCGTGGAGGCGGGTCTCGACTCGCCCAGCCGGTAGACCCATGCGACACGAAGAAGCGGCCCTGCCCGCCCACTGGAGGGGCGAGCAGGGCCGCTTCGTTGTTGGTGGGGTGCCGGCCCCCCAGATACAGCGCTGGTGAGAGCGGCTCACCCCTCGGGGGCGAGGTCGATCCTGGCTTCCAGGCTGATCGGTCGCGCGTTGACGACGATCCTTGCCTGGTCCAGGTCGACGCGGGCGGGCCGGTCGTAGCGGCCGAAGGTGACGGTCCATCGCTGCCAGCTCGGGCCCGAGGTGCGGGCGATGACTTTCGGGTGGATCGGCTCGCTGGTGCCGGTGGTGGCGTAGATCTGCACCACGTCGACGCTGGGATCCTTCCACTGGCCCTCGTTGAGGCTGCCGGTGTGCTCTTCGTCGACGACTTCGATCACGAGCGACAGGCCGTGTGGTCCGTCGATCACGCCCCAGTGCAGCACGGCGAGTCCGACGCTTCGGCCGAGCATGGCCGGCGGGACCAGCAGGCGGGGACCGGTGACCGTCATGAGGGCCACCATAGCCACCTGCTGGTGCCCGGGTGGGTCACATCGAGCAGCGCAGGATCGGCTCGTAGGTTCCGACGACGGCGCCGATGTAGATGTTGCGGGCGTACACGTCGGCGACGTTGCGGTACTTGCGGCGGTCGGTGTTGTCGCAGCCCAGACCGCCGGAGGCCGACACGACCCGCTGCATGCGTAGGCCGGAGCCGACCTCACCCTCGGGGTCGAAGATGATGCACCAGATGTCGGAGCAGGTGCTCTGCAACTCGACGGTGATGCCGTGGGCCCAGTCCTTCGGGTTGTCGCACGTCTGCTGCCCGCCGAACTCCAGCGTGTAGGTGCTGAGCATCCGGGGGCCGAGGAAGGTGCCGGAACAGTAGGACGCCGGGTAGTGGACGCCGACGTGGTCCGGGGCCGGTGCGGACTCGACGCTCCAGGCGCCCGTCGCGTCGACGGTGAGGCGCAGGCCGGCGGCGGTGGCCTCGGCGCTGGTGGTGGCGGTAAAGGTGGCGGTGGACTGTGGGGCCGGCTCGCTGGGGGTGGCCCCCTGGGCCGGAGCGGCGATGAGCAGGGGAAGGGTCGCCGCGAGCAGCGTCCCGAGGATGGCTCGTGTGCGGTGTCGCACGCTGTCTCCTGGTGCTCAGAGGGGGGCGTCTCCGAGCATCGCTGACATTTATGAACGTCAGTGCGTGGAATTGTGAACGTGGGTTCTCACGGATCGCGCCCTGCCAACGTGCCGCGCGCCACGCCGGGCGAGGTGGCTAGCCGCAACGACGAGGGCCGATTCCAGTGACCGGAGTAGCGTGCGAAGAGGCAGGCCCGCCGGTTGTAGCGGTCGGCGGGCCGCCATCCCCAGTCCGCTACCTGGGAGACGACCATGGAGCAGCCGACGATCGGCCAGAACCTCAAACGCATCCGTAAGGCGTCAGGCATGAGTCAGGAAGCGCTGCGCGATGCTTCCGGCGTCAGCGTGTCCACCATTCGTGACCTGGAGCAGCGCCGACGCGATTCGGCCAGTCTGGCCACCCTGTCCGCGCTCGCCGCAGCTCTGCACACCAGCACCGGCGCGTTGCTCGGTGACGCCGCCGGAGCGGTGGACCGGCGGGAACCCGACGCCGAGCCGGTCGGCCTGATCGGTGTGCGCCGGGCGCTGACCCCCGTGCGCGGCCTCGACGGGCAGCCTCTCGACCTCGACCCGGCCGGGCCCGCGCCGACGGTCGCCGGCGTCACCGCGGCCGTGCGCGCCGCGAACGCCGTCTACCACCGCAATGACTTCGCGGCCACCCTCGCCGCGGTCCCTGGCCTGCTGGCGCAGGCCCGCGCCCTGGTCGACGTCGTCGACGCCGACGAGCAGCTCGCCGCGCACGTTCTGGCGTCGCGTGCGTACTCCCTCGCCGGCCGGCTGCTCATCCAACTGCGTCAGGTCGACCTCGCGCACGTCGCCCTCGACGGTGCCCTGCGCTACGCCCGCGACAGCGGCGACCGGGTGGCCGGCACCGAAGCCGTCGCCCCGATGTGCTGGCTGCTGCTGCGGGTAGGGCGGTTCGCCGACGCCAAGACCCTCGCGCTGCGGACCGCCGACCAGGTGGAGCCGAGACTGTCGACCGCGACCCCGGCGGAACTCGCCGGGTGGGGTCAACTGCTCCTTAAGGCCGCCGCCGCCGCAGTCCGCGACGCCCGCCGTGACGAAGCCTCCGAGATTCTCGACCTGGCCGCCGCCGGGGCGCTGCGGCTCGGTAACCAGCGCCACCCGCACGCCGACCTCATCGGCAACGACTTCTCGCCCGAGGGTGTGCACCTGATGCGGGTGGAGTCGGCCGTCATCGCCGGCCAGCCCGGCCGGGCGTTGACCCTCGCCGAAGAGGTGACCCGATTCCCGCAGGTCACCCCGTCCAGTCGCCAGCGGCACCGCCTGGACGTCGCATGGTCGTACGTCCAGACTGGCCAGCACTCCGCCGCGACGGGCGTGCTGCTCGAATTGCGCGACACCGCCGCGCCGTGGCTGCGGCAGCAGCCGTACGCGCGGGACATCGTGACGGAGTTGATCGACACCCGGCGCCGGGCGGCATCCGCTGAGCAAGCCGAACTGATGTCTCTCGTTGGTGGCGTTGCGTAACTACCGCATCACGCCGTAGTTGCGTCGATGATCTGTCGCAAGTGGTGCGTGGCGCGTCTGGGATAACGCTGTGAGCTGGGTCAAGCTCAGAGCGTGGGAGAGCGGTTACTGAGCGTTCCCACGTCAGAGCGGGCGCGGCTGCACCCCAGCACCCGAACGGTGCGGTCGCGCCGCCCAGCCGGGTCGCGGCTCCGTGATGTGCCCCCGTGCTTCACGGCGCCGCGACCCTCCGGGCGGGGGCGCGGCGGCTTGTGCCAAAGGGGGGCCAACTCGCCGCGCCTCCACCCGGGTTGCCGCCCGGGAGGTGCCGCACATGCTCCGCCGAAACCGGCGCCAGCGCACCACGCAGCTCGACCCGACCCCGGAGTACCGTCCGGCCCTGGGTGACGGCGAGGACGGCCACCAGCGTGCGCGCGAGCGAATCAGCGGGATCGCCGCCGTCCCTGGCGCCACCGACATCGTCCCGTGCGGGCCGGCGCTGCTCACCCGTGGCCAGGCCGCCCGCACCGCGCACCCCGAGATCGGGGTCGACGAGTGAACGCCACCGAACGCCCCGCTCACGTCTCGCGAGCCGTTCAAGCCATCGCGGTCCGGCTCGACGGCAACCCGCACCAGCCGGACCCTTCCTGGACGTGCCGGACGTGCGTCGGCGAGGTCGGGTGGCCCTGCTCGCCAGCGCGCACCCGCCTCGCCGAGACGTACCCCGGCGACTGGGTCGGCCTGTCCATCTACATGGGGTCTCTGCTGATCGTCGCCCTGACGGAGATGCCGACCACCCCGCCCGCCGAACTGCACGAGCGATTCGTGTCCTGGACCCGCGGACCCGCAGTGAAGCCGTGAAGGCGGGGACCTCGGCTCGTACCGGCCGGTAGCCGAGAATGTAGACGCATCTACGCCGCCTGTGTAGACTGCTCTACATGACGAACGCCATGCAGCAGCACGAACTGATGGCCTGGCTAGGCCCGGCCGCCAGCGACCTGTCCGCCGAGCAGATCGAGCGGTTCGCCGAGGAAGCGCGCATCATCGCCGAGCGGTACCCCGACCCCGACGAGCAGTCCGAACGGGACGCCGCCATGTCTGCCGCCGTCCAGTACATTCTCGGCGAGACCACGCCGGAGGGCGCCCACCGGACGCTGATCGAGGCGCGGCGGCGGGAGCGGGAGGCGTTCGCCGCGTCGGCGCAGATCGCCACGATGCTCGTCGCCGACGCGGGCGGCAAGGGAAAGTCCCAGGCAGCACGGGCGGTCGGCATCGACCGGATGAGCCTGCTGAAGGCGCTCGGCGAACGGTGAAGAACGCGGACGCGCTGGCGAAGTTGCGACGGCAGGCCCACGAGCTGGCGAAAGCCCGCGACCGGCGCGACGCCGCCCACGCTGAGCGGGACCGCACCATCCGCGCCGCCCGAGCGGGCGGCGTCGGCGTCACCACGATCGCCCAGGTGGCCCATCTCAGTACGGCCGGCGTGAGGGTGATCCTCAAGGTCCGCCCACACACGGGGCCGCCCGGTGACGAGCAGGCCGTGGGCGTGGCCACCGTGGAGGCCGAGTACCGGGAGCAGCGGTACGCCCGGCAGCGCTGGCGCCGCGACCATGCGCTGCTCGACGCCCTGGACGCGGGCGCGTCCAGGGCGGACGTCGCGGATGCCGCCCGCATCGACGTCGCGGAGGTCGCCCGGATCGTCAGGGCGGGACGCACCGACGCCCCCCGCACGTCGTACCGACGCGGGCGTGCCGGCAGCACGGACTGGGAGGCGATTCGGCAACGGCGTCGGGACTACATGGCGCAGCGCCGCGCCGAGGTGCGCTTCGGGAAGCGGGACGTGGTCAGGCATGGGCGGCAGGGCTACGACGACGGCTGCCACTGTCCGGTGTGTGTGGAGGCCCGCCGCGCCTATGACCATGCTCGCAACCAAATGTAGACGGCTCTACAGTGCTCGTGTAGGCTGGTCTACATAAGCAAGGCGTTGAAAACTCAACAGGGAGGTCCACATGGCCACCGGAGACGTCGTCATCACCCAGCGCGCCGACCGGTACCACGTCGAGATTCAGCACTCCGGCAACGGCTGGAACCACATCCACGGTCTCCACTGGGAGACCACCAGGAGCCCGGCCGCCGCCCACCTGTACGCCGACATCGTCGAGCGCGATCACCCCGGCAGCAGGGCCCGAGTCATCAAGACGCAGGCGGTCAAGGTGACCAAGGCACTCACCGGCACGACCAAGACGCTCGATCTCGGCACGGAGGAAATGGACCGGTGACCACGACGCGGCCCCTCACCTTTCGGTGAGGGGCCGCAGCCGGTTGTGGCCGACCGGCACGGACATGGCCAGAGTCCAGACCAGTGGCAAGCCGACCCGGACCGCAGCGCCGGCCACGGCGCGAGGACCGGAAGCGGCGCGGCAGCACCTGCTCTGGGCTGGAGCGCGCTAGCGGGCGTTGTCGTGCTCCGGTCGGGTGGGGTGGGCGCCGCGAACCGTAGCTGGTGCAGCGGTGGTTGCCGCTGATGGCGGTGGCGCTGGGCTCGGGCTGACGGGGCGGAACGCCTGGGCGACGATGGCCGCGTTTTCGGCGGCAGCCGAGCGGGGTGCAGGCGTGGGTTGCGGGTCGGCGGGCGTACCGGTCTGCTGGCGCGCGATGTCTTCCTGGATGGCGGTGCGGTACTTGTCCCAGGGTTCGATGTGGCCGTAGAGCGGTTCGGCTTGGTCGATGATGGCGAACGTGGTGGCGTGGTCGCCGGCTTGGAGGGCCTGCATCGCGCGCTGGGACAGTGCGGTGGAGGCGGCGCGGTCGCGGGCGGCGAGTTCGTCGTCGGTGAGGGGCTTGCCCTCGCGTACCTGTGGGTGCTGGCGGATGTAGTCGGCGATCCAGTTCCACTCTTCGCGGGTCGCGCCTCCGGGGGCGTGGACCTCGGCCACGTAGCGGGCGGGCGAGTTGAGGACGCCGTTGGTGTTGGCGGCGGTGTGCCGGGGCGCGTAGTCGGTGATGGCTTTGACGAGCTGCGAATGGCGGGCGGGGGTCATCCAGTCGGGTCGTGTGCCGTCAGCGGCGTGACCGGCCGGAGCGGGTGGCTGTGGGGTGGCTTCGGTGATGTCGCTGCTCGGCTCCGCCGTGCTGGAGTCGTCCGGTGGCGCGCTGTCGGACGCGGGGTGGTCGCGGTCGAAGTCGTTCAGGTTCTGTATCGCCTGGTCAACCTTGGCTTGCAGCGGTTGGCGTTCGGTGACGCGTCGGGCGATCACCTGCTGCCGTACTTCGGCGGTGGGGTACTTCTCGGGGTCGAGGTCACCGTCGTTGAGCTCGGGGACGGTGTCGCGTTCGGCGATGGTGGCGACCACGTCGTCGAGGAGGTTGGCGCGTTGGCGGGCGTGTTCGATGCGGTCGGTGAAGTCCGCGGCTTCCTGCTGTTGCGTGAGCAGGGTGATCTCGGTTTCCAGTTCGGGTAGCCGCTGGCGGTCGAGTGATTGGTGGTCTGGGGCCTTTTCCAGCGCGGTGGCGAGTCTCAGCAGCATGGTGCCGCCGATCTTGTCGCCGGTGAGGTCGTTGACGGTGTAGGTGGCGTCGCTGTGGCGTAGGTCGGGGAAGCCGACCTGGACCTGGAGCTGCCCGTCGTCGGTCATCTCCGGTCGGGCGGCGATCGGTATTCCGCCGAATCGGCCGAGCGTGCGCCAGGCGCCGGTGCCGGGTGTCTGGTGCTGCATGAGGGTGGCGGTGACCGCGCGCCGCAGGACCGGGCCCGCGTCCTTGCGCTGCCCGTACGTGGTGTCTCCGATCTTGATGGTGAAGTCGTCACCACGTACGGGCGTGATCGATGGCATGACCTCCTCGCGTCGGTCGATCGCGGCGCGGGTGGCGGTTAGTTCGGCTTGCTTCTCAGCGAGCAGTTCGGTTTGCCGGAGCCGGTCGGCGGCCTGGTTACGGCGGTCGGATTCCAGGCCGGCGAGGTGCAGGCGTGCCTTCAGAAGCTGCCCCATGTACGGGTTGCCGCCGATCTCGGCCTGCATGGTGGCGTAGTCCCAGTCGGTGTCACCGATCTCCTGGACGGTGTCGCCGGTGTCGTCGCCGACTTCGGGACGTTGGACGTCGCGCAGTCCCTCGGCCTTGGAGGCGAGCAGTCCGGCTTGCCAGGAGTCCATGCTGCCCCGCAGGGCGAAGATGCCGATCTCCACCTCGGTGTTCTGGTTGCCGTAGCGGACGAGCCGGCCGTTGCGCTGCTCGATGCCCGCCGGTGTCCAGTCAAGGTCGATGTGCGCCAGGGCCAGCGCCCGGTTCTGGATGTTGGCGCCGGTGCCCATGGTGTCGGTGCTGGCCAGGATGATGGCGACTTCACCTTCGCGGCACTTGCGGAACAGCTCGGCGAGCTGTTCGGGGTTGTGGTTGTGGTCCTGGACGAAGGCGATCTTGTCGGCGGGAACATCACGTGCCACGCACAGGTCCCGCAGCTCGCCGTACGCGTTGAAGTTGCCCTGGTTGTGGCCCCGAGGGGTGCCCTGGTTCAGGAAGCCGATCAGTAGAGCACCGGGGACCGGGTGGGGGGTGGGGTCGCTGGTGGAGACCGCGTAGACGCGGTCCTTGTTGGCGTGGTACCGGTCGGCGAACCAGTCGGCGACGGCGGCGAGTTTCCCGCCGGGCGGCGCGGCCGGGTCCAGCAGGCGCGCGTCGCAGGCGATGGCGCGGCCCGCGTTGGCCACGGCCAGCATGTTGTCCTCGATGCGGGTCACCGCGCCGGCGTGGATGGCCGCGCCGCGGGCGACGAGCGTCTTCAGTCGGGCCTGCTGGTCGGGGTTGGGGTCGATGAGGTGCAGCTGGGGGCCGCCGGCTGACACGGTGGGACGTGTGATGCCGACGTCGTCGGCGGTCTTGGTGTCGGTGGTCAGCCCCCACATGGTCTTCATCGCGCTCTTGCTGATGAAGCGGGAGAACCGCTCGACGACCTTCAGCCCGGATCCGTCCGGGGCCATCTCGACGCGTTGGACCTTCTGGCCGAAGGTGTCTGCCCACAGGTCCGGGCCGGCGACCCCGTACGCGCGCAGCACCCAGGGCGAGATGAGCGCGAGCATCGTGTACTGCTCGGCGATCGAGTTGGTGAGGGGGGTGCCGGTGCCGCCGGTGACGGTCGGCCGCCCACCTTCCTGGTCCGCGCGTTGGTGCATCCAGGTGAGCTTCTGGTGCAGGTCGACCGCGCGGATCTTCGCGGTGTCGCCGCCGGCTTCCTTCGACCGGAAACCCACCCCCTTGAACCGGTGGAGTTCGTCGATGGTGGCGTAGTCGAAGCCGAGGTCTTCCCAGTACAGCTCGCCGGGGGTACGCATCGGGGCAGCGTTGCGCCGGAGCCGGGCTTCCAGGGTGGCCAGCCGCTGTTCGAGCTTCATCACGGCGAGACCGTTCTCGGGGACGCCGCGCTCGCGCAGGATCTGCTCGCGCAGGCTGTCGACCTCTTGGAACTCGTACCACTCCTGGTACTCGGGGCTCATCTTCACCGACGTGAACGCGCCCTCGGTGAAGATCGTGAGGTCTGGGGTGTTGGAGCGCAGCCACTCCAGGGTGCGGCGGCGGTCGTCGCCGGAGAGCAGGTCGCTGGTGATCAGGCGGATGTCGGCGTTGGGGTAGAGGAACTGGGCTTCGTCGAGCCACTGCTTCGCGAGGTGGCGCTGCACCACCGCGAAGGGCTTGTGGATCTGCCCGGATGCGGTGAGCGCCTGGGTGCCCATGATCATGGTGGTGGTCTTGCCGAGTCCGACCTCGTGGGCGAGGATCACGCCCCGCTCGAACTGCATCCGGGCGGCGCCCGACAGCTGGTGATGGTGTGGTGTGCGTTGGTCGGTGAAGCCGGCGAGGGTGGGGGCCAGGCCGTCGTAGTTGCGTACGACGTGCCCGTTCATCACGCGGTTGTAGGCGTCGGTGAGGGCCTTGACCCGGGTGCTGTCGGCGGTCAGGTACTCCTCGAACGCCGAGCGCATCGCGTCGGCCTTCTGCCGGGCCGCGCGGCTGGCGTCTTCGTCTACCTCGTGGACGACCTTGTCGCCCACGGCCAGGGCGTTTTCGACGACCAGGGAACCGCGGCCGAGGATTGCGCGTGCGATGTGCACGGCCGAGCGGCGTTCGGTGCCCTTGAGCGCGTTGATGGCGTCGGGCACCTTGCCCGCGTACAGCGACCAGCCGTACCGCTCGTTGTGGTCGACCCGCAGCGTGGGATCACCCAGGTACTGGCGCAGGAAACCCTGCACCAGCGGGGCGGGAATCCAGTGCGCCCCGAGCTGCGGGGTGAACTGGCCGATGCGCTTCTCGCGGGGCTGCACCGTCTCCAGCGCCGCCACGTTCACCGCGTAGGCGGGGTCCCTGGCGGCGGCGGTGCGGGCCTCGTCCAGCTTGAGGCGGACCGCCCCGGACAGGTAGCTGCCGGCGTGTTCCAGACGGCCGGTGACGGGATTGTCGAACACCTCGGTGCCCAGACGACGCCGAGCCTCGTCGGGGGTGGTGCCGAGCAGTTCGGCGATCCGGGCCAGGTCGACCTGGCCGGTGGCGCCCATGACGGCGGTCAGGGCTGTCTTCGGATCGTCGGTGTGTTCCAGCCGGCCGCTGCGGGCGCCCGGCCGCCGGGCGAGGACTTCGGACAGGACCGGCACGTCGTGCTTGCGGTCCCAGGACTCCAACGCGAGCACCGTGGCGGCGTCGGGGTCCTCCCGGAACCATCCCCACGCGGTCAGGGTGCGTTCGTCCTCGCGGACCTCCCGGCCCTCGGCTCTGGCGCGCTCGCGCACCTCCGCCCCGGCCGACAGGCGGGTCTGCCGGGGGCGGGACAGGGAACCATGCGCCGTGGTGTAGGCCGCGTGCAGCTCCCGCAGCCGGGCCCGGAGCTGCTGCGCGCGGTCAGCTTCGTCTCCGGTGCGGTCCAGCTCCTTCAGCTCGGCGGCGACGTCACGCAGCCGCATCAGCGCGAGCAACTGCCCGGTGTTGCCGTCGGAGGGGACCGCTTCGACAGGATCGTTGCCGTTGATGTGCTGCCAGATCCGGCCGTCCTCGTCGAGGTAGAGGCGACCGGTGTAGTCGTTGGCGTGCTTGTCCCGAGCCGTCTGTAGGTGCAGCGGCTTACGGTCGGGGCCGTCAGGGTGCGGCTCGTAGCCGCGCCCGTCGGCCGTGGCCCGCTCGGCTGCCTGCCGCAACGCGGCCCGCAGGTCGTCGACGGCTCGCACGGGGTCGCCCTTGACGGTCACCGCCGGCCCGTACGGGCCGGACGCCGCGGTCAGCTCGCCCAGGACGTGCTCCGGGTGGGCGGTGAAGTAGGCGTTGATGCTGTGGGTGCTGCCGTTGAGCTCACGGCTGGGCGCGTCCAGCCAGGCCAGGTCGGCAGGGTCCTGCCCCTCGGCGCGGCGTCGCAGGACCAGGACGTCGACGACGACGCTGGTGCCCGTGTCGGTGAAGACCCCGGCAGGCAGCCGGTACGCGGCCACCAGGTCGCCGTAGCGGGCCATCTGGCGGCGCGCGGCGGTGTCCTCGGCGTCGAGCGTCCAGCGGGACGTGACGGCCATGACCAGGCCACCCGGCCGGACCAGGGCCAGTTCCTTGATGAGGAACCCGTTGTGCAGGCTGTGGCCCGTCGCGCCGTACCGGCGTTCGGTGAAGGGCACCTGCGCGAACGGCACGTTCCCGATCGCCACGTCGAAGGCACCAGCCGGGGCGTCGGTGTCGGCGAAGGACTCGACCAGCACGTTCGCGTCGGGGTAGATGAACTGGGCGATCCGGGCCGTGACCGGGTCCAGCTCGACGCCGGTCAACCGCAGCGTGCCGCCGGCCGGGGCCGTGCCGAAGAACGTTCCCGACCCGCAGCCGGCCTCCAGGACCTCACCGCCGTCGAAGCCGAAGGCGCCCAGGCCATCCCACATGGCCTGGGCCAGGGCCTGCGGGGTGTAGTGGGCCGACAGGACCGCGCGGGAAGCGGCGGCCCACGCGAACGGATCCAGCAGTTCCCGCAGCTCGTCGCGGACGGGTGAGTATTCCTCCCACCGTCGCAGGTCCTGGGCGTATCGGCCCTCGCGTTGCCCGCCCTGACCATAGACAGGGTTCTTCTCGTCCGGCTGTTCGAGGAACACCACGGGCACCGATCCCCAGCCCGACCAGCGGGCCAGGATCCGCTTATCGTCGTGGGTGGCACCCGTGCGTGTCTGCTCCAACCGGTGCAGGACCTTGATGGCTGCCAGGTTCGCCGCCGCGCGTGCCAGCGGACCACGCGGGACGTCAGCCGGATCGGGCCGGAACGGCTCTACATCCTGTTCAGGTCCCGGCTGATCTCGTCCAGGCCGCTGCGGAGCGCGCTCGGCGGCACCGTCGGGTCCTGGTCGTCCTCCGGCGGCGGCAGCAACTGCGCCATCACCTGCTGCTCCGCGGTGGCCCGGATCTGGTTCAGCTGACCCACCCGCGCCTGGTAGTCCGTCTCCGGCTCCAGCGTCTCCTCCAGCGCCTCCTGCGCGTCGATCACCGCCTGCTGGATCTGGCTGCCCATCCGGGCGAAGAACGCCTCCGGGTCCTGCAACCCCGCCAGTTCCCGGGGCCGGAACCTGCTCCAGTGCTCCCGCGCTATCACGCTGTACTGGCTGACTGTCACCGCCACCTTCCTCAATGTCGTTGTCGACGCCGGCCAGCGCCGCGAGTTGGGCCGCCACCTGGCTCTGGTCCACCGCCCGCAGATCCGTGTTGATGCCATCGGCGGACAGCCGGTCACGTAGCCCGAGGACGTTGTGCAGGGCGGCCCCCATCGCCGGGATACGGCGTTTGGCGGCCCCTCGGTCCTTGTTGGGAAGCTCGGGGTTGGCCGACCGCGTCCGCAGGTCTGCGGTCACCCGTTCCCCGACCCGGGCCAGCTCGCTGAGCAGACCCTGTTCGATCGAGTAGTGGTACGTCTGCATTGTCTCACCGGTCAGCGGGTTTCGGTCCGCCTGCCGGGTCGGCACCAGCCGCAAGATCTCCACGAGGTGTCGCCATTCCGGGCTGCTGTCCGCCCGAGGCTCCAGCCACTCCAGCAGCTCAGTGCGCACGGCGACCGGCAGCGCGACATCACGCGGAACACCCCAGGTCCGCTGAGGGTAGGTGGCGGGGTTCGTGTCGTAGTGGCGGACCAGAGCGGCGACGGCCGCGGCCCGGGACGGGAACTCGCCAAGCCGAGTGGTGTAGCGGACCTTGGCCTGGAAGTGGGACTCGTTGCCAGGCACCGGTTCGACTTCCCCGTACGCGTGCGGCATCCCGTCGATCATCACCGCCCGAGCGGCGCGGCTGCCTTCCAGCTGGGCGCGGGCGAGTTCATCGGGAAACTGGGCTGCTTCCCGGCGGTCCATCTCCGTGTCGACGACCGCCAGCCGGGCCTTGCGGGCCTGGTTGACGTCTTTGCGCTGGAAGAGGGCCTCGGGCTCCCGGAAGCCGGAGAGTTCCGCGCTCTCCGCCGCCAGGTCCTCAAGGGTCATGCCGGCGACGTCCGGCCGTTGCTCGTAGTGCCGGATCCGGCGCAGTGCCAGCTCCGTACGCAGATCCTCACGGCGCTGTTCGAGCACGTCATGCAGCTCGTGGCTGGACTTCATGCGGACCCACAGGCCGCTTGTCTGTCCGAACACCGTGTTGAGGGCTTCGTCGTCCAGGCTCTGGGCAGGCGGGCCCGCCAGCAGCACGGTCGCCTCTCGGCGCTGCTGCTCACCCTGAACAACGTCGCGCCGGGCGCGTACGGTCCGCGCGCCGTCCCCGAAACTGAACGCGCTACTGGCGAAGGACCCGGTCAGCCACCGCTTCTCCGCAGCAAGCTCGTCGTCGGTCATGCCGGCGGCCTCTGGCGCGTTCTCTACGCGCCGGAGGACCCGGTCCCGCCGCACCTTCTGCAAGGCATCGACCCGGTCAGCCGCCGTCTCGTCGCGGCGGATGCCATACCCGACCTGACCCTCCGCTTTGCGGATGGCCGCAACCAGGTCCTCATCACTCAAGGAGTGCGGGTCGGGTTCCGGATGGTCCTGCGGCTGCCGCTCGGTGGTGGCTGGTGCAGGACTGGACGCTTCGCTCTCGGGGCGGCCCGCGTCAGGGGGACGGACCAGGACAGCTCTGCCTTGCCGCGCGAACTCGCTCAGCAGACGGGCGAGGCTGTCGTCCACGGTGCGCGCGGTCCACTTCCTGCCGCTGACCCGCGCCTTCTTCTTGCCGGACCACAGGAACCGGGCGGCGTCCTTGGTGGCGCGGTCGTCGAGAGGATCGTCCTTGACCGTGCCATGCACCACGATGACGTGACCCGCCTTCGCGGTCGGGTCACGCACGAACTCGATCCACACCCGGTCACGCTGATCCTGTGACAGGTTGGCGGCCTGGTGCTGGCGGGCCGCGAGTTCGGCGAAGCTGCGGGTGCCGTAGATGGCAGCGCCAGTGATACGAACGCCATCAACCTCGCCGGCCGTGATGCCGCCGCCGGCCGACTTCCCGACGGCCACCACCGTGTTGTCGGGTCCGTAGACCGTCGTGACGGTGTCGTCTCCACGCGTGTAGTGGTAGCCGTCGACGCCCTCCACCGGGATCGCACCGGCCAGCGGCTCCGGGACCTCTTCCGGCTCATCCGGTGACGGGTCGGGCAGGACCAGGGCGACGTCATCCGGTAGGGAGCCGCCGGCGTCGGGCTCGTCCTGCGGGTCTGGATCGCTCTCAGCGTCGATCCGAGCGGGAGCCGGGTCCGTGTCGTTTCCAGCCTCCCGGCTGGGGGCCGCGACGTCCGCGACCGGGAAGTCAAGATGTAGCTGCTCAGGTGCCTGCTGGACGGGCTGCTCGGGTGCCTGCTGGACGGGCTGCTCGGCGTCGACGACCGCCTCGTGCCGGGCAACGGGGGGATCTGGTGCGGGGTCCGCCGCTGGCACAGGCAGGAGTTCGTCGACGCTCTCCACCGGAGGACCAGTCGTGGCGGCAGCGCCGCTGAGCATCACCGGTGCCGGCGCGTCGACGGCGGTGTCCGGGGTCGTGGTCGCAGGTGCCGGTGGCGTGGGCATGACGGGCACACCCAGCCGTTCAGCGGCGTACGAGGCCCATCGGTCGACGAGTTCGGCAGGCTGCCCGTCGAGCATGGCGCGGATGGAGTCGGCGGCCACCGTCCGCCCCTTCGGCGTGACGAACCCTCGGGCGGCCCGGGCGACCCGGCTGGTGACCGCAGCCTCCACCAGGGGGTGGGACTCCACGACGGCGCTGGCACCGGGGTGGGCGTACCCGAGCGGCCCTGGCCTGCTCGGGTGGCGGGCCACGGCAGGGGCGAGCAGTTGGTAAGCCCGTTCGGCCTGCCGGTCGTGCTCGTTTTCGAGGACGACGGTGACGCCGGCCGCCGTGTCGGCGTGCGCGGTGAGCGCGGCGACCTGCGAGCCGGTCAGCGTGGGCCCGGCGGGCGCCACCACCAGCGGCGCGTCCTCACCCAGCTCGTCGGCGCGGGCGGCCAAGGCGATGGCCTCCAACGCGGTGCGGGCCACGACGGTACGGCCGGCCCGCTCGGGCTGCTCCGCCAGGCCGATGAGGCAGTCCGCCGGCCGGTAGACCGCCGTGGTGGGGCTGTGCAGCACCGGTGCCGCGTCGGTCGCCGCACCGGGCGGGGCATAGCCGACCCAGCCGACGACCGGTGCCCCGGCAGCACGGTGGTCTCGCACCCCGACCATCACCCGGTTGCGGAACCGGTCGACCAACTGGCCGCCGCGGCTGGTCGCGGCCAGGCCACTGGCCACGATCTCGGCGTCGGAGAACCCGCGCCGCCGCAGTTCGTTGACGACCGTTGCCGGCCGGTCCGGGGCGTATCCCACCGTCCAGCGCCCGGCAGTTGGCACGCCCTGTGCGGTCAGCCACCGCGATGGCCCTGGCGCGTCGTCGAGCTGCTGGCGGTAGACCTCGGCGGCGACGGCCTGGGCGGCGAGCAATCGCTGCCGGACAGCCTGGTCCACGGGCGGGGCCGGGGCGGGGCCGGCTACCTGCGCCGCCAGGGACTCCGCCCGACTCGCCAGGTCATCGACCCGGTCGACCGACGCGACGATCCGCTCGACCGTCGTGTCACGAGGCTCAGCCATCACCGGTCCTGGCCCGCGCCACCACCATCTGGCAGCAGCCCCGCCGCACGCAGTGCCTCGAACACCCGCTGGTGATCGCCCAGCACCCGCACGATCGCGTCAATCTGGTCCTGCAACCCGGTCAACGCCGCGTCGACGTCGCGCTCTGGCGTGGCCTGGCTGTGCGGCTCGCTCACGATTCCCCCGCATGATCGTTTCCGAGCACATCAAGGTAGCCGGCCGGCGCATACGCCGCACCCCCGTTGCCGCGCCGCCGATGGGCGCACCGGGGCAGCGCCCGCGCGTCGGTACGGGTCAGTTCCCGCCGGTAGACCGGCGGAAGGACGACGCCTCCGGCGGGGCCTCTCTCGGAGATGCCCGGGGGCGACCGCCGGCGCCAGGTGGGTGAGTGGTCACCCAGGGGTGGGATCCCCTCGCGCCGGCCGCCCAGAGGGCTACCAGACCGTCTCCGGGACGACCAGGCCAAGCCGCTTCGCGGTCGGCTACGCCGAGCCTGGCCGTCCCGGAGCCGGCCCGGTCGATCGGAGATCGGCCGACACGAGGAGATCCCACCCCACCCTCGGCACCGCGCGCGGGCAAGCCCGCAACCCCGCCCACCTCGGGCCTACGCCGACTCTTGCGCCGCGTCATATCGGGTCAGCACGTAGCTGACGCTGCTCTTGGCCCACTTGCCCTTGCCCGACGGGGTCGGCACCTGCTCGGCGTTCAGCCTCTCGGCGATGGCCGCCAGCGACAGCCCTTTACCGCGTAGTTCCGCCGCCCGGGCGGCCGAGGGCGGCACCGGCGCTGGCGGTCGACCCAGCCGCACGCCCCGGTCCCGGGCCGCCGCCATCCCCGCCGACACCTCGGGCCGGCGCGTCTCAGATTCGCTGCTCATGCCCCACAGCGTACGGCAAAAAGGTACAGAAAAAGACCCCCGAAGGAGCTTTTTCTGTACCTTTTCCTGTACGATAGAGAGGCAAGGAACGGTCCGGCCAGGTGAGCCACCACCCGGCCGGACCAGGAAGAACAACCCCTCTGCGAAAGGGAGTTCCATGACCCAGCGTACGACGATCCCGCTCCGGGAGATCAACCACAACGACGAGTGCGTTGGCTGCGGCACGCACTTCGCCGACCCGTGCCACCCGGAGTGCCCGTTCGAGACCGGCGAGTTCGGTCCGGCGGTCATCCTGCGGGCCGCCAACCGGCGGGTGCGCAACCACCCGGCCGGGGTCGGCTACGACATCGCCGGCGCGATCTTCGCCGCCGCCGTCGACCTGGCCGGCAACGACCAGGCGCAGGCCCTCGCCGACGAGTCCCGGCAGGCGCTGGCCGACTACCTGGTCGGCCAGTGGCCGCCGAAGGCCGAGGCGATCCGCAACCAGGTGGTCTACCGCCACGGCCTCTTCGCCCAGCTCACCGAGATCTCGACCTCGCTGTACGGCGCGGCCGACCAGCACGACGGCAACGACCCCGACGACTGCTGACACCCAGCCGGGCCGGCCCTCGGTGGGCCGGCCCGGCGCTCCCACCGCCCCACGTCAGCACATCGAAGGGATCGAGACCATGACCAGCACCCACACCCGGCCCGCCCAGCTCGCACCGGTCCGCATCGGCCGAGGCCGCGTCGTCCACCTCGGCAACCTGAGCAGCATCACGGGCCCGGCCGGCGAGCCCCGCTACGTCGCCGGCTCGTGCGGGGCCAGCACCCGAGGCGACACCGTCACGGTCGGTGCCGCCGTCACCGCGCCAATCGACTGCCGCACCTGCACGCGCTCCAACCCGGTCCGCGTGGCCTGGATCAACGCCACGGTGATCGCGGCGACCAGCGAGCCGGTGACCCTGCCGCACACCGGACTGACCGTGCCGCACACCCAGCTCCGCGTCGACGGCCCCACCCAGCCCGGCCCCGGCCATGCGGAGCAGCACCGGCTGTACCTCGGTGCCCGCTTCGTCGGCTGGATCACCACCCACCCGCGCCACCCGCACCGCAGCGCCACCTACCAGACGAACTCCCTCGGAGGCAGGGAACTCGACGAGTACGCCCAGCAGTGCCGGCTGTTCACCGGCGAGCCCGCCACCGTCGCCGACGTGCTGGCCGAGCTGGTCCGCGAGCACATCACCGCGGCAGCCGTCGCCGAGCGGCTAGCCGCCACCCGCACCCCGATCCGACTCATGCAGCACATCCGCGACGGCGACGGCCAGCCCACCGGGGCTCCGTACCCGACCACCTACGCCAGCGCCAACGCACCGCTGACCACCGACCCCACCTGGCACCGCGCGGTAGCCCGCGCCCTGCACCGCGACTCCCCCGCCGGCCCCGGCCAGCACTGGCAGATCTGGACCCCCACCGGCTGGACCCGCCTGCCCGACGTCGTCGACGTCGACCAGGACCTCGGCTGACCGTCCCCCGTGCCCGGGCCGCCACCGGCCCGGGCACGGGGACGCCAACCGACCAGCAACGACGGGGAGACCACCATGACCAACAGTCACCGGACCGACGCCCGCACCATCCTCGCCACCGCCACCCCGACCACCCGCCGCCCACTGCTGGCCTGGGCCGTCGGAGCCATCGCCCGCAGTCACGCCATCCACCCGCTGACCTACTGGCGCACCCGAGACGCCCGACGACTCGCCCCGGAGTACGAGGGGCAGACACTGCCCGCCGGCCGGATGCTCCGGCTCGACCGGACACGCATCGAGATCAGCGACGGCAACCTCCACCAGCCACTGCGACTGACCTGGACCGACCTCGGCAACGTGCTCGACAGCGGCCGAGTCACCGATGACCTAATCCGCCGCTGCCAGCAGGCCGTCATCGCCTGGCGCGACCACCCGGGCGGATTCCGGGGAATCGGCTGGAACGACGCCGTCGACGCCTGCGGTCGCGCCGGAGGCGCCGTTTGGGCAGCGTGCCGGCCAGCCGACCCCGGCGAGCAGCTCGACCTGTTCGGTTCCGCCGGCATCGAGAGCTGAGGCCCGCCGTGCCAGAACGGTGAGCACCAACCTGGACGCAGCGATCCCGGGCGCGGACCGACCGGACGAGAGCCGGCCCCGCGCCCGGGCAGCGCTTACCCGTGCCGCGAAGTCGCCGTTCGTAGTTCCATCGGCTGCTGGCGCATTGGGCCCGCTGAGCGCTGAAACAGAGCCCCGGACCGTCGATTCGGGTCAGCGGACGTGCGCAGGTACGTCCATCCGCGCGAGAGGTAGTAGGCGTGTAGGCCCTCGTTGGTTTTCCAGGCGTCCAGCCGGACGTAGCGACAGCCGTGCTGCCATGCGTAGTCGCTGGCCCAGGCCAACAGCAGGGTGCCGAGTTCCTGGCCAGCGCGATCGAGTCGCACTGCCAGCTTCGAGACGTAGACGGCTGGCTCGGCCAGCTCGTCGGGAGTCCAGAAATCCGAGTCGCCGGTCATCTCCACGGTGATCGTGCCGATGGCCTCGTCGCCGTCCCACAAGATCCAGATGTCGCCAGCCGCGAGTGAAGGGCCTAACTTCGTTCGCCACCGTTCCCACGTGACCCACTGGTCTGACCCGCGTTCGCGTAGCCACTGGATTCGCTGCGTGAGCAGCGCCATTGCGATCTCGAACTCGTGATCGTCCTCAGCGGGCCGAATGGTCAGGGTCAAGGTCGCTCCAGGTCCGCTCGAACTTGCGCTCGAACACGATGACATGTTGATCACTCGGCAGCACGTTGACCGTGCACCGTACGGGTGTGCCGTCAGCGATGTAGCCAGTCACGTAGTGGACCGCCACTGGTGTGCCCGGTCCCAAGCCCAAGCGGCGGATCTGCTCAGGGGTAGGCATCCGCGTAAAGATCTCATCGATGGCGCGATCTTGCGGGTAACCCAGGTCGGCAAGGGCCTGGTTGGTGCCCCTGACGACGTCAGCGGGCGACATGATCTCAGAGTCTTGCACCAGGTGGATCGGGAAGTGTGAGTCGTTGATGTTGACCGGCTCGCCGTTGATGTAGCGCACTCGCCGGCGAGCCACCACTACCGTGCCCGGGTCGACCTGTAGGCGCTGAGCGATGTCCGGCGGCGCCTGGATGAGGGACACGTCGATCGTCTGACTCGGCTTCCGCCCCTCTTCGGTGATCTGTTGGCAGAAGCGGTCCATCTCCGGGCTTGCCGGCTGGTCTCGTGACTCGCTCTGAGGTCGGTACAGCATGGTCTCGCGCTGACGGACGAAGTGCCCGAGCGGGCGCCTTGCCACCACGAGCCCTTCCGAGACCAGGACGGCGATCCCGTTGCGGACGGTCTGCCGAGCTACGCCCCACTCCTCGGTCAGCTCTTGCTCCGTCGGGAGCCGCTCGCCTCCAGCGAGCTCTCCCGACGTGATCCTGTCGCGGAGCGCCGCAGCGATCCGCTGGTAGGCCGGCAATGGGGTGGCCCTGAAGTTGTCCACGTTCCGAGTCTCGCTCATGCAACCGAACAATGTCTAGTCAATGTTGCCGTTACCCCTTGACGTCCTTTGGTGCCGAGTAGCACCATCAACACCACGCGCATTGTCTGGTCAATGACGATGGTCTAGACCTTGGAATGCGCCTGCATAGAACAAGAGGGCTCGGCGGGATTGCCCTCCCACCGAGCCCGGATGGCACCCACCCCTAGGAGGACGAGATGCCAGCTATGAGGGTACGTGCTGCCCGGATACGTCCGGTACAGCCTCGCCCCGAATCGATGTCCAGCGAGGTGTCTGCGCTGGTAGCACGGGCTCAGGCCGGTGACGCGGAGGCGTTCGGTCTGATCTACGACCGGCACGTCGACCAGGTGTTCCGGTTCGTGTCGGGCCAGGTGCGTGACCGCCAGGCGGCCGAGGACCTGACCTCGGAGACGTTCGTGCGGGCGCTGCGCAACATCGGCGCGCTCCGTCCGGACGGCGACATCACCGCCTGGCTCACGACGATCGCTCGACGCCTGACGGGCGAGTCGCCCTGGCAGAGCGCCGAGGTGCCGGTGGCGGAGATCCGCGACCGGGCCGAGGGCAGCCCGATGGCCGATCCGGCGAAGACGGCGGTGGACCGGCTGGTCAACGCCGAGCTGATCGCGGGCGTCAACAAGCTCAGCGCGCCGCAGCGGCAGTACATCGTGCTGCGCTACCTGCGGGAGCTGTCGATCGACGAGATCGCCGTGGTGATGGGCAAGACCCCCGAGGCGCTCAAGGGCATCCAGTACAAGGCGCTGCGGGCGCTGCGTGGCCTGCTCTCGGTCGGGGTGGTGATGCCGGCATGAGCGCCCCGACGATCGCGCCGACCAACGGCACGCCGACCTTCCCGACTCAGCAGATGCCGATGGGCATCAGGGTCATCACCGGCCCCGGCGCCGCCCCGATCGCGGCCGAGCAGACGCCGGCCCGCCGACCAGAGCGAACGATGGAGCAGTTGCTGACCTTGGCTCAGCGCAGCGACACCGCGCGGACCCGCCAGCTCGCCGAGAAGATCAGCGGCCTGATGGAGGAGCTGACCGGGCGGCTGGAGGCCGAGCGCGAGGCCGAGACCCGGACCCGCGAGCTGGCGGAGAAGGAAGCCGCGCTGACCGCCGAGCTGGCCAAGGTGCGGCAGAAGTTGGGCACCGGCGCGGAGGCCGCCATGCACCGCGCGGCGATTCGCCAGTGGGCGAAGACCAACGGCTACACCGTGCGTGAGCGCGGCCGGATTCCTCGGAATGTCGTGCAGGCGTGGGCGACCGCGACCGGCTCGGAGGTGGCCCGGTGAAGGCGCGAACGATGTTGCTCCCGGCTGCTGCGGTGCTGTCGGTGGCGGGGCACGTGTGGGCGGTGCGGACGGTGCGGGCGGACCGGTCCCGGCTGGCTGAGGCCCGCCGGATGGCGTTCACTGACCCGCTGACGGGGCTGGCGAACCGTGCCGGGCTGGCGACGGCGATGGCCGATCTGGCCAGGGAGCCCTACGACGTGGCGATCGTGGACCTGGACGGGTTCAAGCAGGTCAACGACACGTTCGGACACGACGCGGGTGACGCGGTGCTGGTCGAGGTCGCGGCCCGGCTGTCGGCCACGATCGACGAGGTCGACGGTGCGGTGGTCGCGCGGCTCGGTGGTGACGAGATCGTGTTGGTCAGCCCGTCGCCGGTGCCGATCGCGGGGATGCTCGGCGGCGAGGTGGTCCGGGCCCTGGCCGCGCCGGTGGTGCTGCCGGGCGGGCGGGAGCTGGTCGTGCGGGCCAGTGTCGGCGCGGTGTCGGCGATGGTCGGTGACGAGCCGTCGCGGGTGCTGCGTGCGGCTGACCTGGCGCTGTACGAGGCCAAGGCCAACGGTGGCGACCAAGTCGCCGAGTACGGCCGGGTGCTGGACCTGCCGGTGGTGGAGACGCGGCCGGGGGTGCGGCTGCGGGAGATGACCGAGACCGCCCGCGTGCTGGGGGGTGTGGCATGACAGCCCCGACCAAGGCTCTGGACCTGGCCACCGCGCTGGCCAGCTACCGGACCAGCCTGCGTAAGGCGTCGGATGCCGAGCTGGAGCACCGGGCGGCGTCGGTCGCGGCCCTGCCGGGCTGGTTCGCCGGCGAGCTGCGCCAGGCGATCAACGACGAGCGTGAGTCCCGCCGGCTCGCGGACCGGCCGAAGCCGTCGCGGACGCTGACGGCCGCTGCCGGTGCGGCGGTCGCGGGAGTCCCGCTGGCGGTGCTCGCGGGCCGGCTGCTGGCCGAGCACGCCGAGCAGGTGCCGCAGGTCCTGCTCTACTCCCCGGCGGTCGCGGTCGGCCTGGTCGGCGCGGTGGTGGGTGGCGGCCGGCTGGGGCGGTGGCTCGACGAGCGCCGTCACGGCCTGGCCGTGGACGTCGACGAGGCCGACCTCAACCCCCTGGGCAAGGAGCTGCTCGCGCAGGTCCGGGCCCGCCGCGCGGTCGGCGGTGAGAGCTGATGCCGACCCTTCGGATTCCGACGCTGGCGGGTGTCAGCAT
Organism: Micromonospora sp. NPDC048170; assembly: GCF_040652795.1. Classification (NCBI taxonomy): domain Bacteria; kingdom Bacillati; phylum Actinomycetota; class Actinomycetes; order Micromonosporales; family Micromonosporaceae; genus Micromonospora; species Micromonospora sp. NPDC048170. The sequence continues at coordinate 63,523 of NZ_JBEZMR010000029.1, forward strand.
CCGCGCGACCGGCCGGTCGAGCGTCAGCAGTGACCGGCGCGGCACGGTGGTGTCGTACACCGGCCGCCTGATCCTCAACGGTCGTGAGGTGCTCTCGCCGGAGCAGGTGCGCGCCGATTGGGCCGCGCGGGGCGAGACGGCCCTGCGGGAGGCGGACCGCACCGAGCACAGCGACCCGTCCGGGCACGCCTGGGCCAAGGGCGTGTGCGCGGCCTACGCGACGGCGGTGCAGATTCTCGACGCCTGGTTCGGCAAGTTCGCGGCGGAAGGGCTGCCGCTGACCGACATCGTCGCGGGCATCAAGGTGGCCCGGTCGGCGATGTTCGAGCAGGCGGGCGACGTCGACGACCTGGGGCGGCTGACCATCTCGGCGGCCACGTCGACGCTGCTCATGCTGGCCGGGGGCTTGGCCGTGACGGCTTCCTACGAGTGGGAGGTGTCGCGGTGAGCCGGATCCGTGCCGCGTTCTACGACCCGGAGGGCACCCGGTACGGCATCCCCACCTACTGGTGGCGGGGTGCGCCGGCCGGCTACGCCACGGCGCGCCAGTTGCGGGCGCAGGGTCTGCGTCCGGGCGGCCAGCCGGTCGCGGCGCAGGTGATGTGGCGCGGCGTGGGCGGCGAGCGCGTGGCCTACCTCTACAAGGTCGACCAGGCGGCGGCGAAGCGCACGGCCACGACGGCGCAGCTCGCCGCGATCGGCAAGGCGCTGGCCGCCCGCCGTACCTGCCCGACCTGCCTGGTCGTGCGGCCTTACTACATCCCGCGCTCTCGGGGCGAGTGCCTGGAGTGCGCCGAGCCGGCGATGGGGGCAGCTCGATGAGAGAGAAGCTGCGCGACGCGTCGACGGTGGGGCCGTGGATCGCCATGGCCGCCGCGGTGATTCTCACGGCCAAGGGTGAGTTCGACCTGGCGGTGCTGGCTCACTTCTCGAAGTGGATCGCCTGGATGTTCCCGGTGATGCTCGACGTGTACGTCATCACCGCGTTCCACCGTCGCCGGTGGAAGGACATGGTCGTCGGCATGCTGCTGATGATCTTCTGCCAGATCGCAGTGCACCTCCTGCCGGTCTTCATCACCGAGGGCGAAGAGACACCGTGGGGTCTGGTGGTGGCGGTCGCGTGCATCGCGCCGATCGTGGTCGTCCGCGTGAAGATCCTCACCGGGCGTACCGGAAAGGAAATCGCGGCGGCGGAAGAGGCGGCGCGACGGGCGGAAGAGCTTCGGACCGCGCAGGCGGAAACGGCTGCCGCGCGCCGGGCGCAGGCGGAAGCCGAGGCGAAGGCGCGGGCGGAAACGGCGCGGGCCGAGGCGGAAACCGCCGCTCGTGCCGAGGCGGAAACCCGGGCGGCCGATGCGGAAACGCGGGCGCGCTCGGAGGCGGAAACGCGGGCGGAAATGCAGGCCGCCTCGGAGGCGGAAATCGCCGAGCACGAGCGGGCCGCCGCTGAGGCTCGTGAGGCCGTGCGGGTGGCCGAGCAGCGGGCCGCCGCCGCGATCGAGGCCGCGCGGGTGGCTGAGGGCCGGCTGGCCGAGGCCCGCGACACCGCAGACCGCGCCGCGACCGCTCGGGCCCTGACCGAGCAGGCCACCACCGAGCAGGTGCGGGTGCTCACCGAGGCCGCTGAGCAGGCCGAACGCGACTTCCAGCAGGCCCTGGCGGAGGCCCGCTACACCAGCCAAGCCGCCCAGGACCGAGCCGCCGAGCTGGACGAGACGGTGCGGGCGCTGCGGGCGCAGCTCGACCAGGCGCACCGCTTCGCGGAGAGTCAGGCGGTCGCGCGGGCTCGCGCCGAGCAGGAGAGCCAGGCGATCACCGAGGCCCGCGAGGGGCTCGTCAACGAGCTGGAGCGCACCCGCCGGGCCCTCGCCAGGGCACAGGAGAAGGCGGAAACGGGCTCGGCTCGGCAGCCGGAAATCGGGCGGTCGGTGTCCCGGAAAACTCTCGCGTCGGTTCCGGCTCAGTTGCCGGCCAACCTGCCCGAGGTGGACAAGGTCCGACCGGAAACGGTGGCGCTCATCCTGGCCGCCCGGGCGGAAAACCGGAACGCCACCCAGACCGCGCTGAAGGAAATCACCGGCATCTCCGAGCGCACGATCAGCCGGGTCCTCAACGCCGTACCGGCGGAAATCGTCGACCAGGTTCTCGAACTCACCAGCGGTCGCGTCGCGTGACCGGGGGCCGACCCGGTCTTCGGGTCGGGTCGGCCCGTGCAGCGCCTCATAACAGCTCATAACCGTGGGGCGTGAGCAGCCAAAACGCTTGATGGGAGGTAACGCGATGCAGACGGAGACGATGGCCGTGGCCCCGACGATCGAGGGTGAGGCGACCGAGACGGCGATGCCGGCTCCGGACCTGTCGGTGCTGACCGAGCAGCAGCAGCTGGTGGAGCAGGGCAAAGACGACAAGGTCAAGCCGCAGGAGCTGACGGAGACATCGCCGGCGTCGGTGGGCCTGGTGGTGGCGCTGGTGGTGGTGTCGATCGTCGCCGCCGTGGTGGTGGCGATGTGGATGGTGTCGCCGCTGATGGCGCTGCTGCTGGGTGCCGGGCTGATCGTGGTCGCGGTACTGGCCGGCGCCGGCTGGCTGGCCTGGCGCAAGTACACCCGCCGGAGCAAGACCGGCAAGGACCGCTCGGGCAGGGACGGTGCCGGAGGACGGGGCGACCGGCCCGGCAAGTCGCCCAACGGCCGGGGCAAGGGAGACGGCTGGTGGCCGTTTGGCCGCAGCAAGACCCCGGCTGGGGGCGGCAAAACCCCTGGTGGGAAGACCCCCAAGGGAGGCGGGACGACTCCCGGCGGCGGTGGGAAGCCGACCGGCGCCAAGTCCGGGAGCTGGTGGCCGTTCGGCCGTGACAAGACCCCGGGCGGAGGCGGCAAGACCCCTGGTGCCGGGAAGACCCCGAAGGCCCCCAAGGGCGGGACGACCCCCGGCGGCGGTGGGAAGCCGACCGGCGACGGCGGGAAGAAGCCCGGCGACAAGACGGGACGGTGGCCGTTCGGCCGCAGCAAGACCCCGGGCGGCAGCAAGACCCCTGGTGGGGGCAGCAAGGCCCCGGGCGGTGGCGGCAAGCCTCCGGCCAGCGCAAAGACCCCGGGCGGCGGTGCGAAGCCGGCCAGCGACGACGGCGGGAAGAAGTCCAGCGACGTGGGACGTAAGGCCGCCAAGGCGGCGGGCGGGGCGGCGCTGCTGGGCCTGCTCGGGCTGGCCCGGCCCAAGACCAAGAACAAGGACGACAAGGCCCCGGAGACCGGTGAGCAGAAGCCGGGCAAGGACGACCCGGCGAAGACGGCCCAGGCGCGGCCGGCGCCGGGTGGGCACCGGCCGGAGACGGTGATCGACGTCGACCTGGACGACATCACCGTGCCGGGTGGCCGGTCGGGCAGCTCGTCGAGCGGCCCGTCGGCATCAGCTCGCCGCTCGACGCCGCGTACCGCTCCGCCGCCCTTTGACCCCGGTCCTCCCGCTGGCAGCGAGTGGGTGGACCGGCCTGCACCGATGCCGCTGCACAGCACCCCGCACCACCAGCACCAAACCCCTGTTTCCAACCACCTTGGAGGACCAGAGATGAGCACCACGACTGTCGACCAGGACGCGATGCGGGTCGCGAACCGCTACGCCGAGATGGTCGAGAAGGCGCAGACGCTGCAGGCGCGGGCGCGGGCCTGCCGCGACGCCGCTGACCAGTACCGGCGTGACGCCCGCGCCAACCAGGAGTCGGCGGAGAACCACAAGCAGGCGGCTCGCACGATCCGTGACGTCAACGTGGCCCACGAGCACGCCGTGTCGGCGCGTGAGGCGGAGGCGGAGGCGGCGCGGGAGATCCTCGCGGCCCGCTACTACGAGCAGCAGGCCGAGGAGTACGAGGCGCAGGCCCGCTCCATCGGTCACTGACCGCACACCCGCGCGGGGGGCCGCGCCGCACCTGGTGCGGCCCCCACCCCTTCCGGAACCCGCAGGACCAGGCAAGACAGCAAGCGAAGGAGCAGCGTCGTGACGAAGCGGCGAGCAGCGGTAGGCATCGAGTGGAAGACGTTCTGGGCCGTGGTCGCGCCGTTCTTGTCGGCGGTGTGGGTGGTGGTGTGGCTGGTCACAGGCTCGCCGGTGTGGATCGCGGGGCTGGCCACGGCGCTGCTGGCGGCGGCAGCCGCGTTCGGCGCTCGCCTGCTGGTGCGGATCTCCCCGATGTTCGCCCGCCTCGGTGAGCCGGCGAAGGCCCGGGTGGTGGGGTGGCTGGTGGCGGCGGTGACCGTCTACGCCGCCTGGTCGACCCTGGCGGTGTCGGTGCCGGAGATGTGGCCGGTGTGGGCGCTGGTCCTGCCGGCGTTGGGCGGCATCACGTGGGTGATGGCGCGGGCGCACGAGTACCTGCTGCGGTACGCGCCGCCGCCGGCCGCCCCGACGCAGGCGGCGTTGACCGCGACCGCGCAGGCCCACCTCGCGGTGACCGCCGAGGACCTGTCGGGCCCCCGCGAGGGTGAGCCGCACCTGGCGTGGCTGCTGCGCCTGGCGGTGCGCCGCGCCGGGCTGGAGTGGCTGCGCGTGTCGAACCCGCAGATGGTCGGCCCGGCCGATGCGCCGTTCGGCGCGAAGCTCGAAGCGTGGGCGCCCATCGAGCTGCGCCGCGTGGTCAACGGCAAGGTGCGCATCGAGCAGGCCCCGCGCCTGGACGACCACGACGCCCGCCGCATCGCCCTGGCCCTGCGTGACATCACCCGCCGCGACATCGCCCCTGACTGGGTGTCCATCAGCGAGGACAGCAACCGGGTTGGCGTGTACACGATCCAGGCCAACACCGAGGACGTCATGAAGCGGATCCGCCCCTACACCGAGCGCGTCGACGAGCTGGTCGACGCCGCCGGTCGGCCGATCTGGCGGCGGCTCGCGGAGCCCTCGTACGCGCTGTGGGGCATGGACGGCATGCCGATCGGCGTCGACGTCGCCCGGCACGCCTGGATCCTCGGCGCGTCGACCGGCGGCAAGAGCGCCTTCATCCACCGGGAGTGGGCCGACGTGACCCGCTGCGAGGACGCCCTGATCTGGGTGGCCGGCACTCGCAAGCTCTACGACCTGGTCGGACAGTGGCTGGAGCCCTACCTCGGCACCGATGTGCGCCCGCCGCTGGACTGGGTCCGCGCCGACGCCGAGGGCGTGCTGCAGATGCTCATCGCCGTGATGGAGATCGCCCGCTGGCGCCAGGACCAGCCCTTCTCCGCCCGCCACAACTTCAAGAAGATCATCGTCTACATCGACGAGGGTAGCTTCGCGCTGAACACCAAGAACAAGGTGCGCTACGACGGGGCGGACGTTACCGCCGGCGACATGTACGCCGAGTGCACCAAGGCGGTTGCCTCTGCCGGGATTTACCTGGTCGTGGCCACGCAGCGCGGGGTGCACCACGCGTTCGGCGACAACGGTGGCGACGCCAGCGCGAACATCGGCCGCGAGATCGTCCTCATGTCCGGCGATGAGCAGGAAGCGGGCCGCGTCACCGGAAATTACAAGTTGCCCCCGCTGCGCCACCGCGGCGAGTGCTACGCCCGCCTCGGCGACGGCGACCCGGTCCGCGCGAAGATCGAGTACGTCCAGACCTGCGACCCCAGCAAGCCGGTCCTGCACGACGGCCCGAAGGTCGACGAGATTTCGTGGAATCGCCGCTTCCACCAGCGGGAGCTGGACGCCGGGTCGGCGCAGGCCGCCGGCCCGATCTACGCCGGCCGCCACCAGCTCGTCACCGACGACTACCTGGCCGACCTGCGCAGCGCCCGCGCCCGCAGCAAGAAGCCGCAGGCCAGCGAGCCGGAGCGCGACGGCGAGCAGGCGATGGCCTCCGCCGTTTCCAGCATCTTCAGCAAGCTCGGCGGCCGACCCCTCGCGCCGGCCGCGCCCGCGCCGGCCACCAGCGAGGCCCCCGCTGAGCCGGTGGAGCCGACGCCCCTCGCGGGCTACCGGACCCGCGCCGACCGGGTCGAGGCGGCGGTGCGCCTGATCTGGCGCACCAAGAGCCAGCCGGCCACTCGGGAGGACATCCTCGCCGCCCTGGCGGAAGCCGGCGACGACAGCGCTACCCCGCAGTTGGTGTCCAACGCGCTGACGCAGCTGGGCCAGCAGGGGCGCCTGGTGCGGCCGACGAACCCGGACGGGCGGGTCGTGACGGGGCAGTACCTGCCGCCCGAGGCCGCCACCACCACCGTCACGGCCAGTAACGCATAACTCCTCATAACCGTGGGGCCCCTCCCCCCGGTGAGGGGCCCCTATGCAGGGGCCGACCCCCCTCCCCCACGCCTGTTATGTGCCCGCCTGTTAAGTCACCGTCCGTATAGGAGACAGCTCATGTCCCGGGTCGCTGAGATCGAGTCCGAGATCCGCCGCCTGACGCGCCAACGCGACGTCCAGCCGGCCGACACCCTCTACGCGCTGACCCACCAGCAGCGCATCGACGCGCTGTCGGTCGAGCTGATGGCGTGGCAGCTCGACGGCGTGCGGATGCGCGCCGCCGAGGACGCCATCCACGCCGCCGGCCGCCGCCGCCACCGCGCGCACACCGGCCGCCGCCGCTGGCCGGCCGTCGCCGGCGCGAGCGGTCTGTTCGGTGGCGTGGCCACCGCCGGGCACCTCGCCGCCGATGCCGGCGGCCCGCCGGTGATCGGCGGGGTGCTGCTCACCGCGGCGGCAGCCGCGCTGGCCCTGACCGCCGCCGAACGCATCCGCGACGCCCGCGAGGTCGCCGCCGCCGAGGCCGACATGCACACCGCCCTCGACCAGTACACCGCCGTCGTGGCCAGCCACGCCCGCGCGATCACCCCCGTCCGCCCCCTCGCCATCCACCAGCAGCAGGAGACGTCATGCGCCAGCAGCCCGCAGCTCCCGGCAACCAGCCCGTCCGCCATCAGCACGACCCCGGCGTCCGCTGCTGCGATCGCTGGCCACCCGCCAACCGCGTCACGACCGTCGGGACCGTCCTGGCCGACCGCCGTCGCCTGATGCACGCCGCCACCTACACCGCCTGGCTGCTGCTGGCCCTGGCCGCCGTCGTCGCCGTGCACGCGCTGCTGTTGCCGGCCACCACCGCCTGGGCCAGCACCCACGGCATCTGGGGCTGGGCGCTGTGGGCGGGCTGGGCCGCCACCTCGCTGGCCGCCGTGCACCAGGGCGTGCTCACCCGCCGCCGCTCCCACACCGCCATCTACGTGCTGCACGCCGCCGCCGTGGCCGCCGTGCTGATCGGCATCGCCGCCCCCGGCGGATGGGCCCAGGCGCTCACCGTGACCGCCGGCACCGCCAGCGCGTGGCTGGTCGCCATGCTTGCCGCCCGCCGCTGACCCACCCCACCAACCGACCCAGCGACGAAGGAGAACTACGTGCACACCCCCGACACCGACCCGCAGCACCTGCCCTCGCTCGACGACACCACCCCCGTCCCCGCCCGTCAGCGGTTGGCGGCCTGGTGGCGCATCGCCCGCACCTCTCGCGCCGTGCGGGCCGTGCGGGAGTGGTGGCTGATCGTCGTGGCCGCACTGATCGCCCTGACCGTGGCAGGCGGACTGCTATGGCTGCTGTGGATCGTCATCGCCGGGCTGCTCACCGCGCTCGGCGCAGCCGTCACCGCGACCGCCGAGGCCATCCCCACCCTCGGATCGTGGATCACCGACGGGCCGATCACCCGCTCGATCTCCGACCCGGTACGCGCCTTCCTCGACACGCACACCACCGGCCTGCCCGCCACCGGCCGCGACGCCTGGACCGCCTGGCTCGTCGCCGTCTGCGCCCTCTACACCGCCGCCGTCACCGGCTCCACCTACGGCCGCATCGGCTGGGCCGCGATCGGCGCCCTGACCGGCGTGGCCGTCTACGCCGGTGCCCCGGCCGGCACCGGCCCGGCCGCCGCCGGCCTGACCGCCGTGGTGTGGCTGACCCTGTCCCTGCTCGCCTACGCCGGCCCCATCGCCGGCAGCGCCGTCGCCGCGATGGTCGACGACCTCACCGAGGCACGCCGAACGCCCCGCACCAGCGACGCGTCCTGACCACGCACCCAATTCCGCCCGTCGATAGCACCCGCTGAGGAGGAACCATGACCACCACGACCACCCCCGCCGCCGCGCCGACCACCACCGCGGTGCGGCTGTACCTGAGCGACAACGACCCCGAGACCCCCCGCATCGTCGAGCGGGTCGTGACCGGCTGGCCCGTCGCGCCCGGCCTGGCCGTCAACGTCACCATCGACGACGGCGGGCAGCGCCTCGACGGCCGCTACAGCCTCACCCACCTGCCCAGCGGCCGAGGCATCGCCCAGCGGCTGTGCGCCCGCCACGTCGACCAGGCCGCCGTCGCCGCGATCGCCACCGGCATCGACTGGACCGAGCCCGCCGAGCAGATCCTCGCCGACGAGCGCACCACCCCGCTGCGCCCCGGCCTCGCCGTCTGGGACTGGTGCGGCTACGACATCGCCTGCCGGCCCGAGGTGTACCCGCGCCCCGACTCCCCCACCTACAACCCGACCAGCCGATAACGCCGCGCGGGCGGCCCCCCTGCCTTCCAAAGCTCGGGGCCGCCCGCCACCCCACCCAGCCCGCATCGAGCCAGAGGAGCACCCTCATCGTGCCTGATCTCGGAGAGCCGACCTACCTCGGCGTCGACTACGCCAGCACCTACGACCCGCACGCCGCGCGCCGCCACTTTCAGATCCCGACCGCCGGTGCCTTCGCGGTGCTGGTAGAGACCTCCAGCAACCTCACCAACAGCACCTCCCGCTGCACCGGTTGCGGCACCACCGACAGCGACTTCAGCACGCTGGAGATCCTCGCCCGTGCCGGCGCGCATGCCTCCGCCTGCGGCCGAGGCACCGCCACGGCCGCCCTGGACGCCGAGATCGCCGCCGTGCGCGCCGAGATGCTGCGTGTCGACCCCAAGGCCACCGGCTACCTCCATATGGCGGGGGTGCTGCTCGGCGCCGGCCTGGCCGTGCTTGGCGGTGCCGGAGCCGCCGGTCATCTCCCCACCGCCGCCCTCATCGCGGGCACGGGCACCGCCGCCGTGGTGCTGACCGCCGTGGTGCTGCTGCTGACCGCCTCCCGGCCCCGCCTCGGCGGTGACTTCGGGTTTCCGGTCTATGCCGACGCCGACGACGCCCAGGACGTGCTCGCCCGCCTCGTTGCCGGCGACGCCGAGCAGGTCGCGCAGATGACTCCGCTGGCCCGCGCTCGCGAGCTGTGGTGGCGTTCCCGCATTCTCCGCGCCAAGTACCGGGCAATCAGCAGGGCCGTACCGCTGCTGTTGGCCGGGTACGCCGGGGCCGCCGTCACCGCCGCCCTCGCGATCTGGGCCAGGTGAGCGCCATGACCATCACCACCACGATCGTCGTCGGCGATCCGGTCGACGCCTACGAGCTGTTCGCCGCCGCCCGTACCGTGCTCGGTCTGCCCCTGGACGGCCGCTGGCACCTGGTCGACCACGGCCGCGTCCACATGCTGCAAACCCTGCCCGACCAGGGCGCACCCGCCCTCGCCAGCGTCCACTTCCCCGTCGCGGGCGGCCGGCACCCCGGCGAGCCCCACACCGGTACTCCCGGCGGCTACGCCCTGCTCGCCTTCACCAGCGACGGCGGCGATGCCCACCGGACCCGCCGCTGGCACCGCGACCTCACCGGCCGCGCTGGTGCCTGGCTCACCAGCCGACGCCTGACCTGGACCTACTCCTACGACAACGGGCCCTACACCACCGGCCACGCCCCCCACACCCCGGCGGGCGCCCGATGACCCGCCGCCCGTTCGAGCTGCTCGTCGCCGGCACCACCGACGAATTCCGCCTCGACATCGTCACCGACCCCGAGCCTGACAACCCAGCAGCCGTCGTCTACTTCACCGCTCCCGGCGTCGACGCCGCCTGCCGTCAGGCGCAGCGGCTGCTCGGCGCCGTCGAGGGCCCGGCCGACCGCTACGGCGAGCTGTACACCCACGACGGAGACGGCACCGCCGTCTACTGCGACACCATTCACCGGCCCGAGTGACCATTCAAAGCGCGCGAATGGGCGGCCCAATTGACCGGGCCGCCCATTCGGCTGCATGTATTCAAATTTTCTTGGTCACAAATGCCGCCCGGCTCCTGACGGTATGTCCTGATTTTCCCGAGGGATCTACACAGGATCCACGGGGATCCCTGGCGCTGGTGCGTGTTGGGACTTCGTCACGCGCGCAAGTCGCCGTAAGATCCACGGGTTATAACCCCGAACTGATCTTGAGGGAGCGCCCGCGCTCGACCCCTAACTGCAGACAGCAAGAGAGCCCCACACCCTGTATTTGCTTGGCGGCGGAAGCAGGGTCTGAGGCTCCAACAAGCTCGGAGGACACCATAGCACCCACCTCCGGGCTGGGTGCACTGTTGTCTCTCGGCACCTTTTCTGCGTGTCGTGGCGACGCCTGTGCGCGCCCAGTCCCCTCGCATGTTGCTGCCGCCATCGCGGCAGGTCACCTTGGCTCAGGACGCACACCTGATCGGTCTGCGGCGGTGCCGCGATGATCACGGCACCGCACCTGAGCGCGCTGACCGTCGACCAGGTGGTCGCGGCCGGGCACTGCCCGGTCTGCGCCGCTGTCGGCCGGAGGGTGTTGGCTGCTCCAGGTCGCGATCGGTGCACGGTGCATCTGGCCCGGCCCGCTCTGTTGGTGGAGACGGCTCGCGGCGGGCAAGCCCGGCTGGCTGCTCCGGCGGGTGCTCGGGTGCGGGTGGTGCATCCGACGGGTGTGCAGACGCCGTGTGTGCGGTGTGCGGCGGCGGGTGTGGATCGGCAGGGCCTGCCGCGTGACGGTGACGGGTCCGAGGCGCTGTGCATGTCGTGCTGGCGGGGCCGTGACGCGCGGCGCCTGGCGGCGGAGGCCCGCGCCGCCGAGGTTGCCCTCGATGACGACGTCGACGACGTCGACGAGGGTTGTGCGGCGTGCGGCGAGCCGGAGCCGTCGCCGACGTGTTGGCTGTGCGGCTACTCGTGGCTGGCCGCCGCCCGCGAGGCGTTCGAGCGGGACCAGGTCGCCGAGGCCGCCGCCGTCGAGCAGCAGTTCGCGCTGCTCGCCGAGCGCACCGACGCCGAGAGCCGGGTGGCGGAGCTGGCCGCCTGGGTGGAGCGGCTGCGGACCACGGTCGAGTCGTACGCCGCCGGTGGCGGCCGTGGCCGCGCGGTGGAGCTGCTTGCGGATCTGCTCACCCGAGACGCGGCGGCGCGAGTGTCCAGCCGTGGCCGGCCGTCGATGCTGGCCCGGGTCGCCGGCGTCCTGGCCGTCGACGCCGACTACCGCTCCGGCCGCCGCGCACTGCCCGGCCGCGCCCGCTCGGCGGAGCTGGCCGGGTGTACCGAGCGGGCGGTCACCGCGGCGTGGGCCCGCTGTGAGGCCCTGGGGTGGGCCGAGCGCACCCGGCAGGGAGGCAAGCTGAGCCTGGCCGAGCGCACCGAGTTGGGCCGCTACAACGACCGGGCCGAGTTCGACCTCGCACCGGTGCACCGGGGCGAGGCCGCCGTCCGCGCCTCCTACGTGCCCCTGGCCCTGTTGGTGCTCGACGAGCTGATGCAGCACGCCCTGGGCGAGCTGGCCTCCGCGCAGGACGACGTCGACGCACTCGTCGCCCGCACCGCCTCGGTGGTCGACCACGCCGCGCTCGCCCGCCGCGTGCAGCTACGCCTGGCCGCCTCAACCGCCCGCGACACCCTCCTCGCCGACGTCGAGGCCATCGCCACCGCCCAGATCGAGACCGGGAATTCCTTCCCCCCCCGCTTGGCGTCTCAAGGTGAGTACTTAAGTTCCTGCTTGTCTCGGGGTTTTGCTCAGCCTCTCTCGATCGCTCCCGCTGGATCGGTGGAGCCGAGTCGGGGGGAGAAGCGCGCTTCGCGCTCATCATCGACAAGCGAGGGTCGACGCGCCTCACGATCCGTACGGCGTCCTAGGCCGATCGAGAGGGCGTGTGCGCCGTCACGGCGGTCCCGGCCTGCTCCGGAGTGGATCGGATGGGCGTACGACCTGGCACGGGCCGCACAGCGGGCCTTCGAGTGGCTGGAACCGGCGCCCCTGCCCCGGGTGGCGGCGCTGCTCGGGTCGCGGCTGGGCCCACGATGGACGATGCCGGACCTGCTCGACTGGATCCGGCAGTCGCGTGACGGCCGAGAGCTGCTCGACGCGCCGAAACGGCCGCTGGGCTACCTGCGCTCGCTGCTAGACGAGTCGCTGACCGGCAACGTCGAGCCGCCGCACCAAGCCCGCCGCTACGACCAGCACCGCGCCCAGGTCGCCGCCGACCACCGCCGCGAGGTCGCCGAGCAGGCCGCCGTATCGGCCGCCGCGATGGCCACCCACCGCGCCGGCTGGAACGAGCGCGACACCGTCGCCCAGGCCGAGCGCGCCGGGCCCGGCGCCGGCCGCCACGCCGCCATCGCCGTCGCCCGCGCCGCCGCGCGTGGCGACCACGCCGCTGCCCGCGCCATCGCGGCAGCACCCGAGAGCGACTGGCCAGAGACGGCTCAGCCGGGCTGCGGCCTTCCGGTGGGCCGGAACCACTAACCCGAGGCCCTCAACGGCCCCGCCGACACCCCGTCTCGGTTCCAGCTCCAATCTCCCGCCGATCAATGCCGCGCCCTTGCTTCGCCTCTCGGATGTAGATCAAGAGGCGCGTACGGCTCTCTGAGAGAGCTTAAAACGTGCGTTCCGTCAGAGTGCTTCAACTGCAACCTACCAAGGTCAAAAACATTCGACTTACGAAAAGCATCAAAGTCTTTTACTTACGCTAAAGTAATAGTGTATGATGTTGGAATGGATGTTGAGGGGAATGCGGGTGAATCGGCCTCGTCGCGGCCGGGAGGCGGGCCGCGTGAGCGAAGCTGCGGCTACCGCCAGTGCCGCAAGGTGCTGGCCTACAGCGGTTTCGGCCGCCCGAAGGAGTTCTGCCCGCCGGAGGACACCCGGTGGCAGCCGGGCAACCGGACGTGCAAGGAGATGGCCGCGGCGGACCGCGCGGCGGAGCTGGCGACCGGACTCGACGCGCCGTTGTCGGCGTGGCGGGCCACCGTCGCCGAGCTGGTGCCGGCGCTCACCGCGCTGACCGACCGGCTGGAACCGGTGCTGCCGGCCGTGCGGAACGTGGAGACCGGCGCCCTGGCCCGCATCGCGGAGGCCGAGACCGCGATGGCGGCCGCCGTGCAGCGCGCCCAGGACGCCGAGGTCGAGCGGGACCAGGCGCTCAACACCGCCCACACCGCCGAGCGGGACCGCGCCCTGGCCCACACGGAGCGCCACGCCGCTGTCGCCCGAGCCCAGGCCGCTGAGCGTGACGCCGCCGACGCGGTCGCCCGTGCCGCCCGCGACGTCGCCGACGCCCGCCAGGCCCAGGGCCGCGCCGAGGCCGAGGCCGAAGCCCGCGCGGCGACCGCCGCGAAGGAGATCGAGCGTCGCCGCGCCCTGGAGGAACGCCACGAGGAGGCGCGCGTGCAACTGCGTGACGCCCGCGCCGAGATCAAGACCCTCGCCGGCGAGCTGCGCGCCTCGGAGAAGGCCCTGCGGGCCGAGACCACCCGCGCCGAGCGGGCCGAGACCACCGCGGCCACCGTCACCACCGAACGCGACGCCGCCCGCGCCGACGTCGCCCGCCTGACCTCCGAGGTGGACACCGTCCGCGCCGAGCTGGCGGCCGTCACCGCCGAACGCGACGCCGCCCGCACCGAGCGGACCGCCGCCGAAGAGGCCCGCCGTGACCTCGACGCCGAGCTGCGCGCCGAGCGGGCCACCCTCGCCGAGGTCCGCCGCCAGGTCGAACAGCTCCACACCGAGCGCCGCGCCGCCGAGCAGGCCGCCCAGGACGCCCGCGCCGACGCCAGCCGACACGAAGCCACCGCCACGGTCGCCACCGAACGCGCCCAGGTCGCCGAGGCTCGCGCCGAACGGCTCCAAACCCAGCTCGACCAGGCCCGCGCCGACCGGCCGGGCGACAAGCGGTGACCACATAACCAGCACGTGGCGCCCACCAGCGCCTACACCGGTGCCGTCGACGTCGCCGGCACCCTGGCCGACCTCGCCGCCGGCCTCGACTACGCCGCCCGCAAGAACTGAGAGGAACGCTGATGGGACTTCTTGTCGACGACCCGCCGCACCTGGTCGTGCTTATCGGGCCCGCTGGTGCGGGCAAGTCCACGTGGGCCGCCGCCCACTACCGGCCGCACCAGGTCTACAGCCTCGACTGGCTGCGCGCCGTCGCCGCCGACGACGAGTGTGACCAGGACGCGACCGCCGACGCGCTTACCCTGCTCACCGCGATCCTGCACACCCGACTGGCCCGACGGCTGACCACCGTCGTCGACGCCACCAGCACCAGCGTTGCCGACCGGGCATGGCTGCTCGCCATCGCCGCCGAGCACCAGGTGCCCGCCGTTGCCGTCGTCGTCACCGCCGACCTGCGGGTGTGTCTGGCCCGGCAAGCCGCCCGACCCGGACCCACCCCGGGCCGCCGGTGGGGACGCGCCGTGCCGGCCGCCGTCGTCACCAGGCAGCACGCCGACACCCACGCCGCCCTGGCCACCCTGCACACCGAGGGCTTCACCCACATCACCGAGATCGGCTCACCACTGCCGGGATCGAGCGTGGGCACCGAGATCCACTACCAGACGTACGCCGCCGCCACCGACACCGCCGGCACCGCAACGCTCACCGTCGCGCACACCGTGGACAGCCTCGGCGAGGCCGACCGCCTGGCCGCCAACCACGCCCGCGCCGACGTCGACGTCCACGTCACCGCCGTCATACGCCCGGACGGCCGCGACCTGGTCCAGGAATGGGAGCACACCCACGCCGACGTGCTGTGACAGGCCCCGCCGGCCCGGGCGTGGCACTGCCACCGCCCGAACACCACCGATCGCGGTCGGGGTCGTGCTGGAACACGACCCCGACCACTACCTCCAGCCCCGAAACCGCCTCAGCAGCAACCCGAGACAAGGACGGCAGCATCATCATGACCACTGACACCGCCCGCATCTACACCCACCCCGACGTGTACCTGCGTGGCGTCGCCGAGGGCTGGGCCGAGGCCCAGACCGACCCGACCCGCATCGACTGGCCCACCCGCCAGGCCGCCGCCGCGATTCCGTTCGAGGTCGTCGACGGCGGGCCGGTCAACCCGTGCGAGACCACCGGCATCCGCTACGGCCGCAACCGGCTCGGGCACTGGGGCGAGACGCGCTGCGCCGACGCCGCGGTGACCGTCACCGACACCACCGGCGCCCGCTGGATCGTCATGATCGAGCGCCGCGACAGGTACGGCTGGGCGCTGCCCGGCGGGCACATCGAGGCGGGCGAGACCCCGGCGCAGGCGGCGGCGCGGGAGCTGAGGGAGGAGACCGACCTGATCGTCACGCTCACCGACCCGTGGGTGCGGACGCTGCCGGCCCGCTACGTGCCGGACCCCCGCTGCTCCGACGAGGCGTGGATGGTCACCAACCTCACCACGATCGACCTCGGCGTCTACGAGCCGGACCACCTGCCGGTCCTCATCCCCGGCGACGACGCCGCCCGCGCCCGGTGGATCCGCGCCGACAGCTACACCGGCCTGGCCCAGCACCTGGCCACCACCACCGGTGGCATCGTGTTCCCGGCCCACCAGCAGATGCTCGCCGAGCTGCTCGGCGGCCCGACGTGGCCGACGCTGACGATGGTGACCGAGATCGACGGCATCGCCATGGGAGACATCGGCGAGGACGGCGACATCATCGCCCTGGGCCACCACGACCCGGCCCGGCTGCTCACCACGCTGCGCCGCTACGCCCGCCAGGTGTGGGGCGAGGTCCTGGAGCCGGCGGACCCGACCGACCCGACCGCGCAAATCCGGCACCAGTGGGTCGTCAACACCGGCGACGGCGCGGGCCCGGAGCAGTGGTGCCTGGAGCCGGCCGTGCCGAGCGCCGCAGGCGCCGTCCCGGTGACCCGCTGGTTCCAGCAGTGAGCACCACCGCTGGACTGCTCGACGGCTGGGACGTCTGCTCCGTCACCGGATGCCCCCTCGGCGATCCGGACGCCGCCGAGCCCGACAGCATCGACGAGATCGAAGAGACTGGCATCGCCCACGGCGTGCGGCACGTCAACATCTCCGACCACTGGTGGGTCGACACCCGACCCCAGAACCCGCAGGGGCTCGCCGGCAACAACACGCTCGTCCTCGCTGCCGCCGCATGGTTGGCCCACCACGAAGGGGCCGACTACTGCATCCGCAGCACCTCGTACGCCGGAGAGTGGAACGGCTACCAACTGCTCGCCAGCGACCTGCTGCGTGCCCTCGACGGAGCCGCCGAACCCACCACGCCAGGCGGGAGGTGAGCGCCACCGTGGATACCCAGGACGCGATGCGGGTGGCGAACCGCTACGCCGGGCAGGTCGCCAAGGCCGAGACGCTGCAGGGCCGGGCGCGCGCCTGTCGCGACGCCGCTGACCGGTACCGCAGTGACGCCCGGGTCAACCAGGAGTCGACCGCGAACCACCTGACGGCCGCACGCACGATCCGCGACGCCAGCGTCGCCGCCGAGCACACGCGGGCGGCACGGGAGGCCGAGGCGGAAGCGGCGCGGGAGATCCTCGCGGCCCGCTACTACGAGGTGCAGGCCGAGGAGTACGAGGCCCAAGCCCTCGGCACCGGAACCACCCTCACGAGAAAGGAGCCTTCGATGGGCGACGGCGCTATCCCGACCACGGCCGCGTCGGCGAGCCTCGCCGGGCCCGACAGCCCGACCACGAGCGGGGTGGGTGACGTGCTCGGCTACGCCGACGGCGAGACCTGCCACGGCACCGACCAGGTCGCCGCCGCCGCCGGCCCGGCCAGCGTCCTGGCGTTGATGGACTACGGCGACGGCAACAACCGGTGGGACGGCGGCCAGTACATCGCGGTCGCTACCTCCCCGGGCCGGTGGGACCCGGTCACCAGCAACGAGCACGTCGCCAGCGACGGGTACGCCGCGCCGAGCATCTACCAGCCGCCGCACCTGAGCGCGGCCGAGGCCGAGACCGCCGCGCGGCACCTCGACGAACTGGCCGAGCGCGCCGAGGCCGGCTACCAGCCGCCGAAGCCCACCAAGTGGAGCCGGGCGGCGCAGCGCCTGGAGCACCTCCTCGCCGGTGACGCCGACCTCGCGACCGAGAAGGTGCGGATCGTCGACGACGAACTCCCGGTGACCGTGAAAGACCTCCTCGCGTTGCTGCGCGACAAGCAGCCCACCACCGCGGAGGCGACCCGCCGCCACGTCGCGGCCACGGCCATCGACCAAGCCGGCGGAGACACCGGCGCGCTGTGGATGGACCTGGTCGACCACGACGGCACCACCCGGGTAGTGGTCACCGGCGTGGAGGGCACCGAGGACCCCGACGACGACTACTGGCAGCCCTACACCGCCCAGCACACCCCGGCGCAGGCCCGGGAACTGGCGGCCAAACTGCGAACCTTCGCCACCGGCGCCCGGCAGACCGCCCGCAGCGCCATCTACCTGGGCGACGGCGCCGACGTGGCCCACCTGGACTGGTCGACGCCCACCTTCGACGGCGGGCGCACCCTGAAGCTCAGCGACGGCCAGGACGCGGTGCACCTCGACCTCTCCCCCACCCAACTACGCGAACTGTGCGAGGCGCTGACCGCCACCATCACCACCGACGACTTCGCCGACACGCCCAACGCCTACTGGCCGTGGGAGAACGACCACCGCTACATCGACTGGTCCGACTTCGAGTACGAGCGCGGCTTCCACCTGGAAATCGGTGACGGCACCACCACGGCGGCCGTCACCCTCACCACCACGCAACTGCGCGCCTGGCGGGACCGGCTCGCCGCCGACACCGACCCGGGCGTGAGGCACGAGAGCTGACCCACCGCGCAACAGCAACGTAAGGCACCTTGCAGAAATTCTGCAAGGTGCCTTACGCTTTGAGGATGGACAACACCGTTCCCATCGGGTTGCGACCGCTCGTCGAGCGTTACGGCGAGCCGGTCGACGTCGAGGACGCACGGGCCCGCTGGTCCGCACTCGTCACCGCGGCCGAGGCCGGCGCCATCACCCTCATCACCCGCGACCGGTACCAGTGGGCCGCCCTCGTGCCGATAAACGAGGTCGCCGAGATCTCCCCCGACCTGCCGACCTGGCCGGTGTCCGACGCCCGGGCCAAGCTCGGCCACCTGGTCGGCAAGGTGCACAACCTCGACACCCGCGTGCAGGTACTCACCCGCCACCGCCGGCCGGTCGCCGCGCTGATCGACCCTGGCGCCCTGGTCGACCGGCCCGAGCCCGCCGACCGGTTGCCCGCCGAAACGCTGCTGCGCGACGGCTACCGCATCGAGCTCGTCTTCGAGCCCGGTCAGCCCGGCCGCCTGGACCCCGACGGCGCCGTCCTGGACGAGCCGGAGGACTGGTTCTACGCCGCCAACGCCTACGACAACCGCGACAACGTCATCGCGGTCGGTGTCGGCGACACCCTCGGCGAGGCCCTGCTGCGGCTGGCCGCGCCGCCGCCCGTGGAGCCCGCCGACAACCCGCCGTTCTGATCGACGCATTCCGCAGAATCACCCCCCGGACCCGTGGCCACCTGTCGATGCCGCCAGAGCTGTCTTATCCAGGCACGACGTCGGACCCGGACCGTAGCGTCACCCGGGTTGACCACCGTCAACAACCACGCACAAGGAGAAGATCCATGGCCAACGAAGCCGACGCCAACCCCTTCGATGTCGGCCGGGCCGCCAGCCGCGAGGAACGCATCGCCGACCTGGAGGAGAAGTTCCACCAGCACCACACCGACGACGGCGTGCCGGTGCTCAGCGAGGCCGAGCTGCTCGTCGTCGCCGAACTGCTCGACGAGCTGAACACGATCACCAACCCCGGCGAGTTCACCAGCGACCCGTGGGGCCGACTCGCCCGGCTCATGGCGGTGCGCATCTACGACCGCCTCGGCATCTGAGCGGAGGACCCGATGACCACGACAATCGGCGAGCGCGTCGACCAGGCCGCCGCCGGCGAGGCGACGCCGTGACGTCCGCCCGCCCCCACCTCTCACGAAGGAGCACCATGGCCAACGTCAAGACCATGCCCGCCGCCGACCTCATCGCGCACCTGCACCCGCACGACCAGCCCAGCCGGGAGCACACCCTGGCCGCCGTGGCCCAGATCCGCGAG
>NZ_JBEZMR010000030.1:0-77989 GCF_040652795.1 Micromonospora sp. NPDC048170
GCCCGGCTCCGGGCGGTCAGGCTTGATCCCTGCGCCGGGCACGGCGGGCCACACCCCGGTCGGTGGCCGCTCGCCGTCCCCGGCCTCACCCTCGCCTTCGAGATCTTGGTACGGGACGGCCCCGGCCGCCCCGCGCTCCGCGCCCGCGATCTTGCACTTCCTGCCCAGACAAAACCGACATGCGCCGCAAGTTGCGGGCACAAAGTGCAAGATCGCGGGGCGCGGGGCGCTGGGCGCGGGGCTGCCGGGGCTGTTTCCTGCCAAGATCTCTTTCGTCTGACCGTGAACCCTGTGCTCATTGTCGGGACCTCGTCACGATTGCCCGTTGAGGTGTCGCCCGGCCGGGGGCCGATTGGGTGGGGTGTCCGGTTTGGGGTGTGGCCGGGGGCATTGTGGGGGCGGAATCGTGGCCGGGTTGGGGTCGTTACACCATGCGTACGGCCGAGCAGCACCGCAGGACCGAGTGATGGGTGCACCGCCCACAAGGTTGGTGTGCTGGGCTCGGAATGATGGTGGGCCGGCGGTCGTTGGTATCTCGCGACGACGACCGACCGAGCACCACACGTAGGGCCGAGTGATAGCCGCGCCGCCCCTGGGCTGGTGTGCTGATAGCCGCGCCGCCTACAGGGTTGGTGCCCGGGAATGTTGGTGGGTCGGCGGTCGTTACACATGGTCGCGGCTGACGTGAGGGCGTTCTCCCGTCCCGCCGGCAGCCCGATCCCTGGCCCTGTCCCGGCCGGGTATCCGGCCTTACGGGTCGGTCTGAGTCTTTGCTTCGGCGTGTTGCCGGAGATTCCCCCCCTTGTCTGTTGAGCGCCGGACGGTGCTTGCATCCGCACGTTGTTGTGCCCGGTTCCCCTTTCGGGTGTGTGTGGGTGCCAACCCCCGAATGGAGCATCATCATGAAGACGATCTTCCGTAACAGTGTTCTGGGTATTGCGGGTCTCGCGTTCGCCGGTGGTGTGGCTGCCGGCCCGATCACCGACACTGCGGCCACCACTGCTTCGGTCGACGCCACGCCTGTTGCTGTGGCGGTGCGGGCTGACAAGCCTGCTGTGGATAAGGCGAAGTTGGTTCCGCATGGTGTGCAGGGTGCGCAGTCGCGGATCGACCTGACCGACGAGCAGGTTGCCAGCACGAAGGCGATCATCGCGGCGACGAAGAAGGCTGGTATGGACGAGCGGGCTGCGGTGGTGTCGATCGCGACGGCGTTGCAGGAGTCGAAGTTGGAGAACCTGGGTCATCTGGGTGACCGTAACGATCATGACTCGCAGGGTCTGTTCCAGCAGCGCCCGTCCAGTGGTTGGGGAACGGTGGAGCAGATTACCGACCCTGAGTACTCGACGACCGCGTTCCTGAAGGGTCTGAAGCAGGTGGACGGGTGGCAGGACATGCCGCTGACGAAGGCTGCGCAGACGGTGCAGGTGTCGGCGTACCCGGATCACTACGCGCAGTGGGAGCAGCAGGCCGCTGACCTGGTCGCCGAACACTGGAACAGCTGACGAAGTGAACATACGCCGCTGGCCGGCACCCCACCCGGGGTGCCGGCCAGTCGCCTGTCCGGGGTCGGCCCGGCAGTCGGAGCGGCCATCCCGGGCTGAGCGGTGGGGTGAGCGCCGGGCTGGTGTCTCGTCCGGGCGTACAGTCGGGCGGTGGAGCGTACCGAGAGAATGCCTGCGCAGACCCAACCGCCTGGCGTGGTCAGCGCCGATCCCGGCAGCGTCCTGCTGCCGGGCCACGACGTGCCGCTGGGTCGCTACACGACCGTTCGTCGGTTGCTTCCGCAGCGGCAGCGGCGAATGGTCGGCGCCTGGTGCTTCGTGGACCACTTCGGGCCGGACGACGTGGCCGAGCGGCCCGGCATGGAGGTGCCGCCGCACCCGCACACCGGCCTGCAGACGGTGACCTGGCTGCTCGACGGGGAGATCATGCACCGGGACAGCCTCGGCAACGTCCAGCCGATCCGCCCCGGCCAGCTCAACGTCATGACCTCCGGGCACGGCATCGCGCACTCCGAGCGGTCGCCCGAGCGGCATCCGCCGCTGATGCACGGCGTGCAGCTCTGGGTTGCGCTGCCGGACCCGGCCCGCGCCGGTGCGGCCGACTTCGCCCACCACGCCGACCTGCCGCGTTGGCGCGACGGCGAGCTGGACGTCACCCTGCTGGTCGGCGAGCTCGCCGGCGAGAGGTCCCCGGCCGTGACGTACACGCCGCTGCTCGGCGCGCAGCTGGAGTTGCACGGGTCCGCGCCGGCCACGCTGCCGCTGCGCCCCGACTTCGAGTACGGGCTGCTGGCCATGTCCGGCGTCGCCGAGGTCGACGGGGTGTCGTTCGCTCCGGGGGCGCTGCTGTATCTCGGCACCGGCCGGGATCGGCTCACCCTGACGGGCGAGCCGGGCAGCCGGCTGCTGCTGCTCGGTGGGGCCCCGTTCGAGGAGCCGCTGGTGATGTGGTGGAACTTCGTCGGCCGCTCGCACGAGGAGGTGGCCGCCGCCCGGGAGGACTGGATGGCCGGGCGGCGTTTCGGCGTCGTCGCCGACGACTCCGCCCCGCCGTTGCCCGCCCCGGCGCTGCCGACGACCCGCCTCAAGGCCCGCGACCGCAGCGGAGGGCTGCGCGGCTGAGGTGGCAGGCGTGGCCGGGCGCGGCGCGGGTAGTCGCCGACATGCCGACCAGACCCACTTTTCGAGTCGAGGACAGGAAACGCCTGGTACGCCGGCTAGCCGGCAGCGGGCGCGGCTTCGCCGAGCAGTACGGCTTCCGGGTGGTCAACAACCCGTCGAGCCTGTTCCAGGTGCTCTGCCTCGCGGTGCTGCTGGCCCGTCGGGGTGACTTCCGGCGTGCCCTGGACAGCGCGCACGCCCTACCCGCCGCGGGCTGGGACAGCGCCGCCCGGCTGGCCCGTTCCCTGCACGCCGACCGGGTACGCGTGCTGCGCGAGAGCGGCCAGCGTGGCGACGTCGACGAGCTCGCCGACACCCTCGGCGACCTGGCCCGCACCGTGGTGGAGCGCTACCGGGGCGACCTGCGCCGGCTGCGCGCGATGGCCCACCACGATCCGGCCCGGGAGCGGGAACTGCTCACCGAGCTGCCCGGGGTGGACGCCGCGGTGGTGGACCTGTTCCTGCGCGAGGCCCAGGCGCTCTGGCGGGAGGTGGCGCCGGTGGCCGACCGCCGGGCCCTCGTCGCAGCCCGCAGGCTGGGGCTGGGCCGCTCCGCCGACGACCTGGCGGGACTGGCCGGCAGCGGCGAGTCCGAACGCCTCGCCTGGCTGGTGGGGGCGCTGGCCCGGGTCGATCTGGAGCAGCGGTACGCGGAGCTGACCGGCTGACGCCTCGGTGGGCTGCCCCACAGTTCCGCCGTAATCAGCCGAACGGACGATTCTTCGTCGTATGATGGTCGCGGCACTGATGACCGCCCGGTTCGGGCGTACATCGATCGCCTGGTGGTCGCGACCTGGTTCGGGTCCGACCGTCCACCGGACAGGTTCTGTGTGGCGCCCCGGTCGCGGTTCGCGACAGGGGCGCCCGCCTGTCCGGCAAGACACTCCCTCAGCTTCGCCAGGCCGGCTCACCGCCCCGGTCGGATCACTTCGCCAGGCCGGCCAGCAGGTTCACCGTGACCGCGATGATGAATGCCCCGAACAGGTACGACACCAGCGAGTGGCGCAGCACGGTCCGGCGCATCTCGTTGCTGGTCACCGCCGTGTCGGAGACCTGGAAGGTCGTCCCGATCGTGAACGCCAGATAGGCGAAGTCCGAGTATCGCGGCGGCTCCGGCTGGTTGAAGTCGATCCCACCGTCCGGCCCCGTGTAGTAGATCCGCGCGTACCGGGCGGTGAACACGGTGTGCACCACCAGCCAGGACAGCAGCACGCTCAGCACGCCCAGCCCGCTGTAGACGTTCCGGGCGGGCGTGGTGGCCGTGTGCGCGTGGGTCAGCACCACGCCGACGGCCAACAGGCTGGCCAGGCAGGCGGCGAGCAGCAGCGCGTCCCGGGCCGCCCGGTTCGGGTCCTCGTACACCGCCAACCGGGCCGTGCGTCGTGCGTCCATCGGCCACAGCTTGTGCCAGACCAGCACCAGCCAGCTCAGCGCGGCGGCGTCCCAGCCGGCCAGCGGCGCCAGCGCCGGCGTGACAATCAGCGCGGTGAGCCCACCGACCACCAGACCGAACACGCCCATCACGGTCAGTTGGGCCGCGGCGGGGGCGTGCCCGGCCGGCCGGCGCATCATCGGTCGCCGCCGGGATTCCGTCCGACGCGGGCGCCGCAGTTCGGCCCGGGTGCGCCTCGCCCCGACATGCCGGTGGCTCGGAACAGCAAGGCTCAGATGCCGCGCAGGTGCTGCGACACCCGCTGGTGCCGCTTGTCCCGGGCCTGGGCCGCGGTCTGGGCGGCGCCGACCTCCGGGGCCGCCTCGATGCCCGCGGAGCGGGCCACCTCGTTGCCGTTGGCGTAGTCGACCGGCGGCAGGGCCCGCAACGCGCGCAGCACGTCCGGCGGGGCGCCCTCCCGTTCGGCTTCGCGTACCACGTCGTCCTTCTCGGCCGGGTAGTCCAGGCTCGACAGGTACTGCAGCACGTCGGCGTAACTCGCCATGGTGTCGGCTCCTCCGGGCATCGATCCGGTCACGACCGGCGGCGGTTACCCGCCCGGCGGGCCGTCACGCGCCGTCCGGCGTGGAAATCCGCCGCCGTTTCCCGGCCGCGCCGGCGGGTACGCGCAGGCCCCGACGCAGCCACCGAAGGAGTACGGATGAACTACGACACCTTCGTCGACCAGGTCGCCCAGCGCACCCGTACCTCCTCCGAGCAGGCGGTGGCGCTGACCCGGGCGACGCTGGAGACCCTCGCCGAGCGGCTGACCGGCGGGGAGGTGCTGGACCTGGCCGTCCAGTTGCCCAGGCCGTTGCAGCTCGTGATGACCCCGAGTCCGCGCACCGAGTCGGCGGAGCGGTTCGGCGCCGCCGAGTTCGTCGCCCGCGTCGCGCTGCGGGCCGGCGTGGCGGAGCCCGCCGCCCGCGACGCCGCCCAGGCGGTGTTCGTCACCCTGCGCGAGGCGATCAGCGGCGGCGAGTTCGACGATGTGGTGGTCCAGTTGCCGCGCGACTACCGGGACATGGTCGAGCCCGCGATGGCACCCGGCGCGACCCTGCGCCGCTCCTGACGGTCGACGGCGGTGGCGACCGCCGGTGGCACGGCGGCCGGGTCGGTCAGGTCGCAGCCGCTCAGGCCACGGCGCCGGCGGCCCGCAGGCCCGCGATCCGCTCCGGGGCGAAGCCCGCCTCGGCCAGTAGTTCGTCGGTGTGCTCGCCCGGCTGCGGCGGCGGGCGGCGCAGCGCGGTGGGGGTGCCGGAGAAGCGGG
This sequence comes from Micromonospora sp. NPDC048170, assembly GCF_040652795.1. Classification (NCBI taxonomy): domain Bacteria; kingdom Bacillati; phylum Actinomycetota; class Actinomycetes; order Micromonosporales; family Micromonosporaceae; genus Micromonospora; species Micromonospora sp. NPDC048170. The sequence continues at coordinate 5,366 of NZ_JBEZMR010000030.1, forward strand.
GTGCCGGGGCCGGCTGGGTAACTCCGTCCCGTTCCACGAAGGTGCCCCGCGCGGCCAGGTGCGGGTGCTCCGGCGCCTCCCGCCAGTCCAGCACCGGCGCCACGCAGGCGTCCGAGGAGCCCAGCAGGGCCGTCCACTCGTCCCTGGTCCGGGTGCGGAACAGCCGTGCCCATGATCGGCGCAGCGCCGGCCAGTTCGCCGGGTCGGTGCGGTCCAGCGCCTCGTCCGGGTGCGGCGGGAAGCCGGTGCGCCGGACGAGTTCGTCGTAGAACCGGGGCTCCAGTGCGCCGACGGCCAGGTAGCGGCCGTCGGCGCACTCGTAGGTGTCGTAGAACGGGGCGCCGCCGTCGAGCAGGTTCACCCCGCGCGGGTCCTGCCACATGCCGAGCCGGCGCAGCGCGTGGATCTGGGTGCTGAGCACCGCCACACCGTCGACGATGGCGGCGTCGACGACCTGCCCCCGCGCGCCGCCGCGTACGGCGTACAGGGCGGAGACCAGGCCGAGGGCGAGCATCATCCCGCCGCCGCCGAAGTCGCCGAGCAGGTTCATCGGCGGCACCGGGCGCTCGCCGGCCCGGCCGATCCCGTGCAGCGCGCCCGTCAGCGCCACGTACCCGATGTCGTGCCCCGCGTACGGGGCCGCCGGACCGTCCTGCCCCCAGCCGGTCATCCGCCCGTAGACCAGTCGGGTGTTCACCGCCAGGCAGTCCGCCGGGCCGACGCCGAGGCGCTCGGTCACCCCCGGGCGGAAACCCTCGATCAGCGCGTCGGCGCCGGCGACCAGGGCCAGCACCACCTCCCGGCCGCCGGGGGACTTCAGGTCCACCCCGACCGAGCGGCGTCCCCGGTTGAGCAGGTCCGGGTGCGGAGTGCCGAACGTGTCCGGGTCCACGTCCGTGGCCCGGTCCACCCGGACCACGTCCGCGCCCAGGTCGGCCAGCATCATCGCGGCGAACGGGCCGGGCCCGATGCCGGCCAGTTCGATCACCCGCACGCCGGCCAGCGGGCCGGCCGGGAGGTCCTCGGTCATCGGCACACGATAGGCGAGGCGCGGTTGCGTCGTGAGGGTCGGGAATCCGCCGGCGTACATCGAAAGCGGGACACGGATCTCGGCGGCCGGCAGGACGCCCGGCCACGATGTCGTTGCGACGGTGGGAGCGTGACGACGAATCCCGCGCCGACCGCGGCGCCCACCGACCGCGCCGCCGCGCACCGCCGCCTGCCCCTGCCGGACGTGCTGCGCGGGGTGGCGATCCTCGGCACCCTCGCCACGAACGTGTGGCTCTTCGCCACCCCGGGCGCGGAGGCGCGATTCCTCACCGACGCCACCGCGATCTCGGCGGCCTCCGTGGGCGCGGCGTCACCGGTCGCCGCCATCGTCGAGGGCACGTTCCGCTTCCTCGCCAACGGCAAGTTCCTCGCGCTGCTGACCATTCTGTTCGGCGTCGGCCTCGCCATCCAGCACCGCTCCGCCGCCGACCGGGGGCGGGCCTGGCCCGGCGGGTACGGGTGGCGGGCCCTGCTGCTGTTCGTCGAGGGCACCCTGCACTTCTTCCTGGTCTTCGCGTTCGACGTGCTGATGGGGTACGCGGTCGTCGCGCTGCTGGTGGCCTGGCTGCTCGCCCGCGCCGAGCGGGTCCAGCGGGTGGCGATTTACGCCGCCGGCGCCCTGCACGTGGCGCTGATGGCGCTGCTCACCCTGGCCCTGGCGACCGCCCCGCCGGGCGTGCCCGCCGGTCCGGCGGTCGCCGCCGACGCCCGCGTGTTCACCGCCGGTAGCTGGGCCGACCAGGTCGCGTTCCGCCTGGACAACTGGCTCGCGCTGCGCGCCGAGCCGATCGTCAGCTTCGGCCTGCTGGTCTTCCTGTTCCTGCTCGGTGTCCGGCTGTTCCGGGCGGGCGCCTTCGACCCGGACGTCCGGGGGCGTACGCTGCGGCGTCGGCTGCTCGTCGTCGGCCTGGGTGTCGGGTTGCCGCTCAACGCGGCCACCACCCTCGCCGGGCCGGAGTTCTTCCTGTTCGACCGGTACGTGTGCGCGCCGGTGCTGGCGCTGGGCTACCTGGGGCTGGTCGGGGTGCTGCTGGACCGGGTCCGCCGGCCGGGACCGGTCACCGCGGGGCTGACGGCGGTGGGGCGTACCGCACTGTCCTGCTATGTGGCGCAGAACATGCTCTGCGTGCTGGTCTGCTACGGGTGGGGGCTCGGCCTGGCCCGGGCGTGGCAGGACGCGTCGCCGTGGTGGGTGCTCGGCCTCTGGGCGGCCGTCGGGCTGACCCTGGCGGGCGGGGCGCGCTGGTGCCTGCGCCGGTACGGGCAGGGCCCGCTGGAGGCCCTCCAGAAGGCAGCCCTGCGCCGGCTCCCGGCCAGCTGAGCGTGGGTGCGGGCCTGCCGCGGCGCGTGATCTGGCGCGCCCCATTTGCCGAGCCCACGGGCCTGCCCTAACCTTGTCGCGACGAGGGGAGTACTTCCCACGAGCCATCCCGGTCAGTACGGCGTGCCCGGAGCACGCCTCGGGTGGCTGCCCGCGAAAAGCGGGTGAAGGAGACCTCGAACATGACAGGGTGTTCGAGGAGGCTCCATGTCCGATTTGCCATATCTTGCTGCCGCCGATCTCCAGTCGGTGGGCACCCCCACGCTGTGGGGCGTCACCATCGTCGCCGTGCTCGCCCTGCTGGTGCTGGACTTCGTGGTCACCCGCAAGCCGCACGAAGTCTCGATGCGTGAGGCGCTGGGCTGGTCCGCGTTCTACATCGCCCTGCCCCTGGCCTTCGGCGCCTGGGTCTGGTCCCGCTTCGGCTCCGAGCAGGGCGTGGAATACCTCACCGGTTACCTGGTGGAGAAGTCCCTCTCGGTCGACAACCTGTTCGTCTTCATGCTGCTGCTGGCCGCGTTCGCGGTGCCGGCCGTGCTGGCCCAGCGGGTCCTGCTCTTCGGCATCGCCGGCGCGCTGGTGCTGCGGGCGATCTTCATCGCCCTCGGCGCGGCGGCCCTGCAGACCCTGGACTTCGCCTTCCTGATCTTCGCGATCATCCTGATCGTCACGGCGGCGAAGCTGCTGCGTGACGCCCTCTCCGGGCACGAACAGGAAGTCGACATCAACAACATGCGCTCGGTGCGGCTGCTGCGCAAGTTCATGCCGGTCACCGAGGAGTACCACGGCACGAAGATGACCGTGCGTATCGGCGGCCGGCGGACGCTCACCCCGCTCGCCCTCGTGGTGGTCGCATTGCTCGCCACGGACATCGTCTTCGCCGTCGACTCGGTGCCCGCCGTGTACGGCATCACCGAGGACCCGTACCTGGTCTTCGCCACCAACGCGTTCGCCCTGCTGGGGCTGCGCGCGCTCTACTTCGTGCTGCACGCCGCGCTCAGCCGGCTGGTGCACCTCAGCTACGGCCTGGCGATCATCCTGGCGTTCATCGGCCTCAAGCTCGGCCTGCACTGGGCGCACGGCATCTGGCCGGGCGTGCCGGAGATCCCGACCCTCGCCTCCCTGGGCGTCATCGTCGGTGTCCTGGTGATCGTCACCATCACCAGCCTGCGGGCCACCAGCAAGGCCGGCCGGGGCGAGAAGGAGATCGTGGTCGAGCGGCACTGAGTCGTCACCCGGCGCGGTGCGGTTCCGATCGACCGCGCCTCGCCGCCCCACCCCGAGTGGTACGACTGACGGGTGGGAATCGTGTCACCGGGCTTCCAGGGCCGGCCCCGCTCCGCGGAGCCGGCCCTGCCGCCGGGGCAGTACCTGACGGAGGACTTCCCGGTGCTCTCCGCCGGCCCGACGCCAAGGGTGCCGCTGGAGACCTGGGAGTTCGTCGTCTCCACCGAGTCCGGCGCCGAGTTCCGCTGGAACTGGGACGAGCTGATGGCGCTGCCCCAGGAGACCCCGTCGGTGGACATCCACTGCGTCACCCGCTGGTCGAAGCGGAACACCGACTGGCAGGGCGTCTCCCTGGACACACTGCTCGAGGGCATCGACACCGACGCCCACTACGCGCAGGCCCACTCGTACGGCGGCTACACCACGAACCTGCCGCTGACCGACCTGCGCGGCGGGCGGGCCTGGGTGGCGCACTCGTACGACGGCGGCCCGCTGCCGGCCGAGCACGGCGGCCCGGCCCGGCTGCTAGTACCGCATCTCTACTTCTGGAAGTCCGCCAAGTGGGTGCGCGGCATCCAGCTCACCATGGAGGACCAGCCCGGGTTCTGGGAGACCGCCGGCTACCACGACTACGGGGACCCGTGGCGTGAGCAGCGGTACCAGGGCGATTGACCGGCCCGCTGCGCTGGCGGGTGGCCCGGCTGCGAGAGCGCCGGGTGGAGACGCCTACCGCGCACACCCTGGTGCTGGAGGTGCCCGGCTGGCCGGGGCACCTGCCCGGGCAGCACGTCGACGTGCGGCTCACCGCCCCCGACGGCTACCAGGCGGCGCGGTCGTACTCACTGGCGGCCCCGACGGACGCCGACCGGATCGTGTTGACCGTCCAGCGGGTGCCCGACGGCGAGGTGTCGCCGTACCTCATCGACGTCTACGGCGAGGGCGACCCGGTGGAGGTGCGCGGCCCGGTCGGCGGCTGGTTCGTCTGGCGGCCGGAGGAGACCGCGCCGGTGCTGCTCGTCGCCGGCGGGTCGGGTGTCGTACCGCTGATGGCGATGCTCCGCGCCCGCCGCGCCGCCGGCAGCCGGGTGCCGTTCCGGCTGCTCTACTCGGTGCGCACCCCGGCCGACGTGTTCTACGCCGACGAGCTGCGCCGCCGGGGCCGCGACGACCTGGGACTGGACGTCACGTACGTGTACACCCGCGAGGCGCCGCAGGGCTGGCGGGGCGAGCCGCACCGGATCGGGCCGGCCGACGTCGAGAGCCACGGTTGGCCGCCGGAGGTGGAACCGCAGTGCTACGTCTGCGGCCCGACCGGGTTCGTGGAGACGGTGGCGGACCTGCTCGTCAGGCAGGGCCACCAGAGCCGGCGGGTGAGGACCGAACGGTTCGGCCCGACCGGCTGAGCATCGAGGAGGAGCGCCCGATGACCGACACGTCGTACCTGGACGGCAACATGCTCGACGGCCCGTTGCGGGAGGTATTCGCCGTCGACCTGAGCGCCGCCGCCGGGCGGTGCGAGCACTGCGGCACGCTCGGCCCGATGGCCGGCCTGCGGGTCTACCCACACGCGCCCGGCCTGGTCGGCCGCTGCCCGAACTGCGCCGAGGTGATGCTGCGGCTGGTCCGCTCGCCCGACCACGCCTGGCTCGACCTGCGCGGGGCCACCTTCCTGCGGATGCCGATGCCGCTGGACCAGCCGCACCCGGGTCCGCTGTGACGGCGGGCGCGGGCGACGGGGCGGGTGCCGAGTAACCCACTGGACAACGGCGGGACCCGCGGCGACAGCGGTGCGCCGTGAGATATCTGCGTACGGCCGCTCCGGCCGGCTCCCGTATGTCGAGCCGATCGCCCGGCGTAGCTGGACTGTGCCGCCTCACCCGGAGCGGGTGATGACGGATGGTTGCGGCGCTCCTACGGTGGGGTGATGGCTGTCGTCCGTCCGACCCCCGCCGACCCCACACCCGGCCTCCGGGCCACCGCCGGGGAGAGCGGCGACCAGCGGGCCATGCCGCCCGAACTCGGCCCCGACTCCATCGCCGTGCTCAGCGGCCCCACCTTCATGTACTCCGACTCGCGCGGGGACGTGCCGCCGGGCAGCATCGGCGGCCTGGTGCACCTGGACACCCGGCTGCTCAGCGGCTGGGTGCTCGCCATCAACGGCGAGCGGCTGCTGGTGCTGCGCGCCGAGACCATCAGCCACTACTCGGCCCAGTACGTGCTGACCAACCCGGCCCAGCCCGACCTGCCCCCGGACAGCCTCGGCATCCGGCGGCTGCGGTACGTCGGTGACGGCTTCCACGAGCGGGTGGAGATGGTCTCCTTCCTGTCGGAGCCGGTCCGGATCGAGCTGCGGCTGGCGGTGGGCGCCGACTTCGCCGACCTGTTCGAGGTCAAGTCCGGGGTCCGGGACCGCTCCGCGGAGATCACCCGCAGCCACGCGCCGGACGGCTCGGAGCTGTGTTTCTCCTACGCGCGGGGAGACTTCTGCGCCGAGACCCGGGTCTGCTGCTCCCGACCGGCCGACCGGATCGAGGGCGACGAACTGGTCTGGGACATCACCCTGTCGCGCCGCGCGGAGTGGCAGATCGACCTGCACGTGCCGCTGCCGCCGGGGATGGGGGTGGTGGAGCCGGTCCGGGGCGACATCGCCGACGTGTTCCACCGGCGGGCCGACGACCCGGTGCGCCGCTGGACCATCGGACGGGCGGTGCTGCGCAGCGACAACCAGGCGCTGGAACGGACGATCCGGCAGTGCCGGGACGACCTGGCGGCGCTGCGGCTGGATCTGGAGGTCAAGGGGCAGCGGATCATGCTTCCCGGTGCCGGCCTGCCCTGGTTCCTCTCCGTCTTCGGCCGGGACACCCTGATCACCGCGTACCAGACGCTGGTGGCGGGCCCGGCCCTGGCCAAGGGCGCGCTGCTCGCGCTGGCCCGGTTGCAGGGCGAGCGATGCGACGACTTCACCGACGAGGAACCCGGCAGGATCCTGCACGAGGTACGCAGCGGCGAACTCACCCGCACCGGGGTGAAGCCGTACGGGCCGTACTACGGTTCGGCGGACGCCACCCAGCTCTGGCTGGTCCTGCTCTCCGAGTACTGGCGGTGGACCGGCGACGACGAGACGGTCCGATTCCTGCGCGACAACGCCCTCGCCGCGCTGCGCTGGATAGACCGGTACGGCGACCGGGACGGTGACGGCTACGTCGAGTACGCGACGCGCTCCCCGGAGGGGCTGGGCAACCAGTGCTGGCGCGACTCCCCGGACGGGGTCTCCTTCGCCGACGGCCGCATCCCGGTGCTGCCGGTCGCCACCTGTGACCTCCAGGGCTACACCTACGACGCGAAGCTGCGACTGGCCGAGCTGGCCGACGGCCCGCTCGCCGACCCCGACCTCGCCCGCCGGCTGCGCGCCGAGGCCGCCACGCTGTACGAGCGGTTCAACCGCGACTACTGGATCGACGACCGGGGCGGCTACTACGCGGTCGGGCTGGACGGCGACAAGAACCCGATCGACTCGAAGACCTCCAACATGGGGCACCTGCTGTGGAGCGGGATCGTGCCGCCGGAACGGGCCGGGACGGTCGTGCGGCAGCTGATGGGGGAGGACATGTTCTCCGGCTGGGGGATCCGCACCCTCTCCTGGGACGACCGGCTCTACAACGCCCTCGGCTACCACCTGGGCACCGTCTGGCCGCACGACAACTCGCTCGCGGTGCTCGGCATGGCCCGCTACGGATACCGGGCGGAGGCGAACCGGATCAGCCTCGCCCTGCTGGAGGCCGCCGAGCAGTTCGGGCACCGTCTGCCGGAGGCGATGAGCGGGTTCCCCCGGGAGCGGCTGCTGTTCGCCGTGCCGTACCCCACCGCGTGCAGCCCGCAGGCGTGGGCGACCGGCACGCCGCTGGCGTTGCTCCGGGCGATGCTGGGCGTGAACCCGGTGGACGGGAAGCTGGTCCTCGACCCCGACGTCCCGCCCGAGATCGGGCGGATCGCGGCCGAGCGGGTACGCGCGTTCGGGCGCTGCTGGGAAGTGGAGGCGGTCGGGCGGAGCGGACACGTCCGCCTCGCGGAGTGCTGACTCGTCCGAGCCGCCACGTTTGTCCCGCTGCCGGGCGGGAACGGGGCCGAAATGACGAAACCTCGTGTGGTGATCGTGGGGGCCGGGTTCGCCGGTTACCACGCGGCGAAGACGTTGAGCCGGCTGGCCCGGGGCAGGGCCGAGATCGTGCTGTTGAACTCCACCGACTACTTCCTCTACCTGCCGCTGCTGCCCGAGGTCGCCGCCGGCGTGGTCGAGCCCCGCCGGATCGCCGTACCGCTGACCGGGACGCTTCCCGGGGTGCGGGTGCTGATCGGCGAGGCCGACCACCTCGACCTGCAGAACCGCTGGGTCGGCTTCACCCAGCCGGAGGGGGACCGCAACCGCATCGCGTACGACCGGCTGGTGCTCGCCGTCGGCAGCGTCAACAAGCTGCTGCCGATCCCCGGCGTGACCGAGTACGCCCACGGCTTCCGCGGCCTGCCCGAGGCCCTCTACCTGCACGACCACGTGGTCCGGCAGATCGAGCTGGCCGAGCAGGCCGAGGACCCGGCCGAGCAGCAGGCCCGCGCCACCTTCGTGGTCGTCGGCGCCGGCTACACCGGAACCGAGGTGGCCGCGCACGGCCAGCTCTTCACCGACGAACTCGTCTCCCAGCGCCCCCGGCTCAAGATCCGTCCGAAGTGGATGCTGCTGGACGTGGCTCCCCGGGTGCTGCCCGAGCTGGACCAGCGGATGTCGCGAACCGCCGACCGGGTGCTGCGCCGGCGGGGCGTGGACGTGCGGATGGGCAACTCGGTGGCCGTCGCCACCGCCGACGGGGTCAAGCTCACCGACGGCGAGTACGTGCCCACCTGCACCCTCGTCTGGTGCGTCGGCGTACGTCCCGACCCGTTCGTCGCCGAGCTGGGGCTGCGTACCGAGAAGGGCCGCCTCGTCGTCGACGAGTACCTCGGTGTCCCCGGCTTCCCCGAGGTGTACGCCTGCGGCGACGCGGCCGCCGTGCCGGACCTGGCCCGGCCCGGGCAGATCTGCACCATGACCGCGCAGCACGCGCAGCGGCAGGGCAAGCTCGCCGCGCACAACATCGCCGCCTCCTACGGGCAGGGACGACGCAGGCCGTACAAGCATCACGACCTGGGGTGGGTGGTCGACCTGGGCGGCAGGGACGCAGCGGCGAACCCGCTCAAGGTGTCGCTGTCGGGGCTCCCCGCCAAGGCGGTCACCCGCGGCTACCACCTGCTGGCGATGCCGGGCAACCGGGCCCGGGTCGGCAGCGACTGGATGCTCGACGCCGCGCTGCCGCGCCCGGCCGTGCGGCTCGGCCTGGTGCCCGCCAACGCCGTGCCCCTGGAGAGCACCTCGCCGGAGGTGGCCGCGCGGGCCCGCTGACCCCGCACCCACACCCGCCCGAGGCGAAAGGAAGGGCACCTTCCTATCGTCTCGGGTAGAGGAAGGTGCCTTCCTAACGCGGGTGGGTGGGCCTCAGCGGGCGGCGAGGGTGGCGTCGGTGGCGGGACGGGCGCCAGCGACGAACGCGTCCAGGGCCGCCCCGTGCAGCACGCCGCCGGGCATCGGGTCCCGCGCGGCCCGGGCGGACAACCGGGCCACCGGCAGCCGACCGGGGCGCGGCGCGGCGGCGAACACCACGTTGCCGTACCGCCGTCCGCGCAGCATCCGACGGTCGGCGACCAGGCAGACGTCGGCGAAGACGGCACGCAGGGTGGCCGCCTGGATCCGGGCGAAGACCAGCGGCGGGAGGTCGGTCACGTTGACCAGGTGGATGCCGTCGGGGCGCAGCGCGCGGGCCACCTCCGTGACGAACTCGACGCTGCGTACGTGGGCGGGCATCCGCGCCGCCCGGTAGATGTCGGCGAGCACGAGGTCGTAGCCGGCCGAGGGCACCCGGGCCAGCGCGTCCCGGGCGTCGGCAACGTGCACGTCGACGCCGGCCGGCAGCGCCGGCAGATCCCGCGCCACCAGGTCGACCACGGCCGGGTCGCGTTCGACGACCAGTTGCGCCGAGCCGGGCCGGGTGGCGGCCAGGTAGCGGGGCAGGGTCAACGCGCCGCCGCCCAGGTGCAGCACGTCCAGCGGGCGGCCGGTCGGCGCCGCCAGGTCGGCCACGGCGGCCATCCGCCGTACGTACTCGAAGTGCAGGTGACGGGGGTCGGACACGTCCACGTAGGACTGCTCGACGCCGTCGGCGAGGAGCGTACGCCCGGTGGGCCGGGCCGGGTCGACGACCAGCTCCAGCCGGGGCGCGTCGGAGTCCATCCCGGGAGGTTAGCCGAGCCGGGGCGGGCCGGCGGGTGGGCACCCGCCGGCCCGTGCCGGGTCAGCCGGCAGCCATCCCGGCGCCCGCCTCGTCGATCGCGTCGTCGACGGCGTGGGCGAGATCCACGTCCATCGCGGTCACCGCCCCGGCCTGCCGGGACCGTACGGTCAGCACGGCGGTGGTGGGGTCCGCGCGGCCGATCCGCGGGCCGCGACCGGTCTCCTGCCGCAGCCGGTCGATCCGGTCCAGCACCCGGTCCAGGTTGTCCGCCGGCAACTCCACCGTGCGCGACAGCGCGTCGCCGTCGCCGGACCAGTACGGCAGTCCGCTGAGTGCCTCCCGCAGGTCCGCCTCGCCGAGTGGGGGTGTCGCGCTGACCACGCCGACGAGTCGATCGGCGGCGGGCGGCGGCTCCAGCAGGTCGTGCAGGCCGTCCGGCACGTGCAGCGACTCGACCAGGTCGCCGTCGTGGTCGGCCAGGGCCGCGACGGTCGCCTCCGCCTGGTATCGGGCCTGCTCCGGGGTGCGACCGCTGATCCGGCCCACCTCGGCCAGGAAGCCGGGCAGGTCCCGGCGTGGTCTGATGCCGTCCACCGGGACGACGTCGTGCAAACTCGTCGGCACCGCCGCCAGCAGCCGCTGGCGTTCCGCCTCGCCCAGGGCCCAGGCGAGGACCAGCACGGTCGACTCGACCCCCACCTTGGCGGTGCGGAAGTCGGCCCCGGTACGGCGCACGACGTCGTCGACCAGCGCGCGGTAGCCGATCGGCGTCCCTTCCGGCGCACCCGACCTCTGGTCCGGCAGGGGACGGGGGGACTCCGGGACGCCCGCCGGTGGCGGAGCCGGCCCGCCCCGGGTGCTGTCCTGCTTGTGGCGGCTGCCGGCCGGCGGTGGCCCGGCCCGCTTGCCCTGCTCCAGGTGCGTGGGTTGCTTGGCGGCGCTCAGGCTGGCTCCCGTCTCGCTGGCCTGCATGCCGCGCTCGCGGGCCTGGCGGGCCAGCGCGCGGCGGCGCTGGTTGTCGCCCTCCATCTGCTTGCGCATGGTGACACCTCGCTTCCGCTGGTTCCCTGGCTTCCGCCGGTCGCCTTCCCGCCGTCGCCCGCACCGAAACGGTCGCCGCCGGCCGGGCCGGCGACGTCTCGACGAGCGCCGGAGGAGCTTCATCCGGCGGGGGTGAGGGGCGGTCACCCGGCGGGAGCCGACGATCGCAGCGGACCGGAGAACTTCCGAGAACGCGGAAGGGCAGGTCGTGATGAAGAGGATCGTCGAGATCGTCCCCGCCCGGCCCGGCTGGTACGCGCGCTGGCGCCTCACGCCCGAAGGCACCCGGTGCTACCCGGTGAGCCTGTGGGCGCTGCTGGAGGAGGCCGACGGCTCGGGGCGTGAGGTGGTCGGGGTGGACTGCATCGGGCAGTGGCCCGGAGCGGACGACAACGAGGCGGGTGGGGTGTTCGTCCGCTATCTCTTCCAGACTCCCGATTCCGGGCCGCCGGAGGATGCCGAGCCGCCGCCGACGGGGCAGCGGCGGACGACCGGACCCCGGCTGCAACCGCTCAGCACACCCTGATCCTCACTCCGGCCCCCGACCCCTGGTCCCAGGGTCGGGGGCCACCCCCCGCCCGGGTCGGACCCGCTCGGCTCGGCCGCACGGTGGGCCGTCGGGTGGCGGTCACGGCGATCGCGCGTAGGCTGGGTTCGAGGGATCTGACCGGATGTGCCGCCCCCGCGGTGGTACGGACGTCGACGAAGGAGTGGGCTCAGCCGGTGACTGCTGCTGCCGACGTCCGGGACTCGGAACCCGGCGACGGAGGGATCTCCACGCCGGGTGCCGCATGGAGCACGGCGTGGTCCGACGCCGTGCCGGCAGGCCCGGCGCCCACGCTCCCGGCGCCCGCGGCCGACCGGGTGGCGGTGTCCGACTGGTCCGAGGCCGTCGTGCACTTCCGCGAGGGTCTCGTCGTCTGCGACGCGCGGGGCGTCGTCCGGTACGTCAGTCCCGTGGCCGAGCGGCTGCTGCCCGAGGTCACGCCGGGTGAACTGCTCGCGGCGGCCGGCGTCGCGGGGCTGACCGCCGACGGCGAGGTCACCCACCACGGGCGCAGGCTGCGCGTGCGCCGGATGCCGCTGTCGGCGGCCCGGCGCGGTTGGTACGTCGAGGACGTCACCGAGAGTGTTGCCCGCGCCGACGCCCTGCTCGCCGAGCGGGCCCGATCGGCCTTCCTGGCGGCCGTCGGCGAGAAGCTCGGCAATCCGCTGCACCCGGACCGGACAGCCGCGGCGGTGGCCCGGCTCGCCGTGCCGACACTGGCCGAGGTCGCGGTACTGGTGCTGGCGCCCCGTTCCGGGCGGGCCCGCTGGTGGCGGGCCGCCCACGCCGACGACGACATCCCGGTGGTGGACAGCGGCGTCCTGCCCGTGGCCGACCTGCCCGTGGCGATCAGGGAGGGGCTGGAGGGAGCGGAACCGCACACCGTCGACTGGCTGGTGGAGCAGGCCGTGGAGGCCGGCTGGCTGCTCGGGCTGAGCCCGGTGGACGTCTGTGCCCGGGTGGTGCCGCTGCCCGGCCGGGACGCCCCGGCCGGTGTCCTGCTCGTCGCGCGGGCCGTCGACCGCTGGTACGACGAGGCCGACGTGGACCTGGTCCGTGCCTTCGCGGGCCGGGCCGGGGCGGCGCTGGTCACCGCCCTGCTCTACCGCGACCAGGCCGAGGTCGCCGACACGCTCCAGGCGAGCCTGGTGCCGGTGGAGCCGGCCGAGGCGGCGGGAGTGCAGTGGGGGACGGCGTACCGCCCGGCCCAGGGTGGGTTGCGCATCGGCGGCGACTTCTACGGCTCGCACCGGCTGGCCGACGGCGGCTCCGTCTTCTTCCTCGGCGATGTCTCCGGCAAGGGCGTCGAGGCGGCGGTCCTCACCGGCCAACTGCGTCAGTGCCTCCAGGCGTTGCACCGGGTGGAGGCGCGGCCGGGGCGGCTGCTGAGGTTGCTCAACGACGCGCTGCTGGAGACCAGCCAGGCGCAGGGCCAGGGGCGTTTCGCGACGATGGTGCTGGGGGTGGTCCGGCCGTACCGCGAGGGTGGGCTCACCCTGACCATGGCCGGCGGCGGCCACCCGCCGCCGCTCGTGCTGCGCAACTCCGGCGAGGTCGAGCCGGTCCCGCTGACGGGCATGCTGGTCGGCGTGGTGCCCGATCCCCGGATCGGGGAGGTGAGCGTCAGGCTGGCGGTGGGCGAGACCTGCCTGCTCTACAGCGACGGGGTGACCGAGGCACACGGTGGTCGCCGTGGCAACGAGCAGTTCGGCACGGAGCGGCTGGTCAACGCGGTCACCGCCTGCCAGCGGATGCCCGCCCCCGCCCTGGCCGAGCGGGTCGAGCAGGTGACCTGTGACTGGCTGGCCGACGGCGACCACGACGACATCGCGGTGCTCGTGCTGCGCGCCACCGGTGCCGTCGAGGCGAGCGGGAGCCGACCGTGAGCGTCGCCCTGACCGCCGGGGCCGTCCCGGCCGCCGCCTGGGTCGGATACCTGGACTGCCTCCAGGAGGCGGACGAGTATGCCGCCGTCGAGGTGGCCATCGGCCTGCTCGAGGCCGGCGTACCCGCCGAGCGCGTCCTGCTCGACCTGGTCGCCCCTGCGCAGGCCGAGGTGGGGGAGCGGTGGGCGCGCAACGAGTGGAGCGTCGCCCAGGAGCACGCCGCGACGCACGTCAGCGAGCGGGTGGTGGCGGCGGTCGCCGCGTACGCGCACCCGCGCCCGACGCGGGGCCGGATCGTGGTGGCCTGCATGGACGGTGAGTGGCACGCCCTGCCGCCCCGGCTGGTCGCCGAGGTGCTGCGGCTGCGGGGCTGGCAGGTCACCTTCCTCGGTGCGAGCGTCCCCGCCCCGCACCTGGTCTCCTACCTGCACCGGCAGGACGCCCACGCGGTCGCGCTGGCCTGCGCGCTGCCGAAGCGCCTGCCACACGCGCACCGCATGATCGAGGCGTGCCGTCGGGTGGACGTCCCTGTGCTGGTGGGGGGTCGGGGCTTCGGCGCGGACGGGCGCTGGGCCCGGCGGCTCGGCGCCGCCTGGGCACCGGACGCCCCGAGTGCCGCCGAACTGGTCGCCGACGAGCGCGCACTGCGTCGCGTCCCGCCGGCTGAGCTGGGCCACCTGGCCGACGACGAGTACGCCAGCCTCATCAAGCGGCGCGGCGAGCTGATCGACGGGGCGCTGGCCGACCTGTGGGAACGCGTCCCTCAGACCCGCGACTACACGCCGAGCCAGACGGACTCCACCGTCAGCGACCTGGGCCACGTGGTGGACTTCCTGGCCGCCGCGCTCTACGTCGACGACGGCTCGCTGTTCACCGACTTCGTCGACTGGCTGGTCGAGGTCCTCACCAGCCGCGGTGTGCCGGCCCCCGCGCTGGGGCTGACTCTGGGACACTACGGGCGCGTCCTGCGCGACTTTCCCCGGGCGGCGCGGTTTCTCGACCAGGCCGGGTCGTCCGTGGCCGCGGTGGGTGGCGACGGGGCGCGCTGAGCGCCGGTGAGGCCCCGGCAGGCTCCCCTGCTTATACTTGCCCCGCTGCAAGCATCCGCCTGCGGTGGAGCGAAGGGGACCAGGGTGACGTTCACCGTCACGTACGCCGATCGCGGCAGCGGGGGGACCCGCCTGCGACTTGCCGGCGAACTCGACCTGAGCAGCGCGCCCGAGCTCAACGCCGCCATCGACCGGCTGGTCGACGGCGGCGAGCGCCGGCTGCTGGTCGACCTGACCGAGCTCACGTTCTGCGACTCCACCGGGATCGCCGCCTTCGTGCGGGGCGACAACCGGGTGGCCGCCGACGGCGGTTGGCTGCGGGTGACCGGCGCCAGCGGCCGGGTCGACCGCGTGCTCCAGGTGACCGGGCTGGCCGAGGTGCTGAGATACGAGCCCGACAACGGCTGACCCGACGGCGCGGCCCACCGGATGATGGGCTAGATTTCCCCGCCAGCACAGAGCGCCTCGCGGTTCTCCGTCCCGCCGACACGAAGCAGGTAGTGATGGGTGCAGACAGCCCGAATCCGGTTCGCATCCTGGTGGTGGACGACGATCCGGGTGACGTGCTCATGATCGAGGAGGCTCTCGCGGACTCCGACGTCGACAAGGTCATCGACGTGGTCAGCGACGGCCAGGAGGCGATGGAGTTCCTGCGCCGCGAGGGGCGGCACGCCGAGGCCCGCCGGCCGGACGTCATCCTGCTGGACCTGAACATGCCGCGGATGGACGGGCGGCAGGTGCTCGGCGAGGTCAAGAGCGACGAGGACCTGCGTACCATCCCGATCGTCGTGCTGACCACCTCCAACGCCGACACGGACATCGTGGGCAGCTACACCCTCCAGGCCAACGCGTACGTCACCAAGCCGATCGACCTGGACGACTTCAACGACGTGGTGCACCGGATCGACGAGTTCTTCGGCCGGGTGGTCGTGCTCCCGAAGCGTTCCTGAGCCGCCCCAGGGTGATCGTCCACGCCCGGGTCCTCCTCCCGGGCGCGTCCGCATGCTGAACAGTTTTCCCGAACCCCCTCCGCCGTCGCCCCCGGCGCGGATGATCCAGGGTGGGAAGGAACCATCAGCTGCCTGGGGGCGACAGTATGAGGTTTTCCGTCGTTGAGACCGGCTACGACCAGCGGCAGGTCGATCACTGCCTGGACGAGATCGGCATCCGGTTGACCCGGCTCGCCGCCCGGGCGGAGGGCACCGCCAGGGCCGGTCGCGAGTGGGACGAGATCCGTGACGAGGCGACGGCGCTCCGCAGCCTGCTCCAGCGGTTGGACCTCGGCGACGCGGGCAGGGCCTCGCGCGGCGTCCACGAGGCCGAGCGGGAGGCGGGCGATCTCCTGAACCGGGCGCGGGTCGAGCTCGACGCGGCCCGGGAGGAGGCCCGGCAGGTGCGCGAGCGCGTCTACGCCGAGGCGGTGCAGGCCCGTCGGGACTTCGAGGCGGCGCTGTACGCCCGGCGCCGGCGTGAGGCCCGGGTGGACCAGCTTCTCGGCGGTCTGGTCGCCGACGCGGTCCCGGCCGACACCCCGACCGCCGCGGCCGGGGTGCCCGGCAGCGGTGTGCCGGCGACCCGGATCGCCGCCCGTGGCGGCGCGGACGCCGCCAGCGAGCCGCCGGGCGGCCGAGCCGGGATCCGCTGACCTTCTCGCCGGTCCGGGCCGTGCGCGGCCCCCCGACGCCGTGTGGTCACGTCAGCGCGGCGACGACCGTCGTGGCCAGGCCCTCGTGCTGGGCGTACGCGTCGGGGAAGGCCGAGATCTGCACGGCCTGGGCGGCGCCGGCCACGCTCATCTGCTGCCAGCCCGGAATCTCCCGCAGCGCCTCGTAGAACGAGCGCGCGGCGTACGAGGGGCGCATGAGGTCGCGTACGGTGCCCCAACCGCTGCTCGGGCGCTGCTGGAACAGGCCGACCGAGTCGTGGTCGGAGCCGCTGCCCTGGTTCGGGTACCGGGTCGACTCCGGCAGCACGTCGCTGGCGAGGTTGTAGAGCCGGCTCTCCTGCATCGCGGTCGCCACGGCGACGACCAGGGCACGGCGGGGCATCTTCAGTTCGACGCCCACGTCGACGATGACCTTGGCGTTGTCCATCTGCGCCTGGGTGAGCCCGGCGACCGGGCGAGGGCGGGGCGGCGTGGCCGGCTTGCGTGGGGCCTTGCGGGTGGCCGAGGGGGTCGGCTTCGGCGTGGCGCTGGGGCTGAGCGTGGGGGAGGGGGAGACGGCCCGGTCCAGGGACCGCGAGGCGCGGTCGTCGTCGACGGCCCGCTCGGCCAGGGCCTCGGCCACGGGCTCCCGCGCGAGGTCGGGGTCGGCGTCCTCACGCGTGCAGGCGAACGCCACCGCACCGAGGCAGGAGGTCACGCCCACGGCGAGCGCGACCCGGACGGGGGTCGAGGTGAGCAGGGCCCGGGGGCGTCGACGCTGTCGCTCGGCGGCGCGATGACGGCCGGTCGTCCGTTCGGCCGATGCGTGATCGTCCGGGCGGCTGGCCGGTCGGTCCTGGGTCAGCTTCTGATCGAGGGGGTCGTCGGGGTGCACCCGCCGAGGCTAGAAAGGTGAACGCGTCTTGCCATCGGTCTGCTTGGTGGCATGCGCCACAATTTGCGCCGATCTGCGATCCGATTACGCCCGGCCGGTCATCAACACGCCAATCTTCCTGTGTCAGCTCTTTCGTATATATCCGATAAGCAGCCTTATTGTGGGGCGATTGGTTGATCTTGGATCGGGGCGAGTTGACCGGACCGCACCTCCACCGAACGGGGGAGTGCGCCTTGTTCAGTCGGGCGGTCGCCGGTCAGCCGCCGGGCCGACCCGGCCTCCTCCGCGGGCTGCCGGTGCCGGGGTGCCCCCTGGCGGGCGACGGCGGGCCGGGGACCGGCGGGCCGCTGCGGCGACCGGTGCCGGGGCGTCCTGTCCGGCCGTGCCTGTGGCACCGGTGGGCGGGGCGGCGGCACGAGGACCTGCCCGTCGATCAGTGCCGGCCGTTCTCCGCCGGGGTCACGGTGAGCCGGTGCCTGCTGCCGTCGCCGCTGGAGAAGGGCCACAGTCGATCCGCGTGCTCGACCAGTTCGGCGAGCTGTTGCCGACTGAGTCCCGCCGACGAGATGGAGGCGTGCACGTCGGCCCGGTACCGGCCGTCGTCGTCGCGCCCGAGCTTCGCCTCGGCGCGTACCTGCACGGTGTGCGCCTCGTCGGTGATGTCGCCCGCCGCCTCCACCGCCGCGTGGTGCAGGCAGGACGCGAAGGCGGCGGCGAGCAGTTGCTCCGGGGTCAGCCCCGAGCAGTGTGGTGCCAGCGGGGACGCCAGGGCCGTGGACAGGCCCCCGTCGTCGGTGCGTACGTGGCCGCCCTCGGCGGTCGCGGTGGCCGTCTCGTTCAGCCAGGAGATCGATTCCGGCATCACGTTCCTCCCGTCGCTCACCCGCCCGGCTACCCGGCCCCCGAGGGGTGAAACCGCAGGTGACCGGCGGGACGGCCGGGGGCCGCACGAACGTCCGTACCGCCGGGCCGGACCCCCGCGACCACGCCGACGTGCGAACGCCGGGGATCAGCCGGCCTGGGTCGACCAGTCGGGCAGGGGGGCTGCCTCGGTCACCTCGGCCGCCGCCCGCTCGGTCCACGGCGACATCGCCGCGCTGCGCTGCCGCGGTGCCGTGGGCTGCCGCATCGGCACGTACACCCGGGCGTCCACCGCCTCCGCCAGCAGCAGCGCCGCCATCAGGCTGGACGGCCGGTCCGCCGGGTCCTCGGCCAGGCAGCTCGCGCACAGGTCGGCCACCTCCGACGGCAGCCCCTCGATCTCCGGCAGCGGCATCGGCGGTTGTCGCCGGCGTGCGCCGAACAGTTGCGTCGTCGTGCCCGCCTGGTACGGCAGCCGCCCGGTCAGGCAGTAGTAGAGCAGGACACCGAGGGCGTACATGTCGGCGGCCGGTGTGACGGGGGCCCGTTCCAGCTGCTCGGGCGCCAGGTAGGCCGGCGTGCCGACGACCATTCCCTCCGGCGACCGGTCCGGGGTGCCGGAGGGGGTGGCGATGCCGAAGTCGAGCACCTTCACACCGGCCGGGGTCAGGATCACGTTCGCCGGCTTGACGTCGCGGTGCACGATGCCGTGCTCGTGGGCGGCCGCCAGCGCGGCGCTCACCTCGGCGCAGACCCGTACGGCGATGCGCCAGTCCAGCGGGCCGGCCCGCAGGTGCGCGGCCAGCGTCTCCCCCTCGGCCAGTTCCATGACGATGTAGGGCACCTGACCGTCGGGCCCCGTCCCGCAGGTGCCGAAGTCGTGCACGAAGGCCACGTTCGGGTGCACCAGCCGGGCGGCGGAGCGCGCCTCGGCGCGGATCCGCTCCACGGAGGTGTCCTGCCCCTCCTGCCCGGGCGACATCACCTTGACCGCGACCGGCCGGTCCAGCACCGCGTCGTGGGCCCGCCAGACCTCCGACATGCCGCCGACGCCGATGCGCTGTTCGAGCCGGTACCGCCCGTCCAGCGTTTTCATCGACCGCTCCCCGCGTCTCGTGGCCCGTCCCACGACGGGTCGCCAACGCTGCGGTACCCGGGCTCCGATCAGGGCAAACCGCTGCCGGATCCGGGCGGAATCGTCTCCTGCTGCGGTAGCTTGCGAGCCAGGGCCGGTGTCGGCCGGCACGCGGGAAGGCGGGCGCGCGGATGAGCGAGGTGACCGTACGCTTCGTCGGCGGCCCGGCCCACGACCTGGTCCGGGCGCTGCCCGCCGAGCCGGACGGCTCCCCGCCGGCGCACTGGATCCTGCGCCACCCCGACGGCGCCGCTCTCCCCGCCGGGGGCGGGCCCGACCACCTCTACCAGCGCGAGCACCCCGCCGGCAGCGGCACCTGGACGATGCGCTTCGTGCACACGTACCCGGTGGGCATGACCGAATGAGCCGCCCGGACGGACGCGTGGGCCGGGCGACCCGCCGTGCCGGCCGCCCGTCGCGCGTCCGGCGGCGGTCGGGCCGGCCCGCGCACAGCGGGGACACAGGTGGCGCACAAGCCAGGCACAGCGGGCCGGTCCACGATGGGTCCATGGTGACGGACGGGCAGGCCGCTACGGGACGCATCGAGCTGCGTCGCCCCGACGGGGAACCGGTGCGGGTGCTGGTGGTCGACGACGAGCCCACCCTGGCCGACCTGCTGTGCATGGCGCTGCGCTACGAGGGCTGGCAGGTGCGTACGGCGGGCGACGGCACGTCGGCGCTGAGCGAGGCACGGCAGTTCCAGCCGGACGCCGTGGTGCTCGACGTGATGCTGCCCGACCTGGACGGCTTCCAGGTGCTGCGCCGGCTGCGTGAGCAGGCCCCGACGGTGCCGGTGCTCTTCCTGACGGCCCGGGACGCGGTGGAGGAGCGGATCGCCGGGCTGACCGTCGGCGGCGACGACTACGTCACCAAGCCGTTCAGCCTGGAGGAGGTGATCGCCCGGCTGCGGGCGCTGCTGCGCCGCTCGGGCTTCGCCGTCGCCGCCCGCCCCGACGCGGTGCTCACCGTCGGCGACCTCAGCCTCGACGAGGACAGCCACGAGGTGCGCCGCGACGGCCAGCCCATCACCCTCACCGCCACCGAGTTCGAGCTGCTGCGCTATCTCATGCGCAACCCGCGCCGGGTGCTCAGCAAGGCGCAGATCCTCGACCGGGTCTGGAACTACGACTTCGGCGGCCAGGCCAACGTGGTGGAGCTGTACATCTCGTACCTGCGGAAGAAGATCGACGCGGGCCGGAAACCGATGATCCACACGCTGCGCGGCGCGGGGTATGTCCTCCGACCGGCGGAGTGAGCGACCCGGTGGCCGGCTCCGCCGCCGGCTGGCCGGCCTGTCCCTGCGGACCCGCCTGGTGGTCATCCTGGTCGCCCTGTTGGCGCTGGTCAGCGTCGCCATCGGCGGGATCACCACGGTCGCGCTGCGGCAGTTCCTGATCGACCGGGTGGACGACCAACTGGTGCCGATGCGGACGGGGCACGGTCGGGGCGCGCCGTCGCCCTTCGAGCCGCCGCCCGGCGCGAGCATCCCGTCGGACGCGCGGATCCCCCGTGGCTTCCCGCCGGGGACCGTCGCCGCCGAGGTGGCCGACGGCCGGGTGGTCCGGGCCTGGACCCTGGTCGACCGGGAGGAGCGCGCCGTTCCCGCCGAGGACCTGGCCGGCCTCGCGGACCTGCCCACGGACGGCCGGCCCCGCACCCGCGAGTTGGGGGAGCGCGGCGACTACCGGGTGGTGGCGCGCCAGGTCCAGGGCGGCACCGTACGCGTGCTCGGTCTGCCGCTGTCGGGCGTGACGGAGACCGTCTGGTGGATGGTCGCGGCGCAGGCCGGCGTGGCGACCGTGGGGCTGCTGGTCGCCGGCGGGACCGGCGCCCTGATCGTGCGGGCGACCCTGCGCCCGCTGCGCCGCGTCGCCGCCACCGCCGGCCGGGTCAGCGAGCTGCCCCTGGACCGTGGCGAGGTCGCGCTGTCCGTGCGGGTCCCGGCCGCCGACACCGACCCGCGCACCGAGGTCGGCCAGGTGGGCGCGGCACTGAACCGGATGCTGGGGCACGTGGCCGCCGCGCTCGCCGCCCGCCAGGCCAGCGAGACCCGGGTACGCCAGTTCGTCGCCGACGCCAGCCACGAGCTGCGCACCCCGCTGGCGGCCATCCGGGGGTACGCCGAGGTCGCCCGGCGCGGCCGGGACCGGGTGCCGCCCGACGTGGCCCACGCGCTGCGCCGGGTCGAGTCGGAGAGCGCCCGGATGACCAGCCTCGTCGACGACCTGTTGCTGCTCGCCCGGCTCGACTCGGGTCGCCCGCTCGCGGTCGAGCCGGTGGACCTGTCCGCCCTGGTGGTGGACGCGGTCGGCGACGCGCACGTCGCGGGGCCGGAGCACCGCTGGCGGCTCGACCTGCCGGACACCGTCGTCCGGGTCCCCGGCGACCCGGCCCGGCTGCACCAGGTGCTGGCGAACCTGCTGGCCAACGCCCGCGTGCACACGCCGCCCGGCACCACGGTCACGACCACCCTGGGGGTGGCCGGCGACGTCGCCCTGCTCGGCGTCGCCGACGACGGCCCCGGCGTGCCGCCGCACCTGCGGGACGAGGTGTTCGAACGCTTCTCCCGGGGCGACAGTTCCCGGTCCCGGGCGCACGGCAGCACCGGCCTGGGCCTGGCGATCGTGGCCGCCGTGGTGGAGGCCCACCACGGCTCGGTCGAACTGGACAGCCAACCGGGCCGGACCGTGTTCACCGTCCGGCTGCCGGGCGCCACCACGGACGCCTGAGGGTCCCGTGCCGTGCCGGCCGGGTCGGCGTTCAGTCGGCCAGCAGTTCGGCGAGGGAGTGCACGATCCGCTCCGCGTGGCGCCCGTCCGGGTCCTCGTCGGCGTTGAAGTCGGTGACGCTCATGCCGATCAGCCGTCCCGAGCGCACCAGTGGCCGGGTCAGCGCGATCAGGTCGGCCCAGTCGAGGCCGTCCGGCTCCGGATAGCTGACCGCCGGCAGCACGATCGGGTCGAGCACGTCGAGGTCGAGGTGCAGCCAGACCGGCGTCGTACCGACGGCGAGATCCCGGCCCACCGTCGCCGCGTCGGCGCCGCGTAGCCGGGTGGCGGGCACCAGGTGCACGGCCGGGGCGACCCGGAGGGCCTCCCTGCCCTCCGCCGCGGCCCGGTCGAGCGGGCGGTGGCCGAGCACGTGCACCTGGTCGGGGTCGACCAGCGGCCCCTCCCGGTCGAGCACCCCAGCCGGGCCGTGGTCGGTGACGATCGACAGGTCCATGTCCGCCGCCTCGCCGGTCGGCGAGGTGCTGCCGTCCTCGAAGTCGAGGTGGGCGTCGAGGAACCACAGGTCGAAGCCGGCGGGCAGCCCCTGCAACGTGCCCGGCAGGATCGCGCAGTCGCCGCCGAGGACCAGCGGGTGCCGTCCCGCGTCGAGCAGTTCGGTCACCTGGGCGGCGATCGTCCGGCTGGCGCGGCGCACCTGGTCGGCGCCGATCACACCGGTCTCCGGGTCCCGGACCGGGTCGGTGACCAGGGCGTCGACCGTGCCGGCGTCCGCGGCGCCCAACAGGTCCAGCAGCCCGGCGGCCCGCAGCGCCGCCGGCGCCCGCTGCTCGCCCCGGCCGCGTCCGGAGGAGTCGAGTGGGGCGTCCAGCACCGACCATCGCACATCCGGAGGCTAGCCCGACCGTGGCAGGCTGGGCGCCATGTACCGAGAACGTCCGGCCGGGTTCGCCCGCGCGGTGCTCTGGACCAGCACCACGACGGCGGGCGCCGCGCCGACCAGGGTGCTCCCCGATGGCTGCGTCGACCTGCTCTGGTCGAGCCGCTCCGGGCTGGTGGTGGCCGGGCCGGACCGCACCGCGCACCTCGCCGGAGGCGGGCCGGCGGAGCGCTGGGTGGGGCTGCGGCTGCCGCCGGGAACCGGCCCGGCGGTGCTCGGCGTACCGGCCGTGGAGCTGCGCGACCGGCGGGTGCCCCTGGCCGACCTGTGGGGCGACCGGGACGCCGCCCGGCTGGCGGCGCTGGCGGAGGCGAATCCTGTCGCCGCGCTCACGGAGATCGCCGTGCGCCGGCTGCGGGCGGCCGGCGGGCCCGATCCGCTAGGGGCCCGGGTCGCCGCCGCGCTGGCTGGTGGGGCCACCGTGGCCGCGACCGCCGCCGAGGCCGGCCTCGCTCCGCGCGCCCTGCACCGCCGGTGCCGGCACCTGTTCGGGTACGGCCCGAAGACGCTGGCCCGGATCCTGCGGATGGGCCGGGCGCTGGCGCTGGCCCGTGCCGGCACCCCGCTGGCCGAGGTGGCGGCCCACTGCGGCTACGCCGACCAGGCCCACCTCACCCGTGACGTGCGGGACCTCGCCGGGGTGCCGCCGACCGCCCTGCTGCCCCGCTGAGCGTCCGGTGAAAGGAAGGGCCCTTTCCTTTCAGCTCGGCGGGAGTGGGGCGAACAGGTCCACGCCGTTGCCGTCCGGGTCGAGCACCACCGCGTACCGCTGGCCCCAGTAGGCGTCCCACGGGGGCAGGTGGCCCTCGTGGCCCTCGGCCAGCAGTTCCGCGTAGAGCCGGTCCACCTCGGCCGGGTCGGCGCAGCGGAAGGCGAGACTGGCCCCGCCCCCGCCCCCGGGTTCCCAGCCCGGCTCGAACGCGCGGACGGTCTCGGCGGTGTCCCAGGCCAGCCGGAGGCCCCCGGGCAGGGTGACCTCCACGTGCGGCGCGCTGTCGGCGTCGGCCGGAATGTCGAGGCCGAGCCGCCGGTAGAAGGCGAGGGAGCGGGGCAGGTCGCTGCTGACCATCCCGATGAGGTCGAGTGTCGGTGCCATGCCCCCACGGTAGGGAACGCCCCGGTGGGCGTCTTGAACCAAACGGACACCGGGCGGAGTGCCGGGTGTGGCCCTCACGACCGGGACGATCGGCGTAGCGTGTCAGACAAGTCCGGCTTTCCGGGCAAATCCCTCAAGGGGTCCTGCCTGCGTACGCCGGTGTCGAGACGCGAGGGAAGGAGCGGTCGGTGGAACACCTGGCCTACCTGGACGCGGGGTCCGGCAGCCTGATCGTGCAGGCGGTGGTCGGCGGGGTGGCCGGCGCCGCGGTGGCGGCCAAGCTCTACTGGCGGCGACTGGTCGACCGGTTCCGCCGCCAGCCCACCGACCAGCGCTGACCCGGCCGATGGGGGACTCCCGCACCGGCCTGCGCACCGAGCCGGGCTCCTTCCGCGACCCCGCCAACCGGGTCTTCCACCTCGACGGCGACGTGCTGCGAGGGCTGGACGAACAGGCCGCCGGGGAATGGCGTGCGCTGGCCGCCAGCGAGTTCTTTCCGCCCCTGCTCGCCGCCGGCAAGGTGTGCGGCACCGAGGCGGTCGAGCCGCCGGCCGTGCCGTCGGGCGACCGGTGGGCCGCCGTGCTCCGCCACGAGCGCATCCCGTTCGTCTCCCACCCGTACGAGTGGTCCTTCACCATGCTCCGCGACGCGGCGCTGCTGCACCTGGAGATCCTGCGGGCGGCCCTGCCGGCCGGGTTCACCACCAAGGACGGCTCGGCCTACAACCTCCAGTGGCGTGGCGCCGAGCCGGTGTTCATCGACGTCGGCTCGTTCACCCCGGCGCGCGACGGCGAGCCCTGGGCCGGCTACCGGCAGTTCTGTCAGACGCTGCTCTACCCGCTGCTGCTCGGCGCGCACCTGGGGCTGGACTTCCAACCCTGGCTGCGTGCCCGGGTCGACGGCATCGAGCCCGACCAGATGCGCCGGCTGTTCGGCGGTGTGCGCCGGCTGCTGCCCGGCGTGCCCACCCACGTGCACCTGCACGACGCGATGCAGCGGCGCAACGCGCGGGCCAGCACCGCCGACGTCCGGTCCCAACTGCGGGCGGCCGGCTACTCCCGGGAGCTGGCGCTGGCCACGGTACGCGGGATCGAGAAGCTCGTCCGGCGGCTGGAGCACCGCCCGACGGCCAGCCACTGGGTCGACTACCAGCGCACCTGCGCGTACACGGCCGACGACCGGGCCGCGAAGGAACGCTTCGTCGTCGCGGCGCTCACCGACGGGCCGCGGCCCCGCCTGGCGCTGGACCTCGGCGCCAACGACGGCCGGTACGCCCGGCTCGCCGCCCGGCACGCCGACTACGTCGTCGCGGTCGAGCAGGACCCGGCCGTGCTGGACGGGCTCTACCGGGCGCTACGCGCACAGGGGGAGCGGCGCGTCCTGCCCCTGGTGATGGACCTCGCCGACCCGTCGCCCGGCGGCGGCTGGCGCGGCGTCGAGCGGGCCTCGTTCGCCGACCGGGCCGACGCCGACGCGGTGCTCGCCCTGGCGGTGGTGCACCACCTGGCGATCGGGCGCAACGTGCCGCTGCCCGAGGTGCTGGACTGGCTCGTCGCACTCGCCGCCCCCGGCGCCCGCGTGGTGGTGGAGTTCGTC
The DNA here is from genome assembly GCF_040652795.1 of Micromonospora sp. NPDC048170. NCBI lineage: Bacteria > Bacillati > Actinomycetota > Actinomycetes > Micromonosporales > Micromonosporaceae > Micromonospora > Micromonospora sp. NPDC048170. The sequence continues at coordinate 30,702 of NZ_JBEZMR010000030.1, forward strand.
CACCCCGAGGACCCGATGGCCCGACGGCTGCTGGCCAACAAGCCCGAGGGACTCTTCCCCGACTACCGTCCGGCCGAGTTCGAGCGGCTGCTCGCCGCGCGCTGCCGGATCACGCGCCGGCTCGACCTGCCCTCGGGCACCCGGACGCTCTACACGGCGGTCGTGGGTGGCTGAACCGGCGCCCGAGGCGCCCGCCCCGGCACCGTCCGCCGGGCGGTGGGGCGGCTGGCGTACGGAGCTCGGCCGGCTGGCCGAGGTGGCGGGGCTGGTCGGGCTCGTGGTCACCCAGCCGCTGCTCGACGTCCTCGGGCGCAGCCCCGACTTCTTCCTGTTCCACCGGGCGGATCGCGGCGAGATCCTGCTGTTGGTGGCGCTGGTCGCGCTGGCGCCCACCGCCGCCGTCGCGCTGCTCGGCGCGCTGTCCCGGCTGGCCGGGCGCCCCGCCCGGTCGATGACGCACACCCTGCTGGTCGGCCTGCTGCTCGCCGCGTTGGCCGTGCAGGTCGGCCGGCACGGTACGCCGCTGCGGGGCGTACCGCTGCTGCTGCTCGCCGCCCTGGCCGGCGCCGCCGGGGCCACCGCACACCGGCGGTGGCGCGGGCCCGGCCGCGCGCTGCGGCTGGCCGCGGCCGGACCGCTGCTCTTCGTCGGGCTGTTCGTGTTCGTCTCGCCGACCTCGACGGTGGTGCTGCCCCGGGGCGAGGGCGGCGCTGCCGGGGTGGCCGGGCCCGGCAACCATCCGCCGGTGGTCGTGCTGGTCCTCGACGAGCTGCCCCTGGTGTCGCTGCTCGGCGCGGACGGGGGCATCGACGCCGTCCGGTTCCCGCACTTCGCCGAGCTGGCCGGCGGCTCCACCTGGTACCGCAACGCCACCGGCGTCAGCGGCTGGACGCCCTACGCGCTGCCGGCCATGCTCACCGGCCGGTACCCGCAGCGGGAGGTGGCGCCGCACTACTCGCAATACCCGGACAACCTCTTCACCGCCTTCGGCGGCCTGTACGACGTCCGCGCCGAGGAGAGCATCACCCGACTCTGCCCGCCCAGCCGCTGTGAGCAGCCGGTCAGCCCGGAGCAGGGGATGGGCGTGCTGCTCCGGCAGGCCGGCGGACTGCTGCGCCAGGTCGCCGCCCCGGTGGACAGCCGCGTCGACCCGGAGGACTCCTACCGCGAGCGCACCCGCGCGGAGGCGGGCATCGACGCCGCCGAGCCGGTGCCGGCGGACCCGAAGTTCCGCTGGGACAGCCTGGACGACAACCAGCCGGCCCGGTTCACCAGCTTCCTCGCGGGCCTGCGGCCGGCGTCCCGGCCCACCCTGCACTTCCTGCACCTGCTGATGCCGCACTCGCCGTGGGCGTACCTGCCGTCGGGGGCGCGCTACGACGCCCCGGACGACCTGCCGAACGACGGCGCCGGCTGGGCGGAACTGGCCCGTCAGCGGCACCTCGCGCAGCTCGGCTACACCGACCGGCTGATCGGGGAGACCCTGCGTACGCTGCGCTCCAGCGGCCTCTACGACCAGGCCCTGCTGGTGGTCACCGCCGACCACGGCGTCAGCTTCACCCCCGGCGCGCAGGGCCGGGGGATGGACGCCATCCGCACCGCCCCCGGCGAGGTCGCCTGGGTGCCGACGTTCGTCAAGACCCCGGGCCAGCGCGCCGGGCGGATCGACGACCGGAACTGGCAGCACGTCGACCTGCTGCCCACCATCGCCGACGAGGCGGCCATCCGGCTCCCGTGGCCGGTCGACGGCCGGTCGGCCCGCCAGGCCCCGCGCACCGAGGCGGGCAAGGTCTTCTACGACCGGCCCGACCAGCCCACGCCCGTCGCCGGCGGGGTGCCGGCACCGGTCGCGCCGCCCGCGTCCCACCCGCTGGTGGGCACCGCCGTCGGCGACCGCCCGGCCGGCGGCACCGCCCGCGTCGACGACCTGGCCGCCTTCGGTGCGGTCGATCCGGACACCGGGCGCCTGCCGGCCGCCGTCTGGGGCGACCTGCCGGACGAGGTGCCCGACGGCACGCCGCTGGCGATCGCCGTCAACGGTCGGGTCGGCGCGGTCGTCCCGGTGGTCCCCCGGGACGCCGGGGGGCGGCGGTTCGCCGCCCTGCTCGCCGACGACCGGCTCTTCCACGCCGGCGCCAACCGCCTCGACGTCTACCGCGTCGCCCCCGACGGCACGCTGCTCCGCCTCGCCCTCTCCTGACCGGCCGCCGGCCCCGTCGACGTACGCCCCAGCCGGTAGCGTTCCCATGCCTCTTCGCCACCGCGTGCCCGGATTGCGCGGGTTTCCCGGCTCCCTGGTCGGGAAACGGGTGACGCATGCCTCACCGCCGAACCACGACGGGCGGTATCTCCGCGACCCTGATTACGGTAAAAGCGAAGGCAATTCAACGCAGATCTGCCGGCGAAGCGAGGGAAACATGACGGAAGTCAAGCTCGATCACCCCGGTGGGCAGCTTTCGATGCCGGTGCAATCCGCAGTCGAGGGCCCCGCCGGCATCGGGGTGGGCAAGCTGCTGAAGGAAACCGGGATGACGACGTACGACCCCGGTTTCGTCAACACCGCGGCCTGCTCGTCCGACATCACCTACATCGACGGCGACGCGGGGATCCTGCGTTACCGTGGGTACCCGATCGAGCAGCTCGCGGAGAAGTCCTCCTTCCTGGAGGTCTCCTACCTGCTGATCTACGGTGAGCTGCCGACCCAGGAGCAGTTGACCGCGTTCACCGAGCGGATCCGCCGGCACTCGCTGCTGCACGAGGAGATGCGCCGCTTCTTCGACGGCTTCCCGCGTGACGCGCACCCGATGGCGGTGCTCTCGTCGGCCGTCAGCGCCATCTCCACCTTCTACCAGGACAGCCTGGACCCGTTCGACTCCTCCCACGTGGAGATGTCCACGGTGCGGCTGATGGCGAAGGTCCCCACCATCGCCTCGTACGCCTACAAGAAGTCGATCGGCCAGCCGCTGCTGTACCCGGACAACTCGCTGGGCTACGTGGAGAACTTCCTGCGGATGACCTTCGGCGTGCCGGCCGAGTCGTACGAGGTCGACCCGGTGATGGCCAAGGTGCTGGACATGCTGTTCGTCCTGCACGCCGACCACGAGCAGAACTGCTCCACCTCGACCGTGCGGCTGGTCGGCTCCAGCAACGCCAACCTCTTCGCCTCGGTCTCCGCCGGCGTGAACGCGCTGTTCGGCCCGCTGCACGGCGGCGCCAACCAGGCCGTGCTGGAGATGCTGGACAGGATCCAGGCCGACGGTGGCGACGTCGGGTCCTTCGTACGCAAGGTGAAGGACAAGCAGGACGGCGTGAAGCTGATGGGCTTCGGCCACCGGGTCTACAAGAACTACGACCCGCGCGCGGCGATCGTGAAGAAGGCGGCCCAGGACGTGCTCGGCCGGATGTCCAAGCCGGACCCGCTGCTGGACATCGCCATGCAGCTGGAGGAGATCGCCCTCGCCGACGACTTCTTCGTCTCCCGCAAGCTCTACCCGAACGTGGACTTCTACACCGGCCTGATCTACAAGGCCATGGGCTTCCCGACCAAGATGTTCACGGTGCTCTTCGCGCTCGGCCGGCTGCCCGGCTGGATCGCCCAGTGGCGCGAGATGATCAACGATCCGGAGACCAAGATCGGCCGCCCGCGGCAGATCTACACCGGTGCCCCCGAGCGGGCGTACGTCCCGTTCGAGCAGCGCTGAGCTCCGCCCGTACCCACGGCCGAAGGCCGCCGACCCGCACCGGGTCGGCGGCCTTCGCCACATCGTGCTCAGCGCCCCCCGCGTCGCGCCCGCCGGTAGGGAAGGGCCCCTTCCTCTGCAAAGGCGTTAGGAAGGTGCCCTTCCTTACGCCCTCAGCGGAGGCCGGCGGCGGCCAGGAGGTTGCCCTCGGCGACGGCCGGTAGGGCGCGGGTCCGGGTCACCCGTTCGGCGGCGAAGGCGCCGGAGGTGGCGATCGCCGCCGCGTAGGCGGCGGCCGTACGCTGCGCGATGGCCGACCAGCCGTACCGCTCGTGCACCATGACGCGGGCCCGGCGGGCGAGTTCGCGGGCCCGGTCCCGGTCCGACAGCAGCGCGTCGACGGCGTCGGTCAGCCCGTCCGGGTCGTGCGGCCGGAAGGTCATCCCGGTGACGCCCGGCTCGACGATCTCGGCCAGCCCGCCGGTCGCGGCGACGGCCAGGGGCGCGCCGGCGGCGGCACCCTCCAGGGCGACCATGCCGAACGGCTCGTAGATGCTCGGCACGGCGAAGCAGTCCGATGCCGCCATGACGGCGGGCAGGTCGCTGCCGCCGAGGAAGCCCGGCAGGCTGACCGTGCCGCCGAGGCCCAGGCGGTGCACCTCGGCCTCCAACTCGCCGCGGTACGGCCCGTCGCCGACGATGACGGCACGCAGCCCGGGGTGCCGCTCGCGCAACCGGGGCAGCCCGGCGATCAGGTGCTGCACGCCCTTCTCGTAGACCAGCCGGCCGGCGAAGGTGACCAGCGGTCCGTCCCCGGCGAACCGGGCCCGGGCCTTCGCCACCGCCGCTGCCGGGACCTGCCAGCGGTGCGGCTCCACCCCGTTGGGCACCACGTCGACCCGGCCGGCGGGCACGCCGAACAACCCGGTGACCTGGTCGCGCATGTAGCCGGAGCAGGCGATGATCCGACCCGACTCGCCGGCCAGCCAGTGTTCGACGCCGTGGATGGTGCGGTTCATCTCTTCCGGCAGCCAGCCCTGGTGCCGGCCGGCTTCGGTGGCGTGGATGGTGGTGACCAGCGGGATGTCGAGGTGCTCGCGCAGGGTCATCGCGGTGTGTGCGACGAGCCAGTCGTGGGCGTGGATGACGTCGTAGGAGCTGGCTTCGGTGGCGCGCAGGGCGGCGCGGGTGAGGGTGTGGTTGAACGCCATGGTCCAGGCCAGCAGGGAGGAGGTGGCCAGTGGGAAGGTGACCGGGTCCTCGGTGGCGCGGATGATGCGGACGCCGTCGGCGTATTCCTCCAGGGGTGCGCCGTCGGTGTGTCGGGTGACGACGGTGACCTCGTGCCCGGCGGCGGCCAGGGCCACCGACAGGGCGTGCACGTGCCGGCCGAGGCCGCCGACCAGGACCGGCGGGTACTCCCAGGACAGCATGAGGATGCGGCGGGTCTGCGGGGGCGTGCCCGATCCGGCCTGCGTCGGGATCTGGGGCCGGGAGGTGAGGGTGGGCCGGTGGATCCGGCCCGGGTGGGTGGTGGGCTGCTCGTCGACCCGCAGGGTCGTCACATCAATCTCCGTCCATGCATGGTGGAACACGCCGGCAGCGGTGGCGGCGAGACGGTGGTGGGGTGGCCGAGAGGCCGAGGAGAGACGCGCGGGCGCGTCCCGCGAACAAGCAAAGGGCATCGAGCCCGATCCCGCATCTCGAAAAGGGCCAAGGTGACGGAGGACACCTGACGGTCCAGGTCGTATCAGTCGGGTGTATACCGGTCAGCCGCCGAACGGTGGACGGGCGCCCAGCCCATGCGGTGGGCGCCACCCACGACACCGGCCGCCGACCCCGTACCAGGGGTGGGCGGCCGGTCGCGGCGGTGTCGGGCCACTCAGTGGTGGTTCTCCTCCTCGTGGGCGGTGTCCGGCAGGCTGCCGAGCACCTTGTTGATCACGTGGATCCGGGCACCGGTGACCCGGTAGTCGGCGCAGACCGTCTCGGCCCGATCGGCCAGCCGGGCCCCCGGCTCGGCGGCGGTGACGGCGAGGGTGGTGCCCGCGAGGGTGGTGACGGAACCGGCGGCCACCAGTTCGGCGACCGGGCGCGCCCCACCGAGCAGGTGCTCCTTCAGCAGCCCGCGCAGCGTCTCGGTGTCCTTGAGCAGCAGGTGGTCCAGGTTGGCGGTGGAGAACTTGGCCCGGAAGGCGTCGTCGGTCGGGGCGAGGATGGTCAACCCACCGGCGGCGGACAACTCCGCGGCCATCCCGGTGGCCCGGACCGCCGCCTCGAACGTGGTGAGCACGGGAATCCAGGCGAGGGCCTGGTCGGGGGAGCGGTCCACCAGCGAGCCCGGACTACCCGGCTCGGCCCCCGAAGGCAACGCTTCGCACAGCGGTCCGCTGACCGCGACCGGTGCGTCACCGGTACGGTCCGTCGCTCCGGACCTCTGCTCCGGCGAGCCCGTGCACGCGGTCACCGCGAGCAGAAGGGCCAGAGCCGCCCCGGCCACCGCCCGCCGACGGCGGGCGACCCGGGGCAGGGGTCCGGAGCACAGCCCCGGCGTGAGGGTGTCGGGCACGGTCGTCTCCACTTCGGAACCGGTACGGGTGGTGCCGGCAGGTCGGCGCGGGGCCGACCTGCCGGCATCTGGTTCGGGCGGGACTCAGCAGGTCACAGAAGTGCGCACTGGCCGGACTTCGGACCCCGTACGGAGTTGGCGACCTCCAGGTTCGACGGCTCCGGGGAGTTGCCGGTGCAGGAGAGCGGACCGTTGACGGTGTTGCCGGCCACCAGCGGGGCCACACCCTTGCTGCCGGTCGCGTTGACCGGCCCGGTCACCTCGTTGCCGACCAGGACGACCGGACCCTGGGTGCCGGCGACGAACACCGGACCGTTGACCCGGCTGTCGGTCATGACGAACCCGGCGGCGCCGGCGGCGTTCACCGGACCGTTGATCGAGCTGCCGTTGACGATGAGCGTGGCGCCGGGTCGCACCTGGATCGGGCCCCGGACGGTGGCCCCGTCGAGGCAGGCGACGCCGGAGACGACCAGCGGGCCGTTGTGGGTGCCGGTCAGGGTGGGGGCGATCCGCTCGCCGGCGACCAGGCCCTCGACGGCCTGCTCGTCCAGCAGCAGCGGGATCAGGCCCCGCTGCGGCTGGGACAGCGGAACCAGGTAGGCGTCGCCGACCTTGATCACCTTCCAGCCGTGGGCGGCGATGCGCTGGGCCGCCGTGGTGCGCTTGCCGGCCGGGCCGTCGGTGCGCTCACCGTGGTACTGCTCCTCGGTCAGCTTGTACGCGCACGGCGGCTGCTGGAGGATCCGCTCCGAGGTGGGGGCGTCCACGGGCGGCGGGGCCTCACCCGGGTGCGGGGCGGGGTACGCCTCGATCTTCCGGGAGCCCCGGAACACGATCCGTCCCTCGTTGGCGGACTGGGACGTGATCGCCTCGGCGCGGGCCCTGGTGATGTCCCCGACGCTGGCGCCGTGGTACTTGAAGAACTCGTTGAACGTCCACAGCGCCGAGTACGTCTTGCGCCGGCGGTTGTTCGCGGTGTTGCTCTCGTCCGGCCGCGTCGGGCCGCCGGAGCTGCGCAGCTCCAACAGGGAGTTGACGACGTTCTTCAGGCCGAGGGTGTTGCGCAGGATGGTTTCCTCGCTCAGGCCCACGTTGGCGTTGGAGGTGCAGCCGTACGGGCAGGCCCACCAGCCGTCCTTGGCGCCCTGGCCGTACATGTGGCCTTCGATCATCTTCTGCGACTCGTCGAAGATCCCCTGCGCCACGTTCTGGTGCCGCGGCGGCAGCATCGGCAGGTCACCGGTGTTGGTGTTGCCGTACTCGTGGCCGTCGTAGCCGGCGATCGGCCGGTAGTCGCGGACCATCTCGGCGAGGAAGCGGGTCTCCGGCTGGCGGATCAGCGAGTGGTCCCGGTTCAGGTCCTGACCGGTGGAGTTGCCCCGGGTGTTGGCCGCCCGCCCGTCGCCGTTGAGCGTCGGCACGATCAGCATGGTGGTCTTCGACAGCAGGTCGAGGGTCTTGCTGTCCTTGGTGAACGCCAACTGCCGGGCCATGATCAGGCAGGCCTCGCGGTCGCCCGGCTCGTTGCCGTGCACGTTGCAGTTGACCATCAGGGGGTTGGTCGCGGCCACGGCCTCCGGGGTCGCCGGCGGCTTGGGGTAGCCGATGACCAGCATGTTGATCGGCCGGTCCTGGACGGTGCGGCCGATCTCCACCACGCGGACCCGGTCGCTGGCCTCGTCGATGGCGGCGGTGTACGCGTACTCGTTGACGTCGCTGGTGTACTGGGCGCCCAGCGTGTTCTCCCACTGGGTGCGCAGGTTCTCACCCGGGGTGGCCGGGTCGCCCCAGTGGGCCTTCGTGGTGCCGCTGACCGGCGCCGAGTAGGGCTGGGCCTCGGTGCCGAACCGGGCCCGGACCCGCCACTGGAAGCGGTTGCCGGGGACGAAACCGGCGTCGGCGAAGGTCGGCTCGGTGTTGTTGATCTGGCGGTTCGGGCGCCAGACACCGACGATCACCGGCGCGCCGGGCGTGCCGTCCTCGGCGTACGGGGTCCGCTCGATCTGGTAGTCGGTGGCCCCGGCCAGCTGGGTCCACGCCAGCGTGGCGTACCCGTCACCCTGCACGACCGTGAGGCCCTGCACCTGATTCGGCTCCGCCTGCTGCTGGGCCGCGCTCGGCTGCACCTGCGCCTGCGCGGGCACCGCCGTCGCCACGAGGGCGGCGGCGAGCAGGGCGGAGAACACACCGGCCGTTGTCCGTCTGTATCTCAAAGGGGATCTCCAAACAGGAGGAATGGCTGGGTGCGCCCAGCACACCGCACTCGGCCCACCGGTGGTACCCAACCTGCGATTCTTGAGGATCATCTGAGGTTTCCGACCTGGTCACCCGGGTGCCGGCAGGCCGTGGTCGTCTCGGCCGCTCACCGACCGTGCTCATCCGGCGCGCAGCCGGTAGCCGACGCCGCGGACCGTCTCGACCAGGCCGGCGTCGTCGAGCTTGCCCCGCAGGGCCGCGACGTGGACGTCGAGGTTGTGCCGGGTGCCCCAGGTCGTCTGCCAGACGTCCAACTGCAACCGGTCCCGGGGCACCACCATGCCGGCCTGGCGGGCCAGCGCCACCAGCAGGTCGAACTCCTTGCGGGCCAGGCTGACCTCCCGGTCGCCCACCCAGACCCGCCGGGCGTCGACGTCGATGCGCAGCCTGCCGACCCGCACCTGGCTCGTGGTCCGGGCGCTGCGGACGGTACGCCGCATCACCGCCTCGATGCGGGCCTGCAACTCCACCATCGAGAACGGCTTGACGACGTAGTCGTCGGCGCCGGCCCGCAGGCCGGCCACCCGGTCGTGCTCCTCGGCACGGGCGCTGACCGCGATGATGGCGACGTCCTCGTCGGCCTGACGGAGGCGCCGGCACACCTCCAGGCCGTCCCGGTCGGGCAGGTTGAGGTCCAGCAGCACCAGGTCGACCGCGCCGGCCCGGATCGCCTCGGCGGCCGTCAGCGCCGGCACCACCTCGTATCCCCGGCGGCGCAGGGCCTTGGAGAGGGCAGACGCCACGCGTAGGTCGTCTTCTACCAGGAGCACCCGCACGCACATCCCCCTCGGACCTCGTCCCAGCCGGGTCCTGCGAGTCTCTCTGATGATCAACGGTCTGACCAGTGCGGATGCAAGATCGTGACCGCGGGGTCGGGTCCGTGCGCGACGGTGTGCGCCCGCGTCGATCAGTCGGGTGGGCCGGGCATCCGCCGATCGGGTGGATTGGCGGCCGAAGCCGCGGGGCAATACCCGCACGCGTGCCGCCGGCACCCGTCGTGTGGTGCGCTCATGGCGCGGGGCGTGCTCATGATCTTGCGTGAAGGAGCGACATGCAGGTCTGGCCGGGTGAGCGGTACCCGCTGGGGGCCATCTACGACGGGATGGGCACCAACTTCGCCATCTTCTCCGAGGTGGCCGAGCGGATCGAACTGTGCCTCTTCGACGAGTGGGACACCGGGGCGGAGCGGCGGGTCGAGCTGCGCGAGGTCGACGCGTACGTCTGGCACGCGTACCTCCCCGGCATCGAGCCGGGGCAGCGGTACGGCTACCGCGTGCACGGCCCGTACGACCCCGCGAACGGGCTGCGCTGCAACCCGGCCAAGCTGCTGCTCGACCCGTACGCCAAGGCGATCGACGGCGACGTGCGCTGGGACCCGGCGGTCTACGACTACGAGCACGGCGACCCCGAGCGGATGAACACCACCGACTCGGCGCCGTTCATGCCGAAGTCGGTGGTGGTCAACCCGTACTTCGACTGGGGCAACGACTCCCCGCCCCGCATCCCCTACCACCACTCGGTCGTCTACGAGGCCCACGTACGCGGCCTGACCATGCGCCACCCGGACATCCCCGACGAACTGCGCGGCACGTACGCCGGCCTCGCCTCCCCGCCGATGATCGACCACCTGACGAAGCTCGGCGTGACCGCCATCGAGCTGATGCCGGTCCACCAGTTCGTGCACGACCACCGGCTGGCCGACCTGGGCCTGCGCAACTACTGGGGCTACAACACCATCGGCTTCTTCGCCCCGCACCACGGCTACTCGGCGCTCGGCCGCCTCGGCCAGCAGGTGCAGGAGTTCCGGGGCATGGTCAAGGCGTTGCACGCAGCCGGCATCGAGGTCATCCTCGACGTGGTCTACAACCACACCGCCGAGGGCAACCACCTCGGCCCGACGCTGAGCTTCAAGGGCGTCGACAACCCCAGCTACTACCGGCTCAGCGAGGACGACCGGCGCCACTACGTCGACTACACCGGCACCGGCAACAGCCTCAACGTGCGCAGCCCGCACTCGCTGCAACTGATCATGGATTCGTTGCGCTACTGGGTGACCGAGATGCACGTCGACGGGTTCCGCTTCGACCTCGCCGCCACCCTCGCCCGCGAGTTCTACGAGGTCGACCGCCTCTCCACCTTCTTCGAGGTGGTGCAGCAGGACCCGGTGGTCAGCCAGGTCAAGCTGATCGCCGAACCGTGGGACGTCGGGCCCGGCGGCTACCAGGTGGGCAACTTCCCGCCGGTGTGGACCGAGTGGAACGGCAAGTACCGCGACACCGTGCGCGACTTCTGGCGCGGTGAGCCGGCCACCCTCGCCGAGTTCGCCTCCCGCATCTCCGGCTCCGCCGACCTCTACCAGGACGACGGCCGCCGCCCGTTCCACAGCATCAACTTCGTCACCTGCCACGACGGGTTCACCCTACGCGACCTGGTCTCGTACGACGACAAGCACAACGAGGCCAACGGTGAGGAGAACCGGGACGGGGAGAGCCACAACCGGTCCTGGAACTGCGGCGTCGAGGGCGACACCGACGACGAGACGGTACGCGCCCTGCGGGCGAGGCAGCGGCGCAACTTCCTGGCCACCCTGATGCTCTCCCAGGGCGTACCGATGATCGGCCACGGCGACGAGCTGGGTCGCACCCAGGGCGGCAACAACAACGCGTACTGCCAGGACAGCGAGCTGGCCTGGGTCGACTGGGACGCCGCCGAGACCTGCCTGCTGGAGTTCACCCGCAAGCTGGTCGACTTCCGCCGCCGGCACCAGGTGTTCCGCCGCCGCCGGTTCTTCACCGGCCTCCCCGTACGCGGCCGCGAGGTCGACGAACCCCTGCCGGACCTGGCCTGGTACACCCCCGACGGGCGGGAGATGACCGGCGAGGACTGGGGCAACGACTTCGGCCGGGCCGTCGCGCTGTTCGTCAACGGCGAGGGCATCCGCGAGCGCGGCCAGTACGGCCAGCGCCACGTGGACGACTCCTTCCTGCTCTGCTTCAACGCCCACGACGCGCCGCTGGACTTCACCGTGCCCGGCCCCGAGTTCGGCCAGCGCTGGGAACTGGTGATCAGCACCGCGGAACCGGAACCGGAGAAGACCACGGTGGTCGAGGCGGGCGGCGCCCTCAGCGTTCCCGACCGGTGCGTGGTGGTGCTGGAGAGGACCGCCTGACATGTCGGGCACCCCTCGGCCCGCCGCGCCCCGGGTGGGCGCCACCTACCGGGTGCAGGTCCGCCCCGGATTCGACCTGGACGCCACCGCCGGCCTCGCCGACTACCTGGCCGACCTGGGCGTCACCCACCTCTACAGCGCGCCCCTGCTGACCGCCGCCCCCGGCTCGGCGCACGGCTACGACGTGGTCGACCACCGGGCCGTCAGCCCCGAGCTGGGTGGCGAGGCGGCCCGGCTCCGGCTGCTGCGGGCGCTCCGCGCCGCCGGGCTGGGGCTGGTCGTGGACATCGTGCCCAACCACGCCGGGGTGGCCGTGCCCGCCGCCAACCCGCCCTGGTGGGACGTGCTGCGCCGGGGCCGCGGGTCGGCGTACGCCGGATGGTTCGACGTCGACTGGGACCGGGGGCGGCTGCTGCTGCCGGTGCTGGCCGACACCCCGGACGCCCTCGACGCCCTCGAGCTCGCCGACGGCGGGCTGCGCTACCACGAGCACCGCTTCCCGCTCGCCGACGGCACCGGCGAGGGCAGCCCGCGCGAGGTGCACGACCGGCAGCACTACGAGCTGGTCTCCTGGCGGCGCGGCGACGCGGAGCTGACGTACCGCCGGTTCTTCGCCGTCTCCGGCCTGGCCGGACTGCGGGTGGAGGATCCGGAGGTCTTCGCCGCCACCCACGAGCTGGTGCTGCGGTGGGCGGCGGCCGGGGAGGTCGACGGCATCCGCGTCGACCACCCGGACGGGCTGCGCGACCCGGCGGCCTACCTGGCCCGGCTGCGCGCCGCCGCCCCCGCCGCGTGGCTGGTGGTGGAGAAGATCCTGGAGTACGGCGAGGACCTGCCGGACTGGCCGGTGCACGGCACCACCGGCTACGACGCCCTCGCCGCCGTCTGCGGGCTCTTCGTCGACCCCGACGCCCAGGGCGACTTCACCGCCCTCGACACCCACCTCGTCGGGCGGCACACCTCCTGGCCGGACCTCATCCACGACACGAAGCTCGCCGCCGCCACCCGGCTGCTGTCGGCCGAGCTGACCCGGCTCGCCGCGCTCGCCGGCGACGTCGACCCTGAGGCGGCCCGGGCGGCGCTGGCCGAACTGGCCGCCGCCTTTCCGGTCTACCGGGGCTACCCGCTGCACGGCGCCCGGCACCTTGCCGCCGCCCGCGCCGAGGCCGGCCGCCGCCGTCCCGACCTGACCGGCGCGCTGGACGCGGTCGCCCGCCGGCTGCGCGACCCGGACGACGAGCTCGCGGAGCGCTTCGGGCAGTTCACCGGCGCGGTCATGGCCAAGGGCGTGGAGGACACGGCCTACTACCGGTGGAGCCGCTTCGTGGCGCTCAACGAGGTCGGCGGCAGTCCCGTGCACTTCGGCGTGCCGCCGGCCGAGTTCCACCGCTTCGCCGCCGCCCGGCAGGCGCGCTGGCCGGCGAGCATGACCACGCTCTCCACCCATGACACCAAGCGCTCGGAGGACGTCCGGGCCCGCCTCGCCGTGCTCAGCGAACTGCCGGGGCGCTGGGCCGACCTCGTCAGCCGGTGGGCGGCCCGCGCGCCCCTGCCCGACCCGGCCTTCGCCCACCTGCTGTGGCAGACCGCCGTCGGCGCCTGGCCGATCGGTCGGGAGCGGCTGCACGCGTACGCCGAGAAGGCCGCCCGGGAGGCGTCGGTCGCCACGAGCTGGGCCGACCCCGACCCGGTCTTCGAGCGCGCCCTGCACGCCGTGGTCGACGCGATGTACGACGACGCGGAGCTGCGCGCCGAGCTGACCGCCTTCGCCGACGAGATCGCCCCCGCCGGCTGGTCCAACTCGCTGGGGCAGAAGCTCGTGCAGCTCGCCATGCCCGGAGTACCGGACGTCTACCAGGGCACCGAGCTGTGGGACAACTCGCTGGTCGACCCGGACAACCGCCGCCCGGTCGACTTCGCCGTACGCCGGGATCTGCTGGCCCGGCTCGACGACGGCCGGCTGCCCCCGGTGGATGCGGGCGGGGCGGCGAAGCTGCTCGTGGTGTCGCGGACCCTGCGGCTGCGCCGTGACCGCCCGGAGCTGTTCACCGGCTACCGGCCGGTGCCCGCCCGGGGGCGCGCCGGGCGGCACGCGGTCGCCTTCGACCGGGGCGGAGCCGTCGCGGTCGCGACCCGGCTGCCGCTCGGGCTGGCCCGCGCCGGCGGCTGGGGCGACACCACCCTGTCACTTCCCGTTCACGAGGCGATCGACCTGTTCACGGGCCGGGTCTACAGTGGCGGGGAGACCGCCCTGGCCGACCTGCTGGCCACCTGTCCCGTCGCGCTGCTGGCTCCCACCATCGAATCCGGGGAGGCTGCTTCATGACCGAGTTCGCGGTGTGGGCGCCGAAGGCCGCCCGCGTCCGGCTGCGCCTGCCCGGCGACGCCGACCACGAGATGCGCTCCGGCCCCGACGGCTGGTGGCGGGTCGAGGTGCCCGCCGCCGGCCCCGGCACCGACTACGCGTTCCTGCTCGACGACGACGAGCGGGCCCTGCCCGACCCCCGGTCGGCCTGGCAGCCGGCGGGCGTGCACGGTCCGAGCCGGCGCTACGACCACACGGCGTTCGAGTGGAGCGACCGCGCCTGGACCGGCCGGCAACTGCCCGGCAGCGTCCTCTACGAGCTGCACGTCGGCACGTTCACCCCCGAGGGCACCTTCGACGCCGCGATCGCCCGCCTCGACCATCTCGTCGACCTCGGCGTCGACCTGATCGAGCTGCTGCCGGTGAACGCCTTCAACGGCGAGCACAACTGGGGCTACGACGGGGTCTGCTGGTATGCCCCGCACCAGCCCTACGGCGGGCCGGACGGCCTGAAACGGCTGGTCGACGCCGCCCACGCCAGGGGCCTGGGGGTGATCCTCGACGTCGTCTACAACCATTTCGGGCCCTCCGGGGCCTACGCGCCGATGTTCGCGCCGTACCTCACCGAGCAGAGCAATCCCTGGGGCCGCACGGTCAACCTCGACGGCCCGCAGAGCGACGGCGTGCGCCGCTACATCGTCGACAGCGTGCTGATGTGGCTGCGCGACTACCACGTCGACGGGCTGCGGCTCGATGCCGTGCACGCCATGCCCGACTCGCGCGCCACCCCGTTCCTGGAGGAGGTGGCGGTCGAGGTCGAGGCGCTGGCCACCCACCTCGGCCGGCCGCTGTCGCTGATCGCCGAGTCCGACCTCAACGACCCCCGGCTGATCACGCCCCGGGAGGCCGGCGGCTACGGCCTGCACGCCCAGTGGAACGACGACGCCCACCACGCCCTGCACACCCTGCTCACGGGCGAGCGGCAGGGCTACTACGGCGACTTCGGCTCCCTGGAGTGCCTCACCGACGTGCTCACCGGCGCCTTCTTCCACGCCGGCACCTGGTCCAGCTTCCGCAACCGCCACCACGGGCGGCCCGTGGACCGGCAGCGCACCCCGGGCCACCGGTTCGTGGCGTACCTGCAGAACCACGACCAGATCGGCAACCGGGCCACCGGCGACCGGATCTCCGCCACCCTCTCCCCGGGGCTGCTGCGGGTGGGCGCGACGCTGCTGTTCACCGCCCCCTTCACTCCGATGCTGTTCATGGGGGAGGAGTGGGCGGCCACCACCCCGTGGCTGTTCTTCACCAGCCATCCCGAGCCGGAGCTGGCGACCGCCGTGGCCACCGGCCGCAGGCGGGAGTTCGCCGCGCACGGCTGGCCGGAGGGCGACGTGCCGGACCCGCAGGACCGGCAGACCTTCGTCCGCTCCCGGCTCGACTGGGCCGAACTGGACAAACCCGAACACCGCCAGATGTACGACTTCCACCGCCGGCTCATCGCGCTGCGCAAGAGCCGGGCCGACCTGTCCGACCCGAGGTTGCACGCCGTCGACGTACGCCACGGTGACCAGTTCCTGGTGATGCGCCGGGGCGAGTGCCTGGTGGCTGCCAACCTGGCCGCCAAACCACAGCGGATCACCCTGCCCGGGGTCGCACGTCGGGTGCTGCTGGCCACCGGGGAGGGGGTGTCGGTGACGCGCGACCGGATCGAGTTGCCGGCGGAGACAGCGGCGGTCGTGGCGATGTGACCACCCCCCAGCACCCGCTCCAGCGGGAGGTGGCCGATCCGCTTTGGGAGGGGCGCTGGGCGCGGCGCGTACGTTGAGCCGCCGCCTCGCGGGTACGCGGCAGCGGGTCACCTGCCGTGCGGGCACGCCCACCCCGTTGGGCGGGCGTGCCCGCGTCCCTCAGCCGAGGCAGCAGGTCACTTGAAGCGGATGAACTTGGAGAACTGGTTGGTGGCGGTTCCCACCGACACCGTCCGGTGGCTGTACCCGACCGCGACGTTGTAGTTGTACTCGTCGACCTCGAAGGTGCCGTTGGAGTTCACCTTCGTGACGAAGGCGACGTGACCGTAGGAGCCGCCCAGGCTGACCGCGAGGTCACCGGGCTGCGGGCTGTTGTGGACCGGCACCCCGGCACGCCCGGCAGCGGCGACCCAGTCCCTGGCGTTGCCCCACAGCGTCCCGCCGTACTGGTTGTTGAAGGGCACACCGACCCGGCTCCGCAGCGCCCAGGCGGCGAAACTGGTGCACTGCCCCTTGTAGAAGTTCCAGGGGTCGTTGCCGCTGCTCTGGCCCTTGTACGGGTAGTCGTCCCCGGCCGGGTAGCTCGTTCCGGAGATCAGCTGGTGGGACGCGTTGTTGTTCTTCAGCGTGGCGTTCAGGTTCGTCTTCGCCCCGGGCGCGAAGTCCTGGTACGCGTAGGAGCCGTCGTAGCCGCTGTTGTAGTAGACCCGCACCGTGCCGCTGGTGCGGTTCCAGGCGGCAGCGGCGTTGTTCTTGACGCACAGGCCCTGGCCGTCGCCGGCCCCCTTGAACTCGTAGCAGTCCGGCTGGGTGGAGCCGTAGTTGGCCAGCGATCCGGAGTGGTCGGAGATCGACCCCGCGTGGTTGCTGTTGTAGTAGTAACAGAACTCGCCGGCGTCGCAGTTCCCGTCACGGGCCGCCGCCTGAGCGGGCGCGGTGACCGCCAGGACGCCGAGGGTTGCGCCGAGCACGCTCGCGCCGATGGCGCCGAGGACGCGAACGGTGATCCTGGACATGTCCATTTCCTTCCATGGGGTACGTGATGACGGGTTCACCCTACAAGATGTTGATCAATCGACATGCCTCGCGCCGTTGGCCGGCCATCCGCCACGAACGCGACCCCGGCCCGTAGCACCCGGTGCCGGGGCAGTGCCCCGGTGCCCGGCGTCCGGCATCCCTGGCACCCGCCATCGGAGTATTCGTCCCGATTTCACCAACCAATCGACGGTGTTGGTGGAACGATCGAAGGCGTGGGAACTGCCAAGACCGATATGCCTGCCATCTCGCCGCTCGCCGGCGAGCCGATCAAGCGCGCCGATGCCGAGCGGCTCGCGGGGGTGCTGAAGGCCTTCGCCGACCCGGCCCGGCTGCGACTGCTCAGCCTGATCCAGTCCGCTCCGGAGGGTGAGGCGTCCGTGAGTGACCTCACCGCGCCGCTCGGGCTCTCCCAGCCGACGGTGAGTCATCACCTTCGGATCCTCACCGAGGCCGGCCTGATCGAGCGCGAGAAGCGCGGCGTCTGGGCGTACTACCGCCTGGTGCCGTCCGCGATCGCGACGATCGCCGACCTGTTGACGCCGCCCCGCAAGCGGGCGACGAAGAGGGCCCGTTGAGCGGAACTGTCGAAGGCCGGCACCGGCGTCCCCCTCGGCAGGTCGACAGCGGCCGACCTGCCGAGAGCTGATTGCGCTACCGCGGTGACGGCGCGCTGGCAGGGTCGGGGTGACGCGGAACGCGGCAGATCAGCGCACCGGCGGGAGGCAGTCTGACCCTTGGTCATTGAGCGATTTGCGCATCTGTTGTGTCACGACGCGGTAGCCGGACGTCTCGTACAGCCGGATAGCGCGGGCGTTGTCGCCGAAGACGTTGAGCTCCAGGCGACCCAGCCCACGGGAACGCACGGCGTCCTCGGCAGCAGTGAGGAGCGCGCGCCCGTAGCCGGCTCCGCGGTATTTCTCATCGATCTCGATGTCGTAGATGAACGCGCAGTCGGGCGCACCGCGCGGGTGCGTCAATCCCAGCCACGACACGCCAACACCTGTGCCGTCGGGGAGCGCGGCCCTCAGGAACAGCATTCCGGCAGTCGCGAAGCCATCCGGCAACAGGGCGTCGTTCGCCTTGGTGGCCAACTCGACGGCCTCCTCCGCGGACCAGGTGCCGGCGGTCACCTGCTCATCCGCGAACGACCGGATGGTGCGGTCACGCCACTCCTCGAACTCGTTCCTCGTCATGTCCCGTACGATCAACTCAGGCACAGCGTGATGCTCCCACACCGAACGGTGGACGGCGGCCCTCCGTTCTGCCACGTTCCCGCTGGCCGGCGGCCTGCGCCCGTCCTTGCCGGTTTCAGGAACGCTCGGCCGCCTCGACGAGTTGGGCAAGGTGTCCCAGGGCCATCCGCGTGCCGGCCTCGTTGTCGGCGGGAGAGACGCCGTCGGGGATGCTCTCGTGCACGACGAGGACGTCGGTGCCGTCGTCGGTGTCGGTGAGCGTCGTGGTCATCGTCATGGTGCCGCCGAACGCGGGGTCCGTGGTCTCGAACTCGATCACTTCGACCACCTGTTCGTTCGGCACGAGCTTCAGGAAATGGCCGTGGTACGTGTCGGTGTGTGCTGTCGACTTGCCGGCACTCTCCGGCGCGTCGTAGGTGAGCGATACGCGGAACGAGCCACCTTCGCGGGCGTCAAATTCATGCACGTGGCTGGTCATGCCGGCCGGCACCCGCCACTTCGCGATCGCGCCCGCATCCAGCAAGGCGCGGTAGATGGCTGGACGCGCGGCACGGATGTGTTGGGAGACCCGTGTCGAATTCATGGAGGTGAAACTACACCTCGGTGCTCTGATCTCCTGCGGACTCGACGGAGCGGTAACGTGGCCGAGTGGATCTTCTCGTGGTGGGCGGCAGTGGGCTGCTCGGGCTGGAAGTCACCCGTCAGGCGCGACGTGTCGGTCATCGCGTCGTGGCGACCTACCACAGTCGCGTTCCCGCCGTCGCTGACGCCGACTGGAGGAATCTAAATATCCGCCACCGCGACGACGTCACGACCCGCCCTGTCGACGTGCGGTTGGACAGCACCAGAACCCAGGCGCGGTTGAACACTCGCCTACGCGGCGCACGCGAGTTCCTCGCAGCCATGCCGATCTGACCAGGACGTTCGGCCCACGCCAGCCCTCGGATGTGGTGGCGAGGCACGTCGAATCGCGGCCGCACCGGCCGCCGCCTCACTCTGGAATCGGTGCGCGAGGCCGCAGTCAGTGGCCCTGGCCCGCGCCCGGCTGACGACGTTTCGTGGATTCTGCTCCGATTCGGGCTCCAGGGGCGATTGGTGGGCATAGCGTCAGTCGTGCCGGCCTCCCACCGGTGGGCCAGGACGATCTGACGGTGGTGCGACGTGGCGGAGACCGATCCGATACTGCTGGACCAGCGGCGACGCGGCCCGGGCGGCGGGCTGCCCCGCCTGCTGGGCCTGCTCAGCCTCGCCCTCGGAGCGGGCGAGCTGCTCGCCCCGCACGCGGTGGCCCGGCTGACCGGTGTGGACGACGCACCCGCCGCGTGCCGGGTGATCCGGGCCGTGGGAACCCGGAGGGCGGTCCACGGGGCCGGCCTGCTCGGCAGCCGCCGACCCGCCGGCTGGACGTGGGCCCGGGTGGCCGGGGATGCCGTCGACCTCGCCCTGCTCGGCCGGGCGCTGGCCGACCGGCGCGGCGAGCGCCGGCGGCGGGTCGCGGTCAGCACCGCCGTGGTCGGCGCCATCGCCGCCGCCGACCTGGTCGCCGGCGTCCGCGCCGGGCGGGCCCACGCCGCACGGCGGCGGGTGATCGACCTGGAGGTCGCGGTCACCGTCAACCGCTCCCCGGCGGAGGCGTACCGGTTCTGGCGGGACCTGGAGAACCTGCCCCGGTTCATGTCCCACCTGGAGTCGGTACGCGCCGACGACCTGCGCCGCTCGCACTGGACCGCGCGGGCACCGGCCGGCCGCCGGGTCGAGTGGGACGCGGAGATCGTCGACGACCAGCCGAACCGGACGCTCGCCTGGCGGTCGATGCCCGGCACCCGGGTGCCCAACGCCGGCCGGGCCCGGTTCGTGCCCGCGCCGGGCGACCGCGGGACCGAGGTCCGGGTGCGGCTGCGGTACGCGCCGCCGGCCGGCGCGCTCGGTCGGGCGGTGGCGAAGCTCTTCGGCGAGGAACCCGAGCAGCAGGTCCGCGACGACCTGCGCCGGTTCAAGCAGGTGCTGGAGACCGGCGAGGTGGTCCGCTCCGAGGGCAGCCCGGACGGCATCTCCGTACGGGGGCAGGTCATGCAGCGCCCCGCCCAGCCGTTGCCGACCGCCCGCCGCTGACCGCCCGCGACCGAGGAGCAGGACGATGAAGGCCACCGCCTGGATGGGCACCGACAGCGTCAAGGTCGTCGACGTGCCCGAACCGGCCATCCTGAACGCGCGGGACGCGATCGTGCGCATCACCTCGACCGCGATCTGCGGCTCCGACCTGCACCTGTACCACGGCTACATCCCCGCCATGCGTAAGGGCGACATCCTCGGCCACGAGTTCATGGGTGAGGTGGTGGAGGTCGGCCCGCAGGTGCGCAACCTGCGCCCCGGCGACCGGGTGGTGGTGCCCTTCCCGATCGCCTGCGGGCACTGCACCTCCTGCCAGCGTGGCCTCTACTCGGTCTGCGAGAACTCCAACCCCAACGCCGGGATCGCCGAGAAGATCATGGGGCACTCGCCGGCCGGCATCTTCGGCTACTCCCACCTGCTCGGCGGCTACGCCGGCGGCCAGGCCGAGTACGCCCGCGTGCCGTTCGCCGACGTCGGACCCGTCAAGGTCCCCGACGGGGTGCCCGACGACCAGGCGGTGCTGCTCGCCGACGTGTTCCCCACCGGCTTCATGGGCGCGGAGATGTGCGACATCACACCGGGGGACGTGATCGCCGTGTGGGGGGCCGGCCCGGTGGGGCTGCTCGCCGCCGCCAGCGCCCGGATGCTCGGCGCGGAGCGGGTGATCGTCATCGACCGGTACCCGTACCGGCTGCGCCTGGCGGAGGAACACGCCGGCGCGGAGACCGTCAACTACGACGACACCGACGTGCTCGACGCGCTCAACGCGATGACCGCCGGCCGAGGGCCGGACGCCTGCATCGACGCGGTCGGGCTGGAGGGGCACCACGGCAACACCGCCGTCTACGCGTACGACCGGGCCCGGCAGGCGGCCCGCATCGAGACGGAACGGCCGTTCGCGCTGCGCCAGGCGATCCTCGCCTGCCGCAGCGGCGGCGTCGTCTCGGTGATCGGCGCGTACGGGGGCTTCGTCGACAAGTTCCCGATGGGCGCGTTCATGAACCGGTCGTTGACCATGCGCACCGGTCAGTGCCACGTCCAGCGTTACACCCGGCCGCTGCTGAACCGCATCCAGCGCGGGGACATCGACCCCAGCTTCGTCGTCAGCCACCGGATGCCGCTCAGGGACGCGGCCAAGGGCTACCGGATCTTCCAGAAGAAGCAGGACGACTGCACCAAGGTCGTCCTGAAGGTCTGACCGGTCCCTGGCGCCGACTGCGCGTCGACGGTCGTGGGACCGCGCGGAAGGCGGAACCTGATTCAGGGCCGGTCCTGTGGGTCTGTGGTCAGGAGGGCCCGGGGACGGCAGGACACCACCGTCCCCGGGCCCTCGGCGGCGCCGGCAGGACACCACCGTCCCGGGCCCTCGGCGGCGCCGGATCAGGCCCAGGGGGCCGTCGGGTACCAGGGGATGATCTCGCGGCGGGCGAGCAGCCGCACGTCCCAGTAGAGGAACGTGAAGGCGCCGGCGACGATGAACGCGACGGCGGTCAGCATCGCCAGGCGGCTCGGCCGGGCGCCGAACCAGCGTTGCAGGCGGGACCCGGCGAGCCAGGCCAGCAGCAGGAACAGCACCGCCATGATGACGATGTTCCCGATGGACTGGAGCGTGAACGCCGCCGCGCCGTAGAGCGGGTTGCCGCTCTCGGCGGCGTCGCGGAACATCTGCCGGAACAGCGCGAAGGGCCGGCCGATCAGGAAACCGGCGATCAGCGCGCCCATGAAGACCAGCGGAGCGTTGGGGAAGCGCCGGGCGATCCGGGCGAACGGGTCCGGCACGACGCCCAGCGAGGCCAGACCGAGATAGATCATGATGAGCCCGATCGCGCCGAAGACCGCCATGGACTGGATGCTCCTCGGTGACAGCCCGCCGGGGGCGTTGGGCGCGGTGGAGAACTGCGGCATCGACGTGCCGACCAACCCGACGATGGCGCCGTATGCGGCCGACACCGCGACCATGCCGACCGACATCCAACCCAGCGGTTTCAGCGGCTGGACGAAGCGGCTGAACCTGCCGCCAGCGGTGCCGGTCAGCGGGGCCAGGGCGCCGAAGGCGGCGATGTTGCAGGCGGTGAAGGTGCCGGCGATGCCGGAGACGAAGGCGAAGAGGATGCCGGCCGCGATGCCCTGGATGGGCGTCTCCTTGGCGTCGTGGCCGAGCAGACCGTTGGCGAGGTTGTCGCCGATGGTCCGGTCCACGAACTCCGCCGACCAGACGACGGTCAGCAGGAACCCGCCGAGGACGCTGAGCAGGATGATCAGTCCTCGGCGCCGGGGGAAGTGCCCGTTGACGAAGGCGGACGTCCCGATGCGCGTGGCGTCGGAGCTGATCCGGACGGGCGCGTCGGGTCGCGGGGAGGACCTGTGGGTCTGCGTCACGTGCGCTCCTCGGGGTGGGGAGAAAACGGTGGGGAGGGAAGGCGGTGTCGCGTCGACGATGGCGACGACACCCGTGACCGGCGTCGGTGGTCACCGATCGAGGTGGACCCGCCCACGCGGTCCCTCCGGCGGGCAACCGAACTGCGCTGATCGATGTCCGCGTTTCATCATGGGGCGGTGGCCGCCGCCCCGGTTCTTCCGTCGTGCGCAATCTCTTCGGCCCGCCCCGGCCGGTCAGTGGCCGGTCAACTCCGCAACGGCCCGGCCGGCCGCCACGGGCGGAGGACCCGGGCCGGCGCGCTGGGAACTCGTGATGGCGTCGGGACGCTGTCACCACCCGCCGCTATCCTGCGCCGGCACGCCGGGACGATCCTGGCGGCGAGTGCCGGTGGGCGGGCTGCCGCCCCGGATCTGGAGGGGCACGTGGCGGTCGAGGAGGTAGGCGTCAACGCGTTCCGGACTGCCGTCCGGCAGGTGACGGAAGCGACGGGCGCGGAGCGGGAGGACGCCCTGCGGCGGCTGGCGGGGCTGGGGTCGGCCGACCCCGCGCTGCGCCAGGACGCGGCCGACGCGATCTGCGCCTACCTGCGTACGCCCGCTGCCGGAGTCACGGCGGACGGCACGGCGGCGGACTGGACAGGCGCTGCGGACGCCGACGCACGGCGGGAGGCCCTGCTGGTTCTCGTCGGGCTGCTACGTCCCGCCGCCCGGGGGGCGGGCGGGAGTGTCGGAGCCGGTGCGGGGGTGTCGCCGGACCTCGCCGTGGACCTGTCCGGGGCGACGCTCGTGGACGTCGACTTCGGCGGCTGCGGACTGGCCGCGGCCCGGTTCACCGACACCCGGTTCCTCGGGACGACCTCGTTCGCCGACGCCCGGTTCACCGGCGAGGCGATCTTCGCCCGTGCCGTCTTCCACGGCAGGGCCCGGTTCGACGGCGCCCGGTTCGCCGCCGACGCCGTGTTCGGGCGCGCCCGGTTCCGTGGGTCGGCCAGCTTCGAACGGGCCGGCTTCGCCGCGATGGCCTGGTTCGGGCGGGGCGAGGAGGAACTGTGGGAGGACGATCCGGCCTGGGACGCCATCGAGGACGTCCAACCCGCGCCCTGGGACGAGCCGAACGAGGACGATCCGGGCTGGCCCGTCGCCGTCCTGATGGGCGACTACCAGGGCTGGGAGGAGGGCGGCGACGGGGCCCGCTTCGGCGGTGCCGTCTCGTTCCGGAGCGCCCGCTTCGAGGGCCCCGCCTGGTTCTGCAAGGCGCGGTTCGGCGCGGACGCGACGTTTCGGGACGCCCGGTTCGGCGGGCCGGTCCACCTCGACCAGCCCGCCGTGGACCTCGCCGGCGCACGGTGGGCCGGCGCGGCCGACGACGAGCCGGTGTCCTGGCCCCTCGGCTGGGCGTCGGCACCGACACCGGACGGCACCACCGTGCTCGTGGCGGACGGGTCCGTCGCGCCCTACTCCCGCCAGCTCGCCGACCGGGATCCCGACGTCCGCCGCGCGGGGCTGCGGTTCCTCGGCGAGCTCGGTGACGCGAGGCCGGAGCTGCGCCAGCGCGTGGTCGACGCCGTGTGCGGGTACCTGCGGGTGCCGCTGCCGTTCGATGTGACCGGCGGGCTGACCCTCGCCCAGGCCGGGGAGGTCGAACTGCGGCGCGACGCCCAGCGGCTGCTCGCCGAGCGCCTGCGCCCGGCACCCGGCACCGCGGGCGGAGCGAAGGAGCGGCACTGGCCGGAGACGGACCTGCCGCTGTGCGGGGCGACGCTGGTCGACCTCGACCTCAGCGGGTGCCAGGTCGGGTACGCGGACTTCACGGGCGCCCAGTTCCACGGTGCCACCCGCTTCGACGCGAGCGTGTTCGCGGGGGCCGCCTTCCGGCTCGGCGGTTCCGAGGGGCGCGCCTCGTTCCACGGCGACGTCACCTTCGCCGGGGCGCGGCTCGACCGCTGGCGCGGGGTCCGGGACGTCCTCGGTGGCGTGGTGTTCCATGCCGGCGCCGTGATCGACGAACCTGACACCCCACCGGCGGGGGAGGGCTGAGGCCGCCTCCCCGGAGCCGACGCCGTGGCTGCCACCGGCCGTGGCGCCGTCACGCTGCCGCCCCGGTCAGGGGATCGGCCACTCGTGCACCGGCCGGTTGCTGTGCATCAGCGTCACGTAGTGCCGCACCACCTCCCGCAGCGCCGCCGGCCGGTCGAGATGGTCGGTGGACTCCAACCGGTGCAGGGTCGCCACCTGCCAGGTCGCACCGTTGCGCCCCGTCAGGCAGCGCTGCTCGATGATGCCGAGCAGCCGGTCCCGCTCGCCCGGGTCCAGGCCCCACCGGTCCAGCCCGTGGTGGGCCAGCGGCAGCAGCCGGCGCAGCACCAGCTCGGTGACCGGGAGGTAGCCCAGGCCGGGCCAGAAGACCTGGGCGTCGATGCCGTACCGGGCGCAGGCCGTGAAGTTCTCCTCGGCCGCGCTGAACGACATCTGCGACCAGAGTGGCCGGTCGGCCTCGGCGAGGGCCCGGACGAGACCGAAGTAGAAGGCGCCGTTGGCCACGGTGTCGAGCACCGTCGGCCCGGCCGGCAGCACCCGGTTCTCCACCCGCAGGTGCGGGCGGCCCTTCAGCACGTCGTACACGGGGCGGTTCCAGCGGTAGACGGTGCCGTTGTGCAGCCGCAACTCGGCGAGCTTCGGCACGTCCCCCCGGGCGAGGGCCTCGACCGGGTCCTCCGCGTCGCAGACCGGCAGTAGCGCCGGGAAGTAGCGGACGTTCTCCTCGAACAGGTCGAACACGCTGGTGATCCAGCGCTCGCCGAACCACACGCGGGGGCGTACGCCCTGGGCCTTGATCTCCTCCGGCCGGGTGTCGGTCGCCTGCTGGAACAGCGGGACCCGGGTCTCGCGCCACAGCTCCCGGCCGAAGAAGAGTGGCGAGTTCGCGCCCACGGCCACCTGGATGCCGGCGACCACCTGCGCGGCGTTCCAGTAGTCGGCGAACTGGGCGGGGCTGACCTGGAGGTGGAACTGGGTGCTCGTGCAGGCCGCCTCGGGGGTGATGGTGTCGGCGGTCACCGCGAGTCGTTCCACACCGTTGATCGCGATCCGCAGGTCCTCGCCGCGGGCCGCGAAGATCTGCTCGTTGAGCAGCGCGTAACGCGGGTTGGCCGACAGCGTCGCGGCGGTCAGGTGCTCCGGCCGCAGCGTCGGCAGGATGCCGATCATCACCATGTGCGCGCCGACGCCCCGCGCCCTGGTCTCGGCGGCGTTGAGGCTGGCCCGCACGCTCTTCTCGAACTCGCCGGTGCCGGCACCGGCCAGCCGGCGCGGCGCCACGTTGATCTCGACGTTGAACTGGCCCAGCTCCGTCTGGAAGCTCGGGTCGGCGATGGCGGCCAGCACGTCGGCGTTGCGCATGGCCGGCATCGAGTCCTCATCCACCAGGTTCAGCTCGATCTCCAGCCCGGTCATCGGCCGTTCGACGTCGAACCGGGACTCCCGGAGCATCTCGGCGAAGACGTCCAGGCACCGTCGCACCTTCTCGCGATAGCGGGCCCGGTCCTCACGACTGAAGGTCCGTACGCCGACGTCCTCGCCCATGGTCACCGCCCTGTCACCGTTGGTTCCCCTAACCTCGCACGCCCGGGGCGGGCCGGGGAAGACCCGAAGGTCCCTTACGCACCCAGGCGGGCCCCACGTGATTCCCGTCGCCTCCGCCGGCAGGCGGGGCCGACGGGGTGGTTAGCATCTGTGCGGTAACCGGTGGGGGAGTGACGATGCGCGAAAAGATCACCAAGCTGTTCGTGGCGGCGGCGATCGCCGAGGCCTGCTCCTGGCTGGCCCTGCTGATCGGCATGGCCGTCAAGTACGGCCCGCCCGGCAACGAGATCGGCGTGAAGATCTTCGGCCCGGTCCACGGCGCGCTCTTCGTCGTGTACGGCCTGCTGGTCCTCGTGATGGCCCGGCTGCACCGGTGGCGGCTGTGGCCCACCCTCGTGGCGTTGGCCTGCGCCGTGCCGCCCTTCGCCACCCTGATCTTCGAGCGCTGGGCCGCCCGGCGGGGGATGCTGCGCACCGCAGGAGAGCCGGACCGGCCGCTGACCCCCGTCGGCTGACGGGCGACCGGCACGAGCTGAGCGGCCCGCCGCCGGGAGGTCGAGCGGTCGCGGCGGGAGGCTGAGTCCTCCGCCCCGGCCCTGTCAGGTCAGCGCGGACCAGGCCACCAGGGCGGTGACCAGCACCGCTCCCAGCATCGCCTGGAGCAGCAGCGGCGGCCCGAGGTGCGACCACAGGGTGGCGGTACGCGGGGTGAGCAACTGGCCCGTCGTCAGGTTCACGATCCGCTCGATCTTCGGTGGCAGGTCCGGGTCGCCCTGCCGGCGCAGCGTGAGTTGCACGTGGTCAGCGGGGTGCAGGGCGCTCTGCGGCAGGTGCCCGTGCAACTCGACCTCGCAGAGCTGCCCGGCGGTGTCGCGCAGGCGTACTGGGGTGACCAGGTATTCCGGGCCCTTCTTCAGGTCCTTGAACCGTCGACGGGCCGCGCCGGAGCTGGCGGAGAGCAGGGAGCGGACCAGCGCCATCAGCAGCCCCGCCACCCCGGCCGCCACGAGCACCGCGACCAGCACCGGCTGGCCGATGCGCACCTCGCGCGGGTAGCCGTCCATCAGCCGGAGGATCCGCCCTGTGACGATCCGGTCGGTCGGGTGGACTATCCGCCGAATGTGCAGGTCGCTGTCCATCTTCACCACCCAGAGTCCGGTTGCGTTCACTCATGGTATCGGTCGTCCGGGTTGAATGACATGAATGAAATCTGGTCACGCGCTCGTGCCGGCCAGGTGACAACGGGACCGGCGCGGGTAAGCGGGGGGCCGAGCTGGAAAGGGGTCGAGCATGCAGCTGTCCTTCCTGCGCCCGCTCTACGACCGGCCGGGACCGTGGGTCTCGGTGTACCTGGACGCGTCCGCCAACACCGAGGACGCCCACCCGGCGCTCGATCTGCGCTGGCGGGCGCTGCGCGACCAACTTCAGCAGCAGCGCGCCGACGTGGACACCATCGACGCCGTCGAACTCCTCGTCCGGGGGCACGACCCGATGCCGGGGGACTACGGCCTGGCGGTCTTCGGTGCCCGGGGCCGGGTGGTGCTGTCGGAGTACCTCTCCGCCCCACCGCTGCGGGACCTCGCCGCGTACACCCCGCTGCCGCACGTGATGCCGCTGCTGGCACAGCGCGGCGAGCAGGTGGCCTGGGTGCGGGTGCTGGCCGACCGGACCGGTGCGGACGCCATGGCGATCAGTGCCGGCGGCGTGCCACGCCGGGCCCACGTGACCGGCCGGGAGGACTTCCAGCTGCGTCGCGTGCAGCCCGGCGGCTGGTCGCAGTCCCGCTACCAGCGGGCCGCCATGGAGGCCTGGCACCACAACGCCGGTGACGTCACCGCGGCCACGGTGGAGCTGGCCGAGAAGGTCGGCGCCGAGGTGGTGGTGGTCGCCGGGGACGTGCGCGCCACCGGGATGATCGCCGCCCAGATGCCGCCCCGCTGGCAGGACGTGGTGGTCCGCACCGACGCCGGCTCCCGTGCCGGCGGCGCCGACCAGACCCTCCTCGACGACCTCACCGTGCAGACCATCGCCGAGGTCGCCGACCAGCGGGTCACCGCCGCGCTGGACCGCTTCGGCATGCAGGAGGACGTCGGCGCCGGGCTGGACGCCGTCGTGTCCGCCCTGCAACGTAACCAGGTCGAGACGATGCTCATCGTCGACGACCCGTCCGCCACCGGGGAACTCTGGATCGGGCCGGACCCGACCGAGATCGCCACCGAGCGCGGGCAGCTCTCCGCCATGTCCGTACGCGATCCGGCGAAGGTCCGCGCCGACGCCGCGCTCGTGCGCGCGCTGGTCGGCACCGACGCCGACCTGACCGTGCTCGGCCCCGACGAGGCGCCGGAGCTGACCGACGGGGTCGGGGCGGTGCTGCGGTACGTCGACGCCGGCACGCCGGGGCGGGGCGATGGCTGAGCGCACGGTGGCCGACCTGGTGGTCGAGCGACTGCGCGCCTGGCGGGTGCCGAGGGTCTTCGGCTACCCCGGGGAAGCCGTCGCGCCGGTGGTCGAGGCGTTGGACGCCTCGGGCGGGGACCCGGCGTTCGTGCCGGCCCGGCACGAGGAGACCGCCTCCTACATGGCCACCGGGCACGCCAAGTTCACCGGCGGGATCGGGGTCTGCCTGGCCACCCAGGGGCCGAGCGCCGTCCAGCTGCTCAACGGCCTCTACGACGCCAAGCTGGACAGCAAGCCGGTGGTGGCGATCGTCGGCGAGGACATCGCGGGCCCGCTGGGCGGCGCCCACCAGGAGATCGGGCTGAGCCGGCTGTTCGGCGACGTGTGCAACCAGTTCGTCCGGTACGGCCGCGTCCCCGACGGGGTGCCCGCCCTGCTCGACCAGGCGTTCCGTACCGCCGCCGCGACCCGCAGCCCGGTCTGCGTGGTGCTGCCGCGCACGTTGCAGGAGGCGGCCGTGCCCGACCTGCAACCGCACGCGGCCGGGGTGTTCTCGGCGACACCGGGGGAGCCGCTGGCCCGGGTCCTGCCCCACGAGGCGGACCTGGACGCGGCCGCCCAACTCCTCGCCAACGGCCAGCGCACCGCGATCCTGGTCGGTCAGGGCGCCCGGGGCGCGGCCGGGGAGATCGTCGCCCTCGCCGACCGGCTCGGCGCCGGGGTGGCGGCCTCGCTGCTGGGCAAGGGGGTGCTCGACGAGCGGCTGCCCTTCCACGCGGGCGTGCTGGGCGAGGTCGGCACCCCGGCCGCCGCCGAGCTGATGGGCGGCTGCGACACGCTGCTGCTGGTCGGCACGAACAACCCGTGGACGGACTACTTCCCGATGCCGGGGCAGGCCCGTACGGTGCAGATCGACATCGACGGGCGCCGCATCGGCACCCGCTACCCGGTGGACGTCTCGCTCGTGGGGGACGCCCAGGAGACGCTGCGGGCGCTGCTGGCCCAGGTGCCCGAGCGGCCGAACGCCCGGTGGCGGGAAACCGTCGAGGGCTCGGTCGACCGGTGGCGGGCCGAGCGGGCGGACCGGGCCGCCGCCCCCGCCGAGCCGGTGAACCCGCAGCTCGTGCTGCATGAACTCTCCACCCGGGTCCCGCACCGCGGGGCGGTGGCGGTGGACGTCGGCTCGGTCATCTACTGGTACGCCCGGCACCTGGAACTGCCCCCGGGCGTCAACGCGCAGCTCTGCGGCACCCTCGGCTCGATGGGCTGCGCCCTGCCGTACGCGGTGGCGGCCAAACTGGCCGGCCCGGACCAGCCGGTGGTCGCCCTGCTCGGTGACGGCGCGATGCAACTCAACGGGCTGGCCGAGCTGATCACCGTGGCGCACCACTGGCGGGAGTGGCACGACCCCCGCCTGGTGGTGCTGGTGCTCAACAACCGGGACCAGTCCGGCATGGGCGGTGGCCGGACGCCGGCCGACCCGACGCTCCGCCGGCCCGACGTGCCGTACGCCGGCTGGGCACGCCTGCTCGGCCTGCACGGCGTCCGGGTCGACCGTCCGGAGCTGGTGGGAGCGGCCTGGGACGAGGCGCTGGCGGCCGACCGGCCCTGCGTGCTGGAGGCGGTGGTCGACCCGGCGGTGCGGCTGGCGCCGCCCGAGCCCGCGTTCGCGGACCTGCGCGAGGTGTTCGCCGAGGGCGACGCGGCCCGGCGGGTACGCGACCGGATGCTCGCCGCCGGCGTGGCCGTGGAGACCGAAGACCTCGTCTGACCACCGCCCGCCGGCCGACGCGGCCACCACCCGCGTCCCCTTTGCCGATCTTGCACTTTCCGCCCTCGACCTGGGGTTTTTGCCCCGGTTCGTCGGGGCGGAAAGTGCAAGATCGCGTTTTGGGGGAGGAGCGGGAGGGAGGGGGCGGGTCGCCCGGTTACTGCCGCGCGGTGGGGGATGCCCCGTTTGAACCGCATCGGGGCGGGAAGCCGGGCCGCGTGGTGAGCGAACGAGGCAAGGTGGACCCGGTGCACAAGGTGCGCGAGGGGCTCACGGCCGACGGTGCCGGGCTGGCGGGCGACCGGGTCGTGGCGGCGGGCAGTGCCGCGCGCGTCCTGGTGGCCGCCACCGCGCGGGCCCTGCGCGGGACCGACTGCGCCGACCTGGGTCATCCAGGACACCCAGGACCGCTGTCGCGGTTCATCGGCGCGCCCGAGCCGGTGCGCCGGGCGGCGGTGGTCCGGGCGGCCGGTCGGGTGGCGCTCACCCCCGGCCAGACGGCCGAGGTCGACGCCGGCCGGATCGCCCGCTGGTTCGCCGACCAGTACCCGCGCCGCCGCTACCCGGGCGCCCTGATCGGCTCCCCGCACGGCGCCGCCGCGCACCTGGCGATGGCTCTCGGCGTGCCCTGGCTGCCGACCGGGTTCGAGATGACGGTGCACTGGGCGCAGGGTGCCGTGGACCGTCCGCAGGCCGCCCTGGACCACGGCGCCGCGCTCACCGCCCGACTCCTCGGCGGCAACGCCGACCTGCACGTGCGCCAGGTGCACTGCCCCGCCAGCCGAGGCGCGCTGGCCGGCGCCACCGTGTCGCTGGCGGCCCGGTGGCGTTCCCTGCCGGCCGCGTACGCGCGGTTCCTGACCGACCGGCTGGAACCGGGCTCCCCGGTGCTGCTGCTGCGCGACGCCCGGACCTGGCCGGTGTTCGACTCCGCCCCGGGGCACAGCTTCCAGGTCGGTTGCCCGGCCAGCGGCCTGGACCCCGTCGACTTCCACCCGGACAGCCACGCCCTGCGCCAGGTGCTCCGTTCGGCAGGAGGGGACGGCGCGCACTGGGAGCCGCCGGAGGTCACCTCGCCGCCCGCACCGGCGGAACACGGCGTGGAGTCCGAATTCGAGGCCGGCATACAACACTGGACCGGGCGGCAGGGGCATCCGCTGCACCGGATCCTCGTGCCGCGCCCGGAGGCCCTCAGCGCCGCGACCGCCGACCTGTACCGGCGCTGGCTGCGTGCGGCCGGCAAGACCGGTGACCGGCTGGTGGTGGAGTGCGGTCGGCTGCTCGACCCGTGGCAGGTGGTGCGGGCGGGGATGGTGCCCTACTGGTGCGAGAACGCCACCCGGCGCAGCGTGGAGGGGGTGGAGTGGTGGCTCGCCGGCAGCGAGCCGTTCAGCTCGGTGGACGTGTTGCCCGAGCCGCCCGGCCTGCGGTCGCCGGCACTGGCCGGGCTGCCGCAGTGGCTGGCCGTCGCCGGCTTCGGCCGCCGCCGGCGGGCGCTGGACCGTACCTCGGCGCGCGGCTACCCGATCACCTCCGTGCCCACCCGCCGGGCGACGGAGGTGCTGCGGGCACAGCCGTACGACCTGCCGACGCCGCCGCCGATGACGGTCGCCGAGGCCCTCGCGGCGCTCCACGACAGCGGCTCCCACCAGGGGTTACTCGTCTGTTGAGTCGGCCCTTTCGAAACATCCTCGCGAACCCGCGGTCCCGTGGTTGAGTACCTACGGAGCGGGAACACCGCTGGCTGCGACGGCCTGATCACGCCGTCCGGCACGGCGTCGTCGCCCGCTGGCATCCCAGTCATGTGACCCACTTCCGGCCCGGTGCGTGGTGCGACCACGCGCGCGCACGACCGGTTTCCTGAATCCGGGCGGGGGACCTTCCTGAGGGAGGCGCGGATGTTCGGACAGAGCACCACCACCACACCACCTCCGACCGAACGGGGCCTGGAGGACCTCGACGCGGCCGCACTGGCGTACGCGGCCCGGATCGAGGGCCTTCCGCCCGAACGGTGCCAGGAGGCGCGTGACGACCTGGTCCGCTTCGCCCTGCCGTTCGCGGGTCGGCTGGCCCGCCGCTACCGGGGCCGGGGCGAGCCGCTGGAGGACCTCGAACAGGTCGCCCGTCTCGGCCTGGTCAACGCCGTCGACCGGTACGACCCGGAGCGGGGTTCGTTCACCGCGTACGCGGCCATCACCATCGTCGGCGAGATCAAGCGGCACTTCCGCGACCGCACCTGGGGCGTGCACGTGCCGCGCCGGCTGCGCGACCTGATCCTGGAGGTGGGGCAGGCGACCGCCGCGCTGACCAGCGAGCTGTCCCGGGCCCCGTCGGTGGCCGAACTGGCGGAGCGGCTGGAGACGCCGCAGGAGGAGATCCTCGCCGCGCTGGAGTCGGCCGCCGGCTACAGTCCGGCCTCGCTGAACGCCCCGGTCGGAGGGGAGAGCTCGGCCGAGTTCGGCGACCTGGTCGGCGAGTCCGACAACGCCCTGGAATCCGTCGACGACCGGGTGACGGTCAGCGGGCTGCTGCACCGGCTGCCGTGGCGGGAGCGGCGGATCCTGGCCATGCGCTTCTACGGCAACCAGACCCAGGCGGAGATCGCCGCCCGGTTCGGCATCTCCCAGATGCACGTCTCCCGGCTGCTGTCCCGCGCGTTGACCTGGCTGCGCCAGGCGATGCTCGCCGACGCCCCGCCACCGTGGCAGAACGGGCCCGCCGAGTCCGAGCCGGCGAAGACGAGGATCTCGGTCCGGCACAACGGCGACCGCGTGGTCGTGGAGGTCGGCGGCGAGGTCGACCGGGACGGCGCGGACCAGCTCCGCCGGGCGATGCTGGAGGCGGTGACCGGGCAGCCCGCCGAGGTGGTGGTCGACCTGGTCGGCGCGGGTGGCTTCGACGCCGGCGGCATCGCCGCGCTGATGGCGGGCCGGGAGGCCGCGGCCCGCACCGGGGTCCCGTTGCGGCTGACCCGGGTCCAGCCGGCCGTACGCCGCTCGCTCACGGCGGCGGGTCTGGCGCCGGCCCGCGAGGGCTGACCACGACGTCGGCGAGGGGCCGGCACCCCCGGTGGGTGCCGGCCCCTGCCGCGCGTACGGCCGCTCAGTCCTCCGGGTCGTCGCCGGGCCTGCGCGGGTGCCGCCAGCGGTCGTCCTCCCGCGCGGCGCCGGGGCCGGTCTCCTCCGGTTCGTCGGTCTGCTCGAAGCTGGGCCGACGAATCTCGTCCGGCTCCGGGACGTCCACCGGTCGGGCCCCGGACTCCGGTGCCGGGTGGAACGCGGCCGCCTCGCGCGCGCCGTGCGCCCCCTCGAGGGACGGCGACTCGGGCCGGCGCCTGTCGCGGTGCAACTCGTCGCGGAAGTCCTGCGGCGGCTTGGTGGCGCGCTGGGGCAGGTCCCGGCCGAGGTTGGCGACGAGTGGGCCGTACTTGAGGTCGAAGGCGGGCCGCTCGGAGCGGATGCGGGGCATCCGGTCGAAGTTGCGCAGCGGCGGCGGGCAGGAGGTGGCCCACTCCAGCGAGTTGCCGAAGCCCCACGGGTCGTCGACCGTCACCATCGCCCCGTAGCGCCAGGACTTCCAGGCGTTCCACATGAAGAACAGCGTGGAGGCGCCCAGCACGAAGGCGGAGATGCTGGAGAAGGTGTTCAGCGCGGTGAACCCGTCGCTGGGCAGGTAGTCGACGTACCGGCGGGGCATGCCCTCGTTGCCCAGCCAGTGCTGGACGAGGAAGGTGCCGTGGAAGCCGAGGAACATCGTCCAGAAGTGGGCCTTGCCGAGCCGCTCGTCGAGCAACCGCCCGGTCATCTTCGGCCACCAGAAGTAGAAGCCGCCGAAGAGCGCGAAGACGACCGTGCCGAACAGCACGTAGTGGAAGTGCCCGACCACGAAGTAGGTGTCGTGCGTGTGCCAGTCCGCCGGCGGACTGGCCAGCAGCACCCCGGTGAGGCCGCCGAAGAGGAAGGTGACCAGGAAGCCGATCGCGAAGAGCATCGGCGTCTCGAAGGTGATCTGCCCCTTCCACATGGTGCCGATCCAGTTGAAGAACTTCACCCCGGTGGGCACCGCGATCAGGTAGCTCAGGATGCTGAAGAACGGCAGCAGCACCTGGCCCGTGGTGAACATGTGGTGCGCCCACACGGTCATCGACAGCACGGTGATCGCGACGGTGGCCAGCACCAGCCCGGTGTAGCCGAAGATCGGCTTGCGGGAGAAGACCGGGATGATCTCGGTGATGATGCCGAAGAACGGGATCGCGATGATGTAGACCTCGGGATGGCCGAAGAACCAGAACAGGTGCTGCCAGAGCATCGGCCCCGCGGTGGCCGGGTCGTACACGTGGGCGTTGAGCAGCCGGTCCGCGGCGAGCGCGAGCAGCGCCGCGGCGAGCAGCGGGAACACCAGGATCACCAGCACGCTGGTGAAGAGCATGTTCCAGGTGAAGATCGGCATCCGGAACATGGTCATGCCGGGCGCGCGCAGGGTGAGGATCGTGGTGATCAGGTTGACCGCCCCGAGGATGGTGCCCAGCCCCGAGATCACCAGGCCGATCACCCACAGGTTGGCGCCCACCCCCGGCGAGTGGACCTCGTCGCTCAGCGGCGAGTAGGCGGTCCAACCGAAGTCGGCGGAGCCGCCCGGGGTGAGGAACCCGCCGAGCACCATCATGCCGCCGACCAGGTAGAGCCAGTAGGCGAGGGCGTTGAGTCGGGGGAACGACACGTCGGGGGCGCCGATCTGGATCGGCACGATGTAGTTGGCGAACCCGAACGCCGCCGGCGTGGCGAACAACAGCAGCATGACCGCGCCGTGCGAGGTGAAGAGCTGGTTGTACTGCTCGGGGGAGAGGAACTGCAGGCCGGGCCGGGCCAACTCGGCCCGCATCAGCATCGCCTGGATGCCGCCGACCAGGAAGAACACGAACGAGGTCAGCAGATAGAGCAGGCCGATCTGCTTGTGGTCGGTGGTGGCCAGGAACCGGGTCAGTTTTCCGCCGGGCAGCGGCGTGCGCAGCGGCCCGGGGTAGCCGCCGAAGCGTGCCGGTGCCAGGATCGCCGGTCCCCGGTCGCGTGCAGGTTCCGTGGTTACCCGCTTGGGCATCTGACTCTCACCCCGTCATGACGACAGATAGGACGGCGCGGCTACCCGCCCCTCTGCCCATGAAACCAGGCGACAGCGGTTATTCAGGCGAGAGTGGGAAATTCAGTCAATTCGCGGGCAACATGGCCCAGACGACCTTCCCGTCGCCGACCGGTGCGCTGCCCCAGCGCTGGGCCAGCTCGCGGACGAGCATCAGCCCCCGGCCACCCTCGGCCCGCAGGTCGGGGGAGCCGGCCCGGACCGACGCCGGGCTGCCGTCCGCCACCGCCAGGTGCAGGTGCGGCCGGCGCAGGGTGAGCGTCACCCGCATCGGCGTGCCGGCGTGCCGGACCGCGTTGCCGACCAGTTCGCTGAGCACCAGTGACGCCGGGCCGACCGCCTCCGGCAGCTGCCACCAGGCGCACGCGTCGGTCACCAGCTCCCGCGCCCGCCGGCAGGCCTCCGCGACCGGTTCGAGCCGGGCCCGCAGCCGGGGCGCCGCCGCCGCGTTCGCCACCCGGGTCGCCTCGGCGCGGTCATGGCGTACGGGCACCACGCGACAGGCGGTCGACTGGGCCAGCCAGCCCACCGCCTCGGGCGGCGGGGCGCAGAGCACGACGGGTACCGCCGGCCAGCCCGCCGCCCGGCGCGCGGTGGCGGCGAACACCGAGAGGGCGAGCGGGTCCCGGACGGTGACGTCGCCGAGGTCCACCACGAGCGCGTCGGGCTGGTCGGCGAGGCAGCCCTCCAACGCGGAGTCCACCGTCCGCATGGTGCCGAGGTCCAGGTCGCCACGAAGGCGTACGACGGTCACGGGGGACCCGTCGTACACCTCGCAGGTGATCCGGCTCGGCATGTGCGCCTCGTTTCGCGTCGGGGGACCTGCGAACTACCCGGGCGCCCGGACGGGCAAACCGGCCGGGACGGGGCTCGTCTCCCCTCCCGGCCGGTTGCGGTGAGTCACCGGTAGGGGCGGCCCCGGGTGGTCAGGATGCCGAGCGCGATCATGCCCAGGCCGAGGAACAGGTGCAGCCAGTTGTCGGCGTTGTTGACCGGGATGAAGTTCGCCATGCTGTTGTGGTCGATCACCAGGCCGTAGAGCCAGAGCACCAGGTAGAGCGCGCCACCGCCGACCAGGTACGTCCGCGCGCCCGAGACGGTGCTGGCCAGCACCAGCCCGGCCACCCCGAAGAGCAGGTGGACGAAGTTGTGCAGCACCGAGACCTGGAACACGCCGAGCAGCCTGGCGTCGGATTCGTGCCCGGCGAAGCGCAGGTCGCCGAAGTCGCTGGTGATGCCCGGCACGAAGCCGAGCACGCCGACCAGGAGGAAGACCACCGCCACGGCGATGGCGGCACGCCGCACGGGCGCCTTGCCGTCGGCCGGGTTGCGTCGGGCGCGGGAGCGCGCCATGGGACCGGTCACCGCCGTCTCCTCACTGTGCGGGAAGCCGAGCGTTCGGCGCGTTCCCGCTGCTTCTCCCGCCAAACCCCGCCCCCGCACCCCCCGGGGGGCCGCCGGTCAGGCCGGTTGCAGGCGCGGGGCGGCGGCGTGCTGACGGACCCGCTCGTAGAGGGCCACGTACTTCTCGGCCATCACCGCCGGCGTGAAGCGGAGCGCGGCCTCGCGCCGGCACTCGTCCGGCTCCAGCAGGCCGGCGGCCAGCAGCAGGTCGCCCAGCTCGTCCTCGTCCGCGGTGAGCAGACCGGTGCGGCCGTGCTCGATCAACTCGGGCAGGCAACCCCGGGCGGTCGCGACCACCGGCGTGCCCAGGGCCAGCGACTCGACCACCGCCGTCCCGCCCGGCTCCTCCCAGCGCAGCGGGAACAGCGAGGCACGGGCGCCGGCCAGCAGGTCGTCGCGCTCCTGCCCGGCCACCGTGCCCACCCAGCGGACCAGGTCGCCGTCGACGTGCGGTGCCACCTCGTCGTGGAAGAACCGGACGTCCGGGTTCTGCCGGGCCTCGTCCCCGGCGGCGGCCAGGTCCTCCGGCCGGTGGTACGGGCCGACGGGCCCGGCGAGCACCAGCGGGACCCCCACCCGCCGGGCGAGGCGGGCGCCCACGTCCTGGCCCTTGCCCGGGTTGATCCGGCCCAGGATGATCAGATAGTCGCCCTTGTCGACCCGGGGCCGCCGGTCCGCGTCGACGGCGAGCGGGGTCGACAGGTGCACGTGCCCCACCGAGTGCTCCCGCAACGCTCCCGGCGCGCGGGCCAGCTGCGAGGCGGAGACCCCGTTGACCCGGACCCGGTCGCCGCCGTCGAGGTTGCCGTAGAGCGCCGGGTGCTTGGCGAGGTCCCAGTGCAGCGTGTGCAGTGCCGGCGGGGCGTCCGGACCCATCGCGGCGAGCGTGGCCAGGCCGACCGCCTCCACGTGGTCGTGCACCAGGTCGATGTCGTCGCGGGAGTGCAGCGCGCGCACCACGCCGTTCAGGTGCGCCTGGGAGATGCCACAGACCTGGTTGTACGGCCGTTGCAGGGCGTGGAACTGCCCGTCGGGAAAGACCGAGAACTTCTCGTCGACCGGCAGGGTGCTGCTGTCGACCGAGGCGAGCACCACCCGCACGCCGAGGCGGCGCAGCTCCGGCACCAGCGTCGCGATGACGTTCTCGATGCCGCCGTAGCCGGGCGGCGGCACGGACAGCCACGGGCCGGCGTTCATCAGGACGGTGAGGCTCATGCGGGATTCCTTCCCTCGGCGGGGCCCCGGGCCGTCCGCGCCCGGTCACCAGCGGTCGTCAGTCCTCGCGCGTTCACGCCGCCGCGACCCGTCGGCGGGGGATGCGGTGCCGCAGCTGTGCCAGGGGCGGCCGCTCCTCGACGGAGACGTCGCTGACGACGATCTCCCGGTCCAGGTTCGGCAGGGCGTCGGAGCCGCCGCGCCGGAACTGGGTCAGCAGGGCGGCGGGCATCGCGCCCGGCGCCGCCCAGCCCCGCCGCTGCAGGCGCGACCAGGCGGTGAGCATGATCTGGGCCGACATCTGTCCCAGGGCGGCGGTGTCCTGGTGGCGGTGCCTGCGCTCGCCGAGGTCCACCTGGGCCAGCGCGTCCAGCCCGACCAGCTCGAGCAGGTCGATCAGCATCGCCGTCTCCACCCCGTAGCCGGAGACGAACGGCACCTGCTCCAGCACCTCCCGGCGGCCGGCGTACTCACCGGCGAGGGGCTGCACGAAGCCCGCCAGCTCCGGCCAGAACAGGTTCAGCATCGGCCGGGCCATCAGCTCCGTCACCCGCCCGCCGCCGTCGGCCTCCACGCTGGACGCCCCGACCAGCGGGCGGTGGTAGAAGCCCTTGACGAAGTCCACCGAGGCATCGGTCAGCAGCGGGCCGATCAGCCCCGTCACGAAGTGCGGGCGGAACTCGCGCAGGTCGGCGTCGACGAACGCCACGACGTCGCCCTCGGCCGCGGCCAGCCCCGCCCAGAGGGCATCCCCCTTGCCGGTCAGCCGCGGCAGGCCCCGGGTCATCGCGTCCTGGCTGACCACCTCCGCGCCTGCGGCGCGGGCCACCTGGGAGGTGCGGTCGGTGGACCGGGAGTCCACCACGATCAGCTCGTCGACCAGGGCCACCCGCTCCATCAGGTGCTCCCGGATCGTCGACACGATGGCGCCGACCGTCGCCTCCTCGTTGCGGGCCGGCAGGACCACGCTGACCCTGCTGTTCCCCTTGGCCCGCATCAGCCGCCGTGCCGGCCAGTCGCCCGCCGACGTGGTCCGGTAGGTGGCCCACGCCTCCACCACCGGTGACACCATCGTTTCCGTATTCCGCACAGGCACCCCCAGATCGTGGCGGAAAAACCTTCGTCGTATTTCCCACTACCGCACTCGCGCTAACCGCAGCATGCCTAACAGCTCGATCACGGGGGTGGGGGACCGGGTTCCGCACCGGTGAACGTTTGGTTGCGCCCACCCGGGGGGAGTGCAGTCGCCGAAAGGTGAAACCGTGGCGGAAGGGCATTTCATGCGCACGTGCCGGGTGGGACTGGTAGGGGCCGGCGGGGTGGCGCAACGCCACGCCCGGGTGTTGGGCGGCTTCGCGGACGTGGAACTGCTCGGGGTGACCGACGTGGTGCCGGAGGCGGCGGCGGAACTGGCGGGGGCGCACGGCGCGCAGACCTTCGGCGACGTCGACGAGTTGTTGGCCGCCGGTCCGGACGCCGTCTACGTCTGCGTGCCGCCGTTCGCCCACGGGCCGGCGGAGGAGGCGGTCGTCGCGGCCGGGGTGCCGATGTTCGTGGAGAAACCGGTCGCCGTCGACCTGGCGACCGCCGAGCGGATCGCCGACCTGGTGGCCCGGCGGGGGCTGCTCACCGGCGTCGGGCACCACTGGCGGTACCTGCCGGTGGTGGAGCAGGCCCGGGAGCTGCTCGGCGACCGTCCGGTGCGGATGGTCAGCGGCGCGTGGTGGGACAAGGTGCCCCCGGTGGCCTGGTGGTCGCGGCGGGATCGCTCCGGTGGCCCGGTCGTCGAGCAGGCCGCCCACGTGCTGGACCTGGTCCGGTTCCTGGTCGGCGAGGCCACCGAGGTCACCGCGTACGGCAACGGCACCCCGCCGCCGGTCGACGGCGCCGACATCGACTCGGTGACCACCGCGGCGCTGCGCTTCGCCGGTGGCGCCGTCGGCACCCTCACCGCCGCCTGCGTGCTCGGCTGGAAGCACCGCGCCGGCCTGGAGATCCTCGCCGACGGGCTGGCCCTGTCGCTGGGCGAGGACGGCCTGGTGGTACGCGACGCCGACGGGGAACGCCGCTTCGCCGCCGACCCGGACGCCGCCCGGGTGGCCGTGGACCGGGCCTTCGTGGACGCGGTACGGGGCGTCGGCGACGACGTCCGCGTCCCGTACGCCGAGGCCCTCGGCACTCAGCGGCTCGCCCTCGCGGTCGCCGACTCCGCCCGCACCGGCCGGCCCGTACGCCTGGACACGCCCGCCGCCGCGCCGCTCGCCACGGGGGTGACCGTCGATGCGTGACCGGGTGGTGGTGGTCAGCGGCCCGGGGCGGGTGGAGCTGGTCGAGCAGGACGCCGCCGAGCTGGTCGACGGCACGTTCCGGGTGCGGACGCTGTTCAGCGGCGTGTCCGCGGGCACCGAGCTGAGCTACGTCAAGGGCACCAACCCGTACCTCAACGTCACCTGGAACGCCGACCTCGGGCTCTTCCAGCCGGGCGCGGCGAGCACCCCGTACCCGGTGACCCGGCTGGGCTACATGCAGGTCGGCCGGGTGGTGGAGAGTCGTACCCCCGCCGTCGCGGTGGGCACCGTCGGCGCGATGACGTACGGCCACCGCACCGGCTGGGTCGCCGACCCGGTCGCCGAGCGGTTCGTGCCGCTGCCCGACGACCTCGACCCGCTGCTCGGCGTCTACGTCGCGCACATGGGGCCGATCTGTGCCAACGGGGTGCTGCACGCCGCCGCCGACCTGTACGGCGCCGACGTGCGGTCCCTCGGCGACGGGGTGCGGGGCCGCCGGGTCGCGGTCGTCGGCAGCGGGGTGGTGGCCCTGCTCACCGCCCTGTTCGCCAAGCGCCACGGTGCCGCCTCGGTGCTGGTGCTGGACCCGACCCCGCAGCGGCGGGCCGTCGCCGAGGCGCTGGGCCTGCAGACCCTCGACCCGGAGGCCGACGACCCGGCGGTGGTGCTCAAGACCCGCTGGGCGCACGGTCCCGGCGACCGGGGCGCCGACGTGGTGTTCCAGTGCCGGGGGCAGGCGTGGGCGTTGCAGCTCGCGCTGCGCCTGCTGCGCCCCCAGGGCACGGTGGTCGACCTGGCCTTCTACCAGGCCGGCGCGGACGCGGTCCGGTTCGGCGAGGAGTTCCACCACAACGGGCTGTCGCTGCGCTGCGCGCAGATCGGCCGGGTGCCGCGCGGGCTGGCCCCCACCTGGGACCGGGAGCGACTCTCCGCCGAGACGGTGGACCTGCTGCGCGCGTACGGGGACGTGATCCGCAAGCACCTGGTCTCGGCGGTGGTGCCGTTCGAGGAGTCGCCGACGCTGCTGACGGACCTCGCCGAGCGGCGCCGCCAGGAGCTCCAGGTGGTGCTGACCGTCTGAGGGCCCCAAGTCCGGCCGGGGCACGTGCCGCCGCCGGATACCGTTCCCGCCATGACCGCCGACGCTCCCGCCGGAACCATCGCCGACTCCGCCACGACCGCCGCCGGTTCCGTCACGACAGCCGCCGACGACACCGGCACCGCTGGTTCCGCCGGGCGCGTCGACGGCCGGCGGGTCGGCCTCGCCGCCCTGCTGCCGTACCTGCGCGACCATCGCGGCACCCTGGCCGTGGTGGGCGTGCTGTCGCTGGCCGGCGCGGGGGCGTCGCTGGCGCAGCCGCTGCTCACCCGCTCGGTACTGGACGGGCTCTCCGGCAGCCGATCCGTGGCCGGGCTGGTGGCGGCGCTGGTCGCCCTGGTGCTGGTGGCCGCGGCACTCGGCGGGCTGCGGGACTACCTGCTGCAACGCACCGCGGAGGGGGTCGTGCTGGGCACCCGGCGGCGGCTGGCCGGGCACCTGCTGCGGCTGCCGATCGCCGAGTACGACCGCCGCCGCACCGGCGACCTGCTCTCCCGGGTCGGCTCGGACACCACCCTGCTGCGCGCGGTGGTCACCTCCGGCCTGTTCGAGGTGGTCACCGGCGCCGTGATGGTGCTCGGCGCGGCGGGCGCGATGGTCCTGCTCGACCCGGTGCTGTTCGGGGTGACCCTGCTCGGGGTGGCCGCCGGCATCGCCATCGCGGTCGCCTTCGCCCACCGGGTACGCGGCCTGGCCCGGGCCGCGCAGGAACGCATCGGCGAGATGACCTCGGCGGTGGAGCGGGCCATCTCCGCCGCCCGGACGATCCGCGCGGCCCGGGCGGAGCGGCGCGAGGCCGACGCGATCGGCGTCAGCGCCACCCAGGCGTACGCGGCGGGGCTGCGGGTGGCCCGGGTGCAGGCGTTCGTCGGCCCGGCCAGCAGCGTCACCATCCAGGGGGCGTTCCTGCTGGTCCTCGGGGTGGGTGGGGCGCGGGTCGCGGCGGGCGCGATCAGCGTCGGCGACCTGGTCGCCTTCATCATGTTCCTGTTCTTCCTGGTGCTTCCGCTCGGGCAGGCGGTGCACGCCTACACCCAGTTGCAGACCGGGCTGGGTGCGCTCCAGCGGATCGAGGAGGTGCTCGCCGTACCGGTGGAGGAGGCGGCCGACCGGCCGGCGCCGGCCCCTGCTGCGGCACCCACCGGCGGCGGCCCGGCGTCCGTCGAGTTCGACCGGGTGGGCTTCGGCTACCCCGGCGGCCCGCCGGTGCTGCGCGAGGTCAGCTTCACCGTGCCGGCCGGCACCCGGACCGCCCTGGTCGGCCCGTCGGGGGCCGGCAAGTCCACGCTGCTGGCGCTGGTCGAGCGGTTCTACGAGGTCACCGAGGGCACGCTGCGCCTCGACGGGGTCGACGTGCGGGACCTGCCCCGCGACGCGCTGCGCGCCCGGATCGGCTACGTCGAGCAGTCCGCACCCGTGCTGGCCGGCACGCTGCGGGAGAACCTGCTGATCGGCGCGCCGGAGGCTCCCGAGGCCCGGCTGCGCGCGGTGCTCGACGAGGTCAACCTCGGTCACCTCGCCGAGCGCGCCCCCGAGGGGTTGGACGTGCAGGTGGGCGAGGGCGGGGTGCTGCTCTCCGGCGGCGAGCGGCAGCGGCTGGCGATCGCCCGCGCCCTGCTGGCCGGACCGCCGGTGCTGCTGCTCGACGAGCCGACCAGCAACCTCGACGCCCGTAACGAGGCCGCGTTGCGCCGGGCCATCGACGCGGTGGCCGCCCGACGCACCCTGCTGATCGTGGCGCACCGCCTCTCCACCGTCGTCGACGCCGACCAGATCGTGGTGCTCGACGGCGGCCGGGTGGCGGCCACCGGCACCCACGACGAGCTGACCGAAACCAGCCCGCTCTACCGCGAGCTGGCCGCCCACCAGCTCCTGGTGACCTGAGCGGTCCATGCCCCGACCGGCCCGGCGGCGAAACCCGCGCGGCGGCGCGCCGGGCGGGCCGCCAATGCCGGGCCCGGTCGCGTACCGTTGCCGCTCATGGGTGTGTCGCAACGCTTGAAGAGCAGGTTCCGCCGGTTCCTCCAGCGCCCGGGGACGACGGTCGACCTGGCGCCGTTGGAGAAGCTGCTGCCGGCAGTCGAGGCGCGTGAGGATGAGCTGTCGGCGCTCGACGATGCCGAGCTGATCGAGGCCGCCGGCAAGGCCACGGGCTACGAGGAGATCTGCGCGATCGGCCGCGAGGCCGCCCGCCGCGGCCTCGACCAGCGGCCGTA
Organism: Micromonospora sp. NPDC048170; assembly: GCF_040652795.1. Taxonomy (NCBI): domain Bacteria; kingdom Bacillati; phylum Actinomycetota; class Actinomycetes; order Micromonosporales; family Micromonosporaceae; genus Micromonospora; species Micromonospora sp. NPDC048170. The sequence goes on from NZ_JBEZMR010000030.1 coordinate 74,262, forward strand.
CGACGTGCAGCTGCTCGGCGCGATGGCGCTGCTCTCGGGCAAGGTCGCCGAGATGGCCACCGGCGAGGGCAAGACGCTCACCGCGACCATCGCCGCCTACGGGCACGTCCGGCTGGGCAACGGCCCGGTGCACGTGCTCACCGTCAACGACTACCTGGCCCGGCGCGACGCACTCTGGATGGAGCCGGTCTACACCCTGCTCGGCCTGAGCGTCGGCTGGGTCAACGAGGCGTCCACCCCGCAGGAGCGGCGCGACGCGTACGCCTGCGACGTCACCTACGTCTCGGTCAGCGAGGCCGGCTTCGACTACCTGCGCGACCAGCTCGTCACCGACGTGGAGGACCGGGTGCAGCGGCCGCTGCGCACCGCGATCGTCGACGAGGCCGACTCGCTCCTCATCGACGAGGCCCGGGTGCCGATGGTCCTCGCCGGCGCGGTCGCCGGTGAGCAGGATCCGGTGCACGCCGCCGCCGCGCAGGTGCGGGGCCTGCGCAAGGGCAAGCACTACACGGTGGCGGAGGACGGCCGCAGCGTCGCCTTCACCTCCGCCGGCCTGGCCGCCGTCGAGGCCAAGCTCGGCATCGACCTGTACGACGAGGAGCACGTCGCGCAGCTGTCCGCGGTGAACGTGGCGCTGCACGCGCACGCCCTGCTGCACCGCGACGTCGACTACATCGTCCGGGACGGCTCCGTCGAGCTGATCGACGAGATGCGGGGCCGCGTCGCCCAGCGCCGCCGCTGGCCGGACGGGCTCCAGGCGGCCGTGGAGGCCAAGGAGGGCCTCGACGCCACCGCCGAGGGTGAGGTGCTCGGCACGATCGCCGTGCAGGCGTACATCGCGCTCTATCCCAAGGTGTGCGGCATGACGGCGACGGCGGTGCTGGTCGGCGACCAGCTCCGGGAGTTCTTCGGCCTCGAGGTGGCGGTGATCCCGCCGAACACGCCGTGCGTGCGCGAGGACGAGCCGGACCGCATCTACGCCACCCGGGCGGAGAAGGAGGAGGCGCTGATCGACGAGATCAAGCGCAACCACGAGCGCGGGCGGCCGGTGCTGGTCGGCACCCTCGACGTGAAGGAGTCCGAGGGGCTGGCGGCCGGCCTGAACGCCGCCGGCGTGCCCTGCGTGGTGCTCAACGCGAAGAACGACGACGAGGAGGCGGCGATCATCGCCGAGGCCGGCGCGTACGGCGCGGTGACCGTCTCCACCCAGATGGCCGGCCGTGGCGTGGACATCCGGCTCGGCGGCAGCGACCAGGCCGACCGGGACCGGGTGGCCGAGCTGGACGGTCTCTACGTGATCGGCAGCGGCCGGCACGACAGCCGGCGCGTCGACGACCAGCTGCGCGGCCGGGCCGGTCGGCAGGGCGACCCGGGCGGGTCGGTCTTCTTCGTCAGTCTGGAGGACGACCTGGTCGTCCGGCACGCCGGCGACGCCGTCCCGGCCTCGCCCCGGATGAACGCCGACGGCCTGGTCACCGACGACCAGGTCGAGTACGCCGTGGAACACGCCCAGCGGGTCGCCGAGGGCGTCAACCACGAGATCCACCGCAACACCTGGCGCTACAGCGTCGTCATCGAGCAGCAGCGCAAGGCTCTCGCGGAGCGCCGGGAGCGGCTGCTGACCAGCGACGTGGCGGCACTCATGCTGCTGGACCGGATGCCGGAGAAGGCCGGCGAGATGGACGAGGACCTGCTCGCCCGGGCCGCCCGGTGGATCGCCCTCTACCACCTCGACCGGCTCTGGGCGGAACACCTCGCGGAGCTCTCCGAGGTGCGTGAGGGCGTACACCTGCGTGCGCTCGGCCGGCTCGACCCGCTGGACGAGTTCCACCGGGCGGCGGTGCCGGCGTTCAACAACCTGATCCCGGAGATCGAGCGGCGGACCATCGACACCTTCGAGGAGACGGAGTTCGAGGAGGACTGGGAGCCGGACGAGGCCAAGCTGGTGCGGCCGAGCGCGACCTGGACGTACCTCGTGCACGACAACCCGTTCGGCTCGGAGCTGGACCGGTTGATCGCCTCGGTCGGGCGGCGGCTCAGCTCCGCGTCGCGCTGACGTTCTGGGCCCCTTCCGCTGCCTCCGGGCGCGGAAGGGGCCCCTTTTGCGCCGTTTCGACCCCGGTTTGCGAGGGTAGAAGGGCGGGTCCGAAGAGTCGGGAGAGAACCAGACGATGGAACAGGTGACGGCGCCGGTCGGGCGTGCGGGGGCACGCGCCGGGACGGTGGGGGCAGTGGACCGGTGAACCTGGAGATGCGGGACCCGGCGGTGGAGCGGCTCGGTGTCCTGGAGACCGCCGCCCTGCTGCGCGAACTGACAGCCGGGCTGATCGCGGTAGACGACTTCGACGAGGCGCTGGACGCGCTGGTACGCACCGCCCGCGACGCGGTGGCCGGCGTGAGCTGGTGCGGCTTCACCGCGCTGCGCGCCGGCGAGCCGGCGGGGGTGGCGGCCTCCGACACGCGACTGGCGGGCCTCGACGACCTGCGGCACGGCCCCGACTCGCCGGCGATGGACGCGATCCGGCGACGGGAGATGATCCTCTCCGACCGGTTGGACCGCGAGGAGCGCTGGCCGGCCTGGACGCCGCGGGCGCGGGAGCTGGGCGTGCACGGGGTGATCTCCGCGCCGGTCGACGTCGACGAACAGGTGATCGGGGCGATCAACCTCTACGCCGGCGCCGCCGACCTGCTCACCCCCGGGCACCAGCTCACCGCGATGCTGCTCGCCGAGCACGCCGGGCTGCTGCTCGCCGCGGTCCGCGACCGGGCGCGCAAGGCGGCCCGGGCCGGTGAACTGGACGCCACGGCGCTCGGTGACGGGGTGATCGGGCAGGCGATCGGCGTGATCATGACCCAGCGCGGCTGCCCGGCCGAGGAGGCCCTCGACGTGCTGCGCAGCGCGGCGTCGTCGCTGGACATCCCGCTGCGGGAGGTAGCCGACCGGCTGGTCGCCACCGTGTCCCGACCCCGGGACAACTGACCTCTCCGGCATCCCCGCACCCCGCCGCTCGTACGAATCCCGTACGGCCTTCCTGGCTTCCTGCGACCAGCGGGGTTGGCGGGACCGGTGGGCCGCGTGTCGTTTCGGCGTACGGGCGCCCGGGTAGCACCCTGGACTGGTGACGCGTGCCTACCTGGGGAGGAACCATGCAGAGCCGGCTGCGGGTGCAGGGGCACCCGATCCAACCGATGCTCGTGACGTTCCCGTTCGGGCTCTTCGTGAGCGCGACCGTGTTCGACCTGACCGACGTGCTCGGCGGCCCGGCCTTCCTCGGCGAGGTCGGCTACTGGACATCCGTGGCGGCCCTGGTCGCCGCCGCGCTGGCCGCCGTGGCCGGCATGATCGATTTGTGGGACGTCCCGGTTGACCGGACCCGGCGCACGGCGATCACCTTCAACCTGGTGAACGTGGCGATGGCCGCGCTGTTCCTGGTCTCCTGCCTCGTCCGCGCGGACGCGCCGCAGCGGGGCGCCTCCCTCGTACTGCTGCTCACCGAACTGGTGGCCCTGGGCATCGGCGCGGTCGGCGTCTCGCTGGGCGCCCGCCTGGTCCGCCGCTTCGACGCCGGCCGTCGGGCCGAGGCCACCACCTTCGACGCCCTGGCCGACGTCTCCGACGCCACCGTCGACCTCGCCTCCCACCGCCCCTGACCACCCCACCCCCGCCCCACCCCCGCGCCCGCGCCGCCCCACCCCCGCGCCCGCGCCGCCCCGCGCCCGCGCTGCCC
>NZ_JBEZMR010000031.1:0-76312 GCF_040652795.1 Micromonospora sp. NPDC048170
GCCGCGATGCCGTCGACGGCGGCGCGCGGGCCGACCGGGATCCCGGTGTCGGCGGCGATGACGTGGCGGGTGCCGGCGGGCACGGGCCCGAACGGCACCGCCGTCCCGGGGACCGCCTGCACCGCGCGGTGCACGGTCCCGTCGCCGCCGACCGCGACCAGGGCCGAGACGCCGTCGCGCACCGCCGCGCGGCAGGCCGCCTCGGCCTCGTCGGCGGTGTGCGCGCGCAGCGGGCGTACCGGCCGGCCGGCGGCCTCGAGCCGGTGCAGGACCTGCGGCAGCAACCCCCGGTGCCGCCCCCGGCCCGCGGTCGGGTTGGCCAGCACGGCGACGGGCCCGTCGGGGGCCACGGAGGGGTGATCGTCTGCGGTCACGGCGAGCACCGTACCGCCACCGGTCCGCGAAGGCGCACCGCCCGGCCCGCTGGCCGGGGGTGCCGTGGGCGGAGCCCGGGCGACCCGGGAGCACCTGACATTTGTCATGCCCCGCCGTGCGGCACGCATTACTCGTCATGACTGAACGCACTGGAACCGCCATAGCCCGAACGGACAAACTCATATCCGTCAGCAGGACGAAGGCATCGACCGAACAGTGGAGGGAGTGGTCACGGTGGACGAGCGCTACGACAGCTACTGCGCCGCCGACCGACTGTTCTACGACTCGCTCGGCAGCGCGGTCGACCAGCCCACCTTCCCGGCGGCACGGCGGCCCGTCCCCGACGGCTGGCGTTCCGAGCCGCTCGACGACTGGCTGATCTACGCCCCGGAGGGCGGCACGCTGCCCCAGCAGGGCTGGAAGATCCACGTGTCGGCGACGCTGGCCAACGCGGAGCGGGTGCTGGACACCGTCTGGGACTACTGCGTCCCGCGTGGACTGTCCTTCAAGTTCCTCCGCGGCCCGCGCACCCTGCTGCTGCGCAACTCCAAGTACGCCGCCCGGGCGGCCAGCGGCAAGTTCGTCACCGTCTACCCCCGCGACGACGCGGAGCTGGAGCTGGTCTGCAAGGAGCTCGACGAGCTGCTCGCCGGCGAGCCCGGCCCGTACATCCTCAGCGACCTGCGCCACGGCGCCGGTCCGGTGCACGTACGCTACGGCGGCTTCGCCGCGCGCTACTGCCACTCCCCCGACGGCCAGGTGGTCCCGGCGATCGAGGACGACACGGGCACGCTGGTGCCCGACCGCCGCGATCCCGTGTTCCACGTGCCGTCCTGGGTGACACTGCCCGACTTCCTCGGCCCGCACCTGGCCGCCCGCAACGCCACCAGCACCGACGAGGTGCCGTACCGGATCGAGAAGGTCATCCACTTCTCCAACGGTGGCGGCCTCTACGTCGGCCGGGACGTGCGGACCGACACGCAGGTGGTGCTGAAGGAGGCCCGTCCGCACGCCGGCCTCGACGCCGACGGCGCCGACGCGGTCGCCCGCCTGGCCCGGGAGGCCGACGCCCTGCGCCGGCTCGCCGACCTGCCCCAGGTGCCCCGGGTGCACGACGAGTTCACCCTCGGCGAGCACCGGTTCCTCGCGCTGGAGTTCGTCGAGGGACGCCCGCTGAACAAGGTCCTCGTCGACCGGTACCCGCTGATCGACGCCGACGCCACGAGCGCCGACCGCGCCGACTACACCCGGTGGGCGCTGGACGTGCACCGGCAGGTCGAGCAGGTCGTCACGGCCATCCACGAACGCGGCCTCGTCTACGGCGACCTGCACCTGTTCAACGTCATGGTCCGCCCGGACGACCGGATCGCGCTGGTCGACTTCGAGGTCGCCGCGCCGATCGACGGCCACCGCCGGCCGGGCCTACGCAACCAGGGCTTCGCCGCACCCCGGGACCGCTGCGGTCCCGCCGTCGACCGGTACGCCCTGGCCTGCCTGCGGCTGGCGCTGTTCCTGCCGCTGACCCAGCTCGTCCGGCTCGGGCCGGACAAGGCCGCACACCTCGCCGACGTGATCGCCGCCCACTTCCCCGTGCCGGAGGACCTGCTCGCCGCCGCCGTACGGGAGATCACCGGCACCGCAGCGGCGGACGCCGAGTCGGCCCCCGACCTCACCGTCGACGTCGGCCCGGAGCACCGCGACCGGCTCACCCGGGCGATCCTCACCAGCGCGACACCCGAGCGGGACGACCGGCTCTTCCCCGGCGACATCGAGCAGTTCCGCAGCGGCGGGCTCAACCTCGCCCACGGCGCGGCCGGCGTCCTGTACGCCCTGCACGTCAGCGGCGCCGGGCGGTGGCCGGGACACGAGCAGTGGCTGGTCCGCCACGCCACGGCACCCGCCTCGGGCACCCGCTGCGGCTTCTACGACGGCCTGCACGGCGTCGCGTACGCCCTGGAGGCGCTCGACCGCCGGCAGGACGCCCTCGACGTGCTCGACATCTGCCTGCGCCAACCGCTGGACGGCCTGGACCACAGCCTCTCCGGCGGACTGTCCGGGATCGCGCTCAACCTGGCCGAGCTGGCCGGGCGCACCGGCGAGACGGCCCTGCGCGACGCCGTCTGGCGGGTCGCCGAACGGGTGGTCGACCAACTCGCCGACGATCCGGGGCCGGACATCAGCGGCGGGCGGCACCCGTACGCCGGACTGCTGCGCGGCCGGACCGGACCGGCGCTGCTGCTGGTGCGGCTGTACGAGCTGACCGGCGAGCAGACCCTGCTGGAGCACGCCGCCACGGCCCTGCGGCAGGACCTGCGTCGCTGCGTGGTACGCCCCGACGGCGCGCTGGAGGTCAACGAGGGCTGGCGCACCATGCCCTACCTCGGGCAGGGCAGCGTCGGCATCGGGCTCGTGCTCGACCAGTACCTGCGGCACCGCGCCGACGAGCGCTTCGCCGAGGCCAGCGCCGGTGTGCGCCGCGCCGCCCGGTCCCCCTTCTACGCGCAGTCCGGCCTCTTCGCCGGGCGGGCCGGCATCGTGGCCTACCTGGCGGCGTACCCCGACGATCCGCAGCGGTGCCGCGAACGCGACGCCCAGGTGGCCCGGCTGGCCTGGCACGCCCTGCCCTACGCCGACGGGACGGCCTTTCCCGGGGAGCAGCTGCTGCGGCTGTCCATGGACCTCGGCACCGGCACCGCCGGCGTGCTGCTGGCACTGGCCACCGCACGGCCCGACGCCCCGGTGAGCCTGCCGTTCCTCGCGCCCCTGGCGGGCGCCCTGACTCCCTCGCCTCGGCGAGGGTGACCGATCCGACCGACCAGCACGGAAGGAGGTGACACGACATGGCGCTTCTCGACCTCCAGGGCATGGAGATGGCCCCCGCCGACCGCACCGGCGGCGGCAGCCGGGCGAGCCTGCTGCTCTGCGGCGACAGCTCGCTGTCCGTCACGACCTGCAACTGATCAGGTCACCACGCGAGGCCCTGGGCGGACGGACATGTCCGCCCAGGGCCGCACGTCTTTCGCGGGAGAAGCCATGGGGACGCCGATCGGCTCCGACCGCCTGCTGCGGCGGGTGGTCCGCGACGGCGGCGGGTGGACGGTCCTGCTCGGCGCGGTCGCGCTCACCGGAGCCGCCGCCGAACTCGCCCTGCCCGCCGCGCTCGGGCTCGCGGTCGACGCCGCCGTCGGCGGCGACGGGGGCACCTGGTGGCCGGCCGCCGCCTGTGGCCTGATCGCCATCCTCATGCTCACCGACATCCTCGCCGACGTGGCCAGCGGATACGGTGCGGCCCGGGCCACCGCGCGGCTGCGCCGGCGCCTGCTGCGTCACCTGTTCGCCTGCGACGTACGCACCGTCCGCCGCTATCCGGTGGGCGACCTGGTCGGCCGGCTCGTCGGGCAGGCCGCCGACGCCGGGCAGGCCGGCACCGCCGTGGTGCTGGGCGTCGTCGCGCTGCTCCCCCCGGTCGGCAGTGTCGTGGCGCTCACCCTGATCGAACCGCTGCTCGGCGTCACCCTCCTCGGCGGGCTGGCCCTGCTCACCCTGCTCATGCGCGCCTTCGTCACCGACGCCTCCGCCGCTGTCGCCGGCTACCAGCGGGTGCTGGGGGTTGTCGCCGGGCGGCTGCTGGAGGCCCTCGGCGGCGCCCGCACCATCGCCGCCGCCGCGACCGTCGAACGGGAACGCGACCGGGTGCTGGCGGCCCTGCCGGAACTGCGCGGGTACGGCCAGCTCGGCTGGCGACTGCTGGCCAGGGCGAGCGCCCGCACCGCCGCCGTGGGGCCGCTGCTGCAGGTGGCCGTCGTGGCCGTCGGCGGGTACGCGCTGACCGTCGGCTGGCTCACCCCCGGCCAACTCGTCGCCGCCGTGCAGTACGCGGCCCTCGGTGCCGGACTGGGCGCGGTGCTGGCCACGCTGAACCGGCTGGTACGCAGCCGGGCGGCGGCCGGCCGCATCGCCGAGCCGCTGGCCCACCCGGTACGCCCGGACGGCACCGAGCCGCTGCCGCCCGGCCGGGGGGAACTGCGGCTGCGCGGGGTCGGCGTCCGCACCGAGGACGGGCGGCCGGTCCTCGACGGGATCGACCTGGTCGTCCCGGCGGGCGCCACGGTGGCCGTCGTCGGGCGCTCCGGCGCCGGCAAGTCGACCCTCGCCGCGGTGGCCGGCCGGCTGCACGACCCGGACGTCGGCGAGGTGCTGCTGGACGGGGTGCCGTTGCGCCGGTTGAGCCCGCCCGCGCTGCGCCGGGCCGTCGGCCACGCCTTCGACCGGCCCGTCTTGGTGGGCGAGACGGTGCACGACGCGATCGGGCTCGGGCTGCCCGCCGGATCGGCGAGGCCGCCCGCCGGCACCGCCCCGGCCACCCCGGCGGTGCTGACCGCGGCACGGGCGGCCCAGGTCGCCGACGTCGTCGCCCGGCTACCCGAGGGTTTCCGCACCCGGCTGGCGGACGCGCCGTTCTCCGGCGGTGAGGCGCAGCGCCTCGGGCTGGCCCGCGCGTTCCCCGCCGAGCGGCTGCTCGTCCTCGACGACGCCACGTCCAGCCTGGACACCGCCACCGAACACCGGATCGCCCGGGCGGTGGCGGCCGGCGCCCGTGGGCGTACCCGACTCGTGGTGACCCACCGCGCGACGACGGCGGCGGCGGCCGACCTGGTGGCGTGGCTCGACGGCGGGCGGTTGCGGGCCGTGGCGCCGCACCGGCGGCTCTGGGCCGACCCGGCCTACCGGGCGGTCTTCGCACCGGACGGGGTCGCCTGATGAGCGGCCCCGGCGTGCGCCGGACCACCTGGGCGGCACTGCGCGCCCGCCGCCGGGCGCTGGGTCGCCTCGCCGCCTGGTCGGCGGTCGAGGCCCTGCCGGCGCTGCTCGGCGGGGTGCTCGTGGCGCGGGCCGTCGACCGGGGCTTCCTGGCCGGCCAGTTCACCACCGGCCTGGCCTGGCTGGGTGGGCTGGCCGTGGCCGTGCTGGCGGGCGCGGCGGCAACCGGGCAGGTGTACCGCAGCCTCGGCGGGGTCGTGGAGCCGTTCCGCGACGAGTTGGCGGCCCGGGTGGTGCACGGGGCGCTGCGCGAGGCGACCCGGGCCGGCGGCCGGGCGGACAGCGCCGCCGTGGCCCGGCTGACCCACCAGGTGGAGGTGGTCCGGGACACCTTCGGCGGGCTGCTGCTGGTGGTACGCGGATTCCTGTTCACCGCCGTCGCCGCGCTGCTCGGCCTGCTCGCCCTGGCGCCGCCGCTGGCGGGCGCGGTGGCCGCCCCGCTGGTGGTGGGGCTCGCCGTGTTCGGGGCGTCGCTGCCGGCCATGGTGGCGCACCAGCGGGCCCAGGTGACCGCCGGCGAGCGGCTCGGCCGCTCGGCGGCGTCCGCGCTGGCCGGGCACCGCGACGTCGTCGCCTGCGGCGCGCGGGAGCGGGTGGTCTCCGACGTGGACGGGCGGGTCACGGCGCAGGCCGACGCCGAGCGGACACTGGCCCGGATGGCGGCGCTGCGCAGCCTCAGCCTCGGGGTGGGCGGCTGGCTGCCGGTGGCGGTGCTGCTGCTGGCCGCGCCGTGGCTGGTGCGGCAGGGGTTGAGCGCCGGGGCCGTGCTGGGCGCACTGGTCTACGTGACCACCGGGCTGCAACCCGCGCTGCACGCGGTCGTGCAGGGCGTCGGCGGCGGGGGCCTGCGCTACGCCGTCACGCTGGGCCGGATCCTGCGCACGAGCCCGCCCGACCAGCCACCGCCCGCCGCTCCGACGCCCCCGGTCGACGCCGCCCCGGCACCGGCCGGCACCGGCTCCGTCCCGCGTACCGCCGCTCCCGTCGGCGGCGACGCCGGGGCGTGGGTCGTGGAGCTGCGCGGGCTGACCTTCCGGTACGGCCCACAGGCCCGACCTGTCCTGGCGGACCTCACCCTGACCGTGGCGGCCGGCGAGCACCTGGCCGTGGTGGGGCCGAGCGGGGCCGGCAAGTCCACCCTGGCCGCGCTGGTCGCCGGGCTGGTGTCGCCGGACTCGGGCTCAGTCCACCTGGCCGGCGTGCCGGTCGCCGGCACCCCGCCGGACGTGTTGGCCCGGCTGCGGGTGCTGGTGCCGCAGGAGGCGTACGTGCGCTCCGGCTCCCTGGGCGACAACCTCCGCTACCTGTGCCCCGACGCCGACGACGCGAGGGTCCTGGCCGCCGTGCACGCCCTCGGGGCGGGCGCCCTGGTGAACCGCCTCGGGGGCCTCGACAGCGAAGTGGACCCCGCCACCCTTTCCGCCGGGGAACGCCAGCTCGTCGCGGCGGTCCGGGCCTACCTCGCCCCGGCGTCGCTGGTGATCCTCGACGAGGCGACGTGTCACCTGGATCCGACGCTGGAGGCGACCGTCGAGCGCGCCTTCGCCCGGCGGGGCGGCACCCTGGTGGTGATCGCGCACCGGATCAGCTCGGCGACCCGGGCCCGCCGGGTGCTGGTGTTCGACGGCGACCGGCCGCTCGTCGGCACCCACGACGACCTGCTGGCCCGCTCGCCCACCTACCGCGAACTGGTCGGGCACTGGGAGGACGTGCCGCCGCCGGCCCGCGTGCCGCTCGGCCACGCGTGACGACGCGCCGGGCCGGCTCCCCCGTCAGATCCAGCCGGCCTCGCGGGCGACCCGCACCGCCTCCACCCTCGTCCGCGCGCCCGCCTTGCGGGTGATCCGGCCCAGGTGGTTGCGCACGGTCCCCGGGGCGAGCCCGAGCGCCCGGGCGACCTCCACGACCGGTGCCCCGGCCGCGGTCAGGTCGAGGATCTCGGTCTCCCGCGAGGTCAGCGGGCTCTCCCGGGACAGCGCCGCCATCACCAGGTCGGCGTCGACCACCGACTCGCGCCGGGCCAGCCGCCGGATGCCGTCCAGCACACGGTGCGGGGAGACGTCGCTGCCGAGGATCCCGACGGGGCGTCCCGGCGCGAAGACCCGGTGCAGGCTGCGCGCCCGGCGCCGGTCGGCGAGCACCAGCAACGGGCACTGCCCCGCCACGCCCGCCTCCCCGATGAGGTCGAGGTCGACGACCGCGACGTCGGGGCGCTGCGCGCGGACCGCCGGCGGGAGGGCGTCGCCCCGGTCCAGTTCCGCCACCACGCTGATGTCCACCTCGGCGGCGAGGACGAGCGACAGGGCGCCACGGACCAGGGCGCCGTCCAGGGCGAGCAGGGTACGGATCACCGTTGGCCCTCCGGGGCGTCGTCAGACAGATCACGGACCGTCAGCATTCAAACACGTCCCGGTGCGTTCCGCTCGGCGAGCGACCGGCACCGTCCACGCTGGATGAGCACGGCGCCCGAGGTACGGGCCGGACAGGCAGCCCGACCCGTGCCTGGACGGCTACATCCAGCCGTCGCGCCGGGCGCGCCACACCGCCTCCATGCGGTTACGGGCGCCGGTCTTACGCATGATCGCCGACAGGTGGTTGCGTACCGTGCCGTGCGCCAGGAAGAGCCGGCGGGCGATCTCCTTGAGCGGCAGGCCCTCCGCGGCCGCCCTCAGCACCTCCACCTCCCGACGCGTCAGGGGGCTCGACGCGGGGCGCAGCGCCGTCACGGCGGCGGCAGCGTCGATGACCGTCTCCCCTGCGGCGAGCTCCCGGACGGCCTCGACCAACGCCTCCAGGGAGGCGTCCTTGCCGAGCAGGCCCCGGACACCCGCGGCCAGCAGGTCCTCGACCACCCTGCGGCTCCACCGCCGGCCCATGGCCAGTACGGCCGTGCCGGGCGCCGCTCCGGTGATCTCGGCGACCGCCTCGACCGGGTGCGGGGCGTCCGGCGCCAGATCGACCAGCACCACGTCCGGCCGGTGCCGACGCAGCAGAGCCGGCAACTCCGTCATCCCGGTCACCTCGGCGACGACCTCGATGTCCTCCTCGCTCGACAACGCCGCGCACAGCGCGGTGCGCAGCAGACCCATCTCCTCAACAACGACGACGCGGATCAACGCGTAGCTCCGATCTCGGGGTGCGCGAGCGGCAACCGGGTCCTGTCGACGGGACCGCGCGGGCCGGCCGCACGAAACGGCTGGATCCTGGCCCCGACGCGTCAACGACCCGACGGTCTGGGGCAACCGTGTGGCCAGGCGCCGGGCGATACGGCCGGACGGGCCGGACGACCGCGCAGGCGGGCCCCCAGGGACTCAGCCGGGGCGGGCACTCACCCCGGGGAAGCGGTCACCCGGGGCCGGTGGTGCGGGCGGCGACCCGCCGTCGGTCCCGCTGGGACGGTCCGTGTCGATCGACGGCTCGGTCATCGCCGGGGCACTGCCGTCCCGGGTGGCCGCGACGTCGCCCTCGCCCGGCACCACGGGGCGGGCCGGCAGGCCGGTCTGTCCCGGCACCGACGCGGCGGCGTCCCCACCGCCCCGGCCGGTACGCCAGTCCAGTCCGCCACCGGGCGCCGAGGCGATCGGGAACCACGTCCCGGTGGCCCGTGGTGGGGCGTTCGCCGTGCCCGGCGACATCACCGGCGCCGACGTCACCGGCCGCACCGCCCCCACGTCCGGGGGCGACAGGCCCGGCCCGCCGTCGGGAGGCGACGACGGGTCACCCGGCACGACCGGCGCCGCGGGCGGCGCCGGGGCGACCACACAGGGCAGCCCGATCACGCGCGACAGCACGGAGTCCGTGATGGACAGGGCCGTGCGGACCACCGGCGTCACGACGGACGACACGGTGCCGGCGACCCGGGGAACCAGGGACACCCCGGCAGAGGCCGCCGGCCGCGCGACGGACGACGCCGTTCCGGCAAGACGGGGAACCAGGGAGGTCCCGGCAGGAGTGGCCGGCCGGGTGCGGGACGAGGCCGCGACGCGGCGTACGGGCGCAGACGTGCCGTCGTCCGGCACGACGGCGCCAAGGGCGGCAGTGACCGGGGCGGCAGGGGTCGCGGCGACCGGTCTGCGGTGCCGCTCGTCGTCCCGGGGGCGATCCCGGTCCTGGGGGGTCGTCACCCGCCGGCCCAGCTCGGCCACGAGGTCGCCCACCGGCGTCACCAGGCCGGCACGCGCGCCCGGCCGGTCACGCTGCCCGACGCGGGTCGCGGACCGGGCAGGCCCGACCACGGCAGGACCGTCGTCCTCCAGCGCCGGAGCGGGTCGGGAACCCGGCGGGCCCGAGGCCTCCGTGACGCCGCTCTGCCCCGCCCCGGCGAGGCCGGCCCGGTCCGCGGCGGCGGCCGGGTCGCCGGACAGGGCGACACCCAGGACACCCGCCCCCACGGCCGCGCCCAACAGCACGGCGAACCGGGCGACGGGCATCCTGCGCCGCCGCGGCGGAGAAGTTGGCTCCGGCACGGCGACGGGTGTACGACGAAACGTCGGGCGACGCACTGGACAGCGACCTCCCTCGTCGGGCACGTCGACACATCGTAAAGATCTGCTTACCCGATCGCAGCTCGTGAATGCGCGGTGACGGATTGCCGACTGGGTGCTGACGGCTGGCGCGCGATGCGTTAGAGGAAGCCGCCTCCGGAGCCGCTTGCACCTGCGGCAATGCCGGGCACCACGGGGTCGGCGAAGGCAGTGCGACCCCGGCGGGCGGCGCGACGCTCGTCCGGCCCGGCAGCGGCACCTACCCCCGGCCGGCCGGCAACGGAACAAGCCCCCCGGTGAGGGAGGGCTTGTTCCGTGCGTCGCGGGACGACCGGCTGGTCAGGTCATGTCGTCGTAGCGGCGGTCGATCGGCGCGGGCGCCGCGACCGGCTCCGAGGCGGCGACCGGAGCGCTGCCGTCCACCCGCTGCCCGGCCTCCACCGGCTCGGGGTCGAACTCGAGCGGCGACACCTCGTCGTCGCCAACGCCCGCGTAGACCTCCTTGCCGCGCCCCTTACGCCTGTCGTTGAGGAACGCCACCCCGACGGCGACGAAGTAGAGCAGCGACAGGCAGAGCGCCAGCAGCGTCATGCCGAACGGCCCGGGGTCGGGGGTCGCCACCGCCGCGAACGCGAAGCAGACGAAGACCACGGCTCGCCACCAGCCCAGCAGCCGGCGGGCGCTCACCACCCCGGTGAAGTTCAGCATCAGCAGGGTGAGGGGGAACTCGAACGCCACTCCGAAGAGCAGGATCATGTTGGTGACGAACGAGATGTACCGGGTCACCTCCAGCTGCGAGTCGGTGCCCGTGACACCGGCCTCCAGCAGGAAGGCCAGGCCCTTGTCCACCACGAAGTACGCCAGCACCGCGCCGGCGGCGAACAGGGGCGCCGCGATCGCGACGAAGACGTACGCCCACTTGCGTTCGTGCCGGTGCAGGCCCGGCGCGATGAACGCCCACAGCTGGTAGAGCCAGACCGGGGCACCGATGATCAACCCGATCCAGAGCGCCAGCTTCAGCTTGAGGACGAAGCCGTCCGTCGGCGCGAGTTGCAAGAAGTTCTGACACTCACCGTCGACGATCATGCCGGGAAGTCGGCAGTACGGCTGCTTGAGCAGGTCGAACGCCGGCTGGGCGAGCAGGAAGCCGATGATCAGCCCCACCGCGATCGCCAGGGAGGCGCGGAACAACCGGGTGCGCAGCTCGCGGATGTGCTCGATGAGTGTCATCGAGCCGTCGGCGGCCCGCTCGAAGTTGCTCGGGCCGCGCTTCTTGAGGGCGAAGGCCACGGGTCTCGGGCCCTTCGATCAGTTGTCGCGGACGCGCTGCACCGGGTCGCTGACCGGAGGTGCGTACGGCTGCTGCTGCGGCGGGGCGGCGTGCGGCTGCTGCCCCGCGTGCGGCGGCGCGTACGGCTGCCCCTGAACGGTCTGCGGCGGGAGCGGCTGGTAGGCGGACTGCGCGTCGGCCTTCTCGGCGAGGTCGCGGTCGTCGTCGTGCAGGCTCTTGGTCTCGGCCTTGATGATCCGCAGCGAACGGCCCAGCGAGCGGGCCGCGTCGGGGAGCCGCTTCGCGCCGAAGAGCAGGATCAGCACGACCACGAGTACGGCGATGTGCCACGGCTTGAGGGCACCCATGGGAAGCTCCAGTCGCTCTGTGTCGTCGTGAGGGGTGTACCGCAGCCCATCGTACGTGCGCCGACGGCCGTTGACACCCGCCGGGTGGTGGTGGTTCGTCCCGGCCGGTGAAGTCTTGACCAACGCGGGACGTCTCGTCAACCACCTGCCGGAGGATCGTTCCTGCGCGGAACCGGACCGGTTCGCGCAGGAACCGGTCACCGATCGCTCAGCTGCCGCGCCGGGCCTTGATCACCGCCACCCGCCGCTGGGCGGTGTCGAGCTGCTCCTGGAGCGCCTCCGCCCGTGCCTGGAGGGTCTCGGCGGTCTCCCGCAGCGCCTCCGCCTCGGCCGCACGGCGTTGCAGGGCCACGGCCGCGCGCCGCAGCCGGGGCAGCCGCCCCAGCAACGGCCGCAGGGCCAGGGCGAACACGACGAGCGCGAACAGCACCACCGCGAGCACGATCCACTTCACCACGGCGGCCAGCCTACTGCGTGCCCGCGGTCACCGCCGGGTCGGCCGGGGTCGCCGCCCGCGGCGTGTCCGACCCGTCCACCGGCACACACGGCCCGGCCGGCGCCGGAGAGGCGTACGCGTCGAGGGCGGCGACCGCAGCGGCCCGGACCTGCTCGGCCAGCTCGACCGGGGCGACCACGGTCACCTCCGGGCCCAGCCCCAGCACGAACCGGCGGGCCCAGCCCAGGTCGGTTACCCGCAGCGAGACCAGCCAGTGGTCGCCACCACCGGCCTCGATCCGCTCGCACGGGTAGTACTCGGTGAGCCACCGCTCGCCCCGACCGATCCGCAGGGTGATCAGCGGCAGGTCCGGCGACGGGCGGAACACGCCCTCGGTCAGGTCGTGCGGGCGGGCCTGCGGCGGCACCACGGCCCGCTCGTCCAGCTCGGTGACCGCGTCGATGCGGTCGGCCCGGAACAGCCGCACCGCCTCCGCCCGGCGGCACCACGCCTCCACGTACGCCCGCCCGCCGACCATCAGCATCCGCAGCGGGTCGACGACACGGTCGGTGGTCTCGTCGCGCGCCGCCGTGTAGTAGGTGATGCGCAGCGCCCGGCCGCTCTCCACGGCCGTCCGCAGCTCCTCCATCCGGTGGGTGTCGGCGGGCAGCCGAACCTCGACCGGCGCCGCCACCAGGTCACCGGCCGCGTGTTCGATCTTGGCCAGCGCCCGTTCGACGGCCTCCCGGTTGGTCACACCGGGCGTTTCGGCGAGCATCCGCAGCGCCACGACCAACGCGAGGGCCTCGTCCGGGGTGAGCCGCAGCGGCCGGTCGATGCCGGCGTCGTAGGTGATCGTCACCCGGTCGCCGTCGAACGCCATGTCGATCAGGTCACCCGGGCCGTAGCCGGGCAGGCCGCACACCCACAGCAGTTCCAGGTCCTCACGCAGCTGCCGCTCGGTGACGCCCAGGTCGCCGGCCGCCTCGGCGATCTCGATGCCGGGCCGGGCCAGCAGGTAGGGCACCAGGTTCAGCAGCCGGGCCAGCCGGTCGGCCGACGCGCGGGAACCGCCCCGGGCCGCCGGCCGGGTCACCGGGCACCCCCGGCGACCGCCAGGTCGTCGTGCCGGGCGGCGATCTCCTTGAGCCGCTGGATCACCGCGTCCCGCACCTCCGGCGGATCGAGCACGCGCACGTCCGGGCCGTAGCCGACGAGCTGGCCGGCGAGGACGTCCGCGTCGGCGTACGGCAGGACGAGCCGGTCGCCGTCGACCCCGGCGGTGACGCCGACCGCCCAGCGGCGCAGCCCGGCGGCGCGTCCGGCCGAGACCAGCACGGTGGCCCGCCCGGTGCGCTCCGCCGGCCCCGACCAGCGGGCCACGTGGCTGATCAGGTCGACCCCGACCGGCGGCTCGTAGCCCCCGGCAGCGCCGGTGGCCCGGACCGTGCCGACCACCCGGGACAGCCGGAAGCAGCGGGTCGCCTCGCGGTCGAGGTCGTGCCCGACCACGTACCAGCGGCCCCGCCAGCACACCACCCCCCACGGCTGCAGGCGGCGGCGGGTGGAGTCGTCGCGGTCCGGCACCCGGTAGTCGAAGCTGACCTCGCGCCGGTCCCGGGCGGCGGCGGTCAGTGGCGCGAACGCCGGATCCACCGTCACCATCGGCTCCAGGCCCAACGTGGCCTGCGGGTCCACGTCCACGCCCGCGGCGCGCAGCTTCGCCAGCCCGGAGGAGGCGGCGGCGGCCAGGCCGGCGTGCTGCCACAGGCGGGCGGCGATGCCGACCGCGGCGGCCTCGTCCGGTTCGAGAGGGATGTCGGGCAGCGCGTACTCCCGGTGCGCGATCCGGTAGCCGGGCTCCGCGTCGAACACGCTCGCCGTCCCGGTCTCCAGCGGCACACCCAACTCACGCAGCTCGGCCTTGTCCCGCTCGAACTTGCGCTGGAACGCCTCGTGGTCACGCGCGTCGTCCGGATCGTGCTCGTAGCCGGGCACGGTCGCGGCGATCTGCGCGGCGGTCAGGAACCGTCGCGTGGACAGCAGGCAGATCACCAGGTTGACCAGGCGTTCGGTGCGGGTCCGCGACACGCGGTAGACGCTAGCAGCCCGCGCGCCGCGCCCGTGCACCCACGCGGGCAGGACGTGCGCCGCGTCGCAGCCGGCCTGTTCACCGGTCACCGGGCGCCCCACCGCCGACGACCATACAGTGGCGTGGTGACCCAGCCGGAGGTCAGGAGCGAGAGCGTCGGCACCGTCGTGGTGGCGGGCGCCGCCAACCTCGCCATCGCGGTCGCCAAGCTGATCGCCGGGGTGATCTCCGGGTCGGCGGCGATGCTCTCCGAGGCCGCGCACTCCGTCGCCGACACCACCACCGAGGTGCTGCTCTACCTCGCGCTGCGCCGCGGCGCGCGGCCCGCCGACGCCCGGCACCCGTTCGGGTACGGCAAGGAGAGCTACGTCTGGGCGTTCCTGGCGGCGCTGTTCACCTTCGTCGCCGGCGCGGGCTTCGCGATCACCCACGGCGTCACCACCATCCTGGTGCACGAGCACAGCGGCGACTTCCTGGCCTCCTACGTCGTGCTGGCCGTCTCCTTCGCCATCGAGTCGGTCTCGCTGGCCCGCGCCGTACGCCAGGTCCGGACCGAGTCCCGACGCTGGCGCACCACGCCGCGCCGGTTCCTGCGGCTGACCTCCGACACCGCCGTCAAGGCCGTCTTCCTCGAGGACAGCGCGGCCCTGATCGGGCTGGTGCTGGCCGCCGCCGGGGTGGCACTCTCCCAGCTCACCGGCGACGAACTGTGGGACGGCATCGCCTCCGTCCTGATCGGCGTGCTGCTGCTCGTGGTGGCCACCGTCCTCGCCCACAGCAACATCTCGCTGCTGGTCGGCCGGGCGGTGCCGGAACGGCTGCGCGGCGAGATCGCCGACGAACTCGCCGGCCTGCCCGCCGTCCGGCGGATCGACACGCTACTGACCATGCAACTCGGGCCGAGCGACGTCCTGGTCGCCGCGAAGGTCGACTTCGACGACGAGGCGAGCGGCGCGACCATCGAGGCCGCCGCCGACCAGGCCGAGCGGCGGCTCATCGCCCGCCACCCGCACATCCGGTACGTCTTCCTCGACCCGACCCGCAGCGGCGGCCCCGGCGACGACCGGGAGCCCGAGGTCCCTGGCAACTGATCGGCGGCCCGGCGACGACCGGAAGCCCGAGGGACCCGGCGGCTGACCGCCGTCCGGGCGCGCCGCCCCGGGCGCGGCCGGCCGGGGCGGCGACGCTAGCGTGCCGGGCATGGTGCGATGGCGGTCGGGGACGGTGACGGCGCTGCGGCGGCAGTGGACCGGGGCGGTGGAACTGGACGTCGACCTGCCCGACGGCGGCACCGTACGCGCCCTGGCCTACCCCGCGCTCGTCGGCCGGCCCGAGCCCGGCGACCGGGTGCTGCTCAACGCCGGCGCGCTGCTGATGGGTCTCGGCACCGGCGGGTACGCCCTGGTCGTGGCGCTGCCCGACCGGCTGCCGCCGGACCCGCCGCAGTCCCTCGACACCCGCGACGCCGGCCACCTGGTGAAGGCCCGCTACACCCCGCTGCAACCGATCTTGCTCGGCGTCGACGAGGATGCCTCCCCGCACCGGGAGGTCATGGCCGCCGCCGACGACCTGGCCGGCCTGCCCGTGGTCACCGCCGACCTGCACTCCGCGCTGCCGGCGATCCTGGCCGGCATCCACGCCGACGTCCCCGACTCCCGGGTCGCGTACCTGCTGACCGACGGCGGGGCACTGCCGGCCTGGTTCTCCCGCACCCTCGCCGGGCTGCGCGACCACCTCGTCGGCACGGTCACCGTCGGCCAGGCCTTCGGCGGGGACCTGGAGGCGAGCACCGTGCACAGCGCGCTGCTGGCCGCCCGGCACGTGCTGCGCGCCGACGTGGCGATCGTCGCCCAGGGGCCGGGCAACCTGGGCACCGGCACCCGGTGGGGCTTCTCCGGGGTGGCCGTCGGCGAGGCCGTCAACGCCGTCGCCACGCTGGGCGGACGCCCCGTCGGGTCGCTGCGGATCTCCGACGCCGACCCCCGCCCCCGGCACCGGGGCGTGTCGCACCACAGCCTCACCGCGTACGGCCGGGTGGCCCTCGCCCCCGCCGAACTGGTCGTGCCCGACGGCCTGGCCCCGGCGCTGGCCGCCGAGGTCGACGCGGCGCTGACGCCCCTCGCGGCGCGGCACACCGTCGTCCGGGTACCCACCGACGGGCTCGACGCCGCACTGCGGTCCACGCCGGTGGCCCTGTCCACCATGGGCCGGGGTCTCGACGCCGACCACGCCTACTTCCTGGCCGCCGCCGCGGCCGGCCGGCACGCCGCGCGCCTGCTGACCTGACCCACGCCGGCGCCGCCGGCGCACCGCCGCCCCGGCGGACGCTGGCGGCGGCGCCCGGCAGGCGCTGGCGCAGGTGCCCGCCGGACGGTCAGCGCGCGCCGTAGCCGTACCGCACGATGTGCTCGGCGGACCTCTCGTACACCACCGGGTCCTCCGGGGCCAGCGTGCCCAGCCCGTCCACGTACCGGTTGAACATGCAGAACGCCGCCGCGATCAGCACCGTGTCGTGGATCTCCAGGTTCGTCGCGCCCGCGGCCCGGGCAACCTTGACCAGGTCCGCCGTCACGTCACGGCCACTGCGCTGCACGGCACCGGCGATCTCCAGCAGCGCCCGCAGCTTGTCGCTGATCTCGGCGGTCACCGGATCGGCACGGACCTGGTCCACCAGCCGCATGCCGGAGGGAAGCTGCGCCGCCGCGAACGCCGAGTGCGAGGCACAGCAGAAGCGGCACTCGTTCAGCCCCGACACGTACGCCGCGATCAGTTCCCGCTCGCCCGGGGTCAGCGTCGGGTGCGGGGTACGCAGCAGCGTCTCCGCCAACTCGCTGAGCGGCTTGGCCGTCTCGGGACGGAACCGCATCGGGCCATTGATGCCCGGATGCGCCTGCTCGTCGAGACCAAGGTCGATGTGTGCCATGCGGTCACCCTCCCTGCCACGGCCGCGCTCGCACGCGGTCGATCGCCGACAATGCCGAACGGGCATGACGGTCCCAGCTTCGCGGGAGCCGGCACAACTTCGGAATTGCGGCGTCGCCCGGCGGGATCAGACCAGGAAGATCAAGGCGAGCCAGGCGCCCACGATCAGCGCCAGTGCGACCGCCAGCACCCAGGTGGGCACCGTGTACTCGCCGCGCCGGTTACGCTCGATCTCGGCGCGGATCTTCTCGCGGCGGCGCTCGGCCCAGTTCTGGCGCTGGCGGCCGCTCTCGGGA
Source organism: Micromonospora sp. NPDC048170 (assembly GCF_040652795.1). NCBI lineage: Bacteria > Bacillati > Actinomycetota > Actinomycetes > Micromonosporales > Micromonosporaceae > Micromonospora > Micromonospora sp. NPDC048170. The sequence goes on from NZ_JBEZMR010000031.1 coordinate 17,065, forward strand.
GGTTCAGAAGTCGTCATGGCGCGGTCAGCCTACCCGGCCGGCCGGCCCGGACGGCGGTCAGCACCGCACCGGGCCGGCGTCACCGTCACATGCTGGCGATCAGCCGCTCCACCCGCTCGTCGTACGCCCGGAACGGGTCCTTGCAGAGCACGGTGCGCTGCGCCTGGTCGTTGAGCTTGAGGTGCACCCAGTCGACGGTGAAGTCGCGCCGCTTCTCCTGCGCGTGCCGGATGAACTCCCCGCGCAGCCGGGCCCGGGTCGTCTGCGGCGGGGTCTCCTTGGCCTCGAAGATCTCCGGATCGGTCGCCACCCGGTCCACCTCGCCGCGCCGCTCCAGCAGCCCGTAGAGGCCCCGGCCCCGGCGCAGGTCGTGGTAGGCCAGATCCATCTGGGCCACCCGCGGATGCGACAGCGGCAGGTCGTGCTTGCGCTGGTAGCGCTCGATGAGCCGCAGCTTGGTCACCCAGTCGATCTCCCGCGACACCGGCTCCAGGTCACCGGTCTCCACCGCGTTCAGCACGCGGCCCCACAGGTCCACCACCCGCTTGGCGGTCTGGTCGCCGCCGCGCCGCTCCACGAACTCCGTCGCCTTGGCCAGGTATTCCTGCTGGATCTCCAGCGCGCTGACCTCCTTGCCGGAGGACAGCCGCACCTTGCGCCGGCCGGTGATGTCGTGCGACACCTCGCGGATCGCCCGGATCGGGTTCTCCAGCGTCAGGTCGCGCATCACCACCCCGGCCTCGATCATCCGCAGCACGATGTCGGCCGTGCCGACCTTGAGCAGCGTCGTGACCTCGTTCATGTTGGAGTCCCCGACGATGACGTGCAGCCGGCGGTAGCGCTCCGCGTCCGCGTGCGGCTCGTCCCGGGTATTGATGATCGGCCGGCTCCGGGTCGTCGCCGACGAGACACCCTCCCAGATGTGCTCGGCCCGCTGGGAGAGGCAGTAGACCGCGCCGCGCGGCGTCTGCAGCACCTTGCCCGCCCCGCAGATCAACTGCCGGGTGACCAGGAACGGGATCAGCACGTCGGCCAGCCGGCCGAACTCCCCGTGCCGGGACACCAGGTAGTTCTCGTGGCAACCGTACGAGTTGCCGGCCGAATCGGTGTTGTTCTTGAACAGGTAGATCTCGCCCGCGATGCCCTCGTCGTGCAGCCGCTTCTCCGCGTCGACGAGCAGACCCTCCAGGATCCGCTCACCGGCCCGGTCGTGCGCGACCAGGTCCACCACCGAGTCACACTCCGGCGTGGCGTACTCCGGGTGCGAGCCGACGTCCAGGTAGAGCCGGGCGCCGTTACGCAGGAACACGTTGCTCGACCGGCCCCACGACACCACGCGGCGGAAGAGGTATCGGGCGACCTCGTCGGGGGACAGCCGCCGCTGCCCACGGTAGGTGCAGGTGACGCCGTACTCGGTCTCGATGCCGAAGATTCGCCGCTCCATGATGAGACATTAGCCGCCCGAGGCCCCAGACGGGCAGCGCACACAGCAGGCCTGTCTCACCCGGACGCCCAATGGTCACCCCGGACCCCGCGCCACCGTGCCCGGTGGACACGGGAGTCAGCCGCCACGGGCGACACGTCCCCGCCCGTCTCCGCGTCCCAGGTGGACGCTCGGCGCTGCGTGACGCTCGGCTGCTGCCGGGCTCGGCCGACCGGCAGTTCGCGGCCGGTCGGCCCGGCTGCCGGTGCGCGGACGAGTGAATTCGTGGGCCCGCCCGCCTCGGCGCGCCGGAAGCACCCGGGACCGCCGGCCGTCGCGTGGACCGGCCCGCGAAGAGTCCCGGCCACGCCCGGACCGGCGGACGCGGACCCCGGAGGACGGCCGGGCACGGCGACGCGCCCTCGGCCGCCCGTCCGGGGCCTGCTCCGCTACGCCTCGGGGTTCTCCTGGCCCTCCAGGTCCGCGGAGCCGGCCGACGTGGTGGGCTTCTTCGCCTCCTCGGTCGGCGAGGCCGGCGTCTCCGGGCGGGCCGGCACCGGCTCCTCGACCCTGTCGCCGTCGAGCAGGGCGGTCAACGCGGCCCCCGTGATGCGGCGGAACGTCCGCCCCACCCGGCGCCGGTCCAGCACCGCCACCTCCAGCTGGTTCGCGGCGATGGTCCGCGCGGCGCCGCCCTCTCCCCCGACGCTGCCGAGCGCCTGCACCGCGACCTTCACCGCCTCACCCAGCGACATGTCCGGACGGTGGTGGGACTTCAGCACGCCGGTGATCGCCTCGGCCTGCCCGCCCATCGCCATCCGGCCCGGCTCGTCGTTGACGGAGCCGTCGTAGGTGAGCCGGTAGAGCTCGTCGTCATCGGCGGTGGCACCGACCTCCGCCACGCACATCTCCACCTCGAACGGCTTCGACTGCTCGGTGAAGATGGCGCCCAGCGTCTGCGCGAACGCGTTCGCCAGGGCCCGGCCGGTGACGTCACGCCGGTCGTAGCTCAGGCCGTTGAAGTCGGCCATCCGCACCCCGGCGCGGCGCAGGTTCTCGAACTCGTTGTAGCGACCGACGGCGGCGAAGCCGATCCGGTCGTAGATCTCGCTGACCTTGTGCAGGGCGCTGGAGAGGTTCTCGGCGACGAAGAGCACCCCGCCCTCGTAGCTCAGGACCACCGCGCTGCGGCCCCGGGCGATGCCCTTGCGGGCCAACTCGGAACGGTCGCGCATGATCTGCTCGGGCGAGGCGTAGAACTGCATGGCCACGGCGGCGGTTCTCCTTAGGGCGCTGTGCTGGCGGCTGCTGACTGGTGCGGGCGGGAGCGGATCAACCGCCCGGGTTCTCCATCCGGCCCGAGACAACGCTCTCGGCGATCGCCGACATCTCCTCGTCGGTGAGCCGGTGGGTGCCCTCCGCCGTCGCCGTCATCACGACCGGGTAGATCCGCCGGATCAGGTCCGGGCCGCCGGTGGCGGTGTCGTCGTCGGCCGCGTCGTAGAGCGCCTCGACCGCGAGCCGGACCGCCTCGTCGATGGAGAGCCCCGGCTGGAAACGCTTCTTCAGCGCCGACCGGGCGAAGAGCGAGCCGGAGCCGATCGCGTCGTAGCCGGTCTCCTCGTAGGGGCCGCCGGTGACGTCGAAGCTGAAGATGCGGCCGGCCCGCGCCGGGTCCTTGCCAGCCAGGTCGAAGCCGGCGAAGAGCGGAATCACCGCGAGACCCTGCATCGCGGCGCCCAGGTTGCCGCGGATCATCGAGGCGAGCCGGTTGGCCTTGCCGTCGAGCGAGAGCATCGCGCCCTCGATCTTCTCGTAGTGCTCCAGTTCCACCTGGAACAGTCGCATCAGCTCGATGCCGATCCCCGCCGTGCCGGCGATGCCGACCAGGGAGTACGCATCGGCCGGGTGCACCTTTTCGATGTCGCGCTGGGCGATCAGGTTGCCCATGGTGGCCCGCCGGTCGCCGGCCATCACGACACCGCCGACGGCCGAGATGGCCACGATGGTCGTCGCGTGCGGCGCCATGTCGGCGGCCATACCCGGCGGCAGCGGCCGGCGGCCGGGCAGCATCTCGGGGGCCACCTTGCTCAGGAACGAGGTGAAGGAGGACGTCCCCGCGTTGGTGAACACATCTGGTAGACGCCCGGATGGATCAAAACCCGCTGCCACGTGGTTCCTCTCAGATATGTGATCGCCCCGGCCAGCCGCGACTGATCGTCACGGAACTGGCCAAGACCACCGTTGCAGTTGAAGCACAATATCCCGCACACCCACCCGGTGCGATGATCGTGGTCCAGATGTTGCGGGTCCGCGCCACCGTAGAGCCGCCGGGCCGGCTCTTTGCCCCGTGCGTTGTGACAGGGCTTGCAGTAGCCGTGCCGCCCGCTGCCCCTGGTCGTCCGCGGAAAGTCCTCCACCGATTTGATCTGCTCGCAGTCCGGGCACCGCTTCAGACCCTCGCCAACCGGCACGACAGAACGATTCCGTGGCCCGATGCCGCGCTTACGACGACTCGCCGCAGAACGGGCCGCCGGACAGGACTTGCAGTAGTAGGCAAGCCCGTCCACCCGCCGCCGATTGCGGTGGAACTCGGCGACGGGCAGCAGACGGTCACCCTGGGGGCACACCTTGTCCGACATGATTTGCAAATCGGACATAAGGTATCATTGACCGCCCTTTTGCACGTAACCGCGCACGAATTCCTCGGCGTTCTCCTCGAGGACGGAGTCGATCTCGTCGAGCAGGTCGTCGACGTCCTCGGTGATCTCGGCGTGCCGCTCGGCGACCTCCGGGTTCGCCTCCGTGGTGACGTCCTCGACTTCCTCGCCCTGACGCGACTTGCCCGACTGCGACTGCCCGCCGCTGTCACGAGTGGCCATTGCTGCCTCCTCCACGATCGCCTGCGATCAACTTACCTCGCGGAGGCGACGAAAAGCCCGCCGCGCGCCGGCTTCGGCACGCGACGGGCATCCGTCGACGACGGTCAGCCGCCGGTGAGGGTCTCCAACAGGTCCTTGGCGCTGGGGCACCGGTCGAAGAGTGCGCCGACGTGCTTGCGGGTGCCGCGCTCCGGCTCCATCATCGGCACCCGCACCAGCGATTCCCGCCCGACGTCGAAGATGACCGAGTCCCAGCTGGCCGCGACGACCTCGGAGGCGTACTGGGCCAGGCAGCGGCCACGGAAGTAGGCCCGGGTGTCCTCCGGCGGTTCGGTCATCGCGGTACGGGTCTGCTCGTCGTCGAGCAGCGTCCTCATCGCGCCGCGGGAGACCAGCCGGTGGTAGAGGCCCTTCTCCGGGCGGACGTCGGAGTACTGCAGGTCGACCAGTTGGAGCTTGTGCGAGCCCCAGCCGAGCTGCTCCCGCTCCCGGTAACCCTCCAGCAGCCGCAGCTTGGCCACCCAGTCCAGCTCGTCGGCGCAGAGCATGACGTCGCGGCCCAGCCTGTCCAGCACACGCTCCCAGCGGGCGAGCACGTCGAGGGTCTGCGCGTCGGCGTCGCTGCCGTAGCGGTCGTCCACGAAGGACCGGACCCGCTCGTAGTACGCCCACTGCAGGTCCAGGGCGGTCAGCCGCCGCCCGTCGCGCAGCCGCATCCGGTGCGTCAGGGACGGGTCGTGGCTGACGGCCCGCAGCTCGCTGACCGGGTCGGCGATGCCGAGGTCGGGGCCGAGCGCCTTCTCCTCGATCATCGTGAGGATCAGCGCCGTCGTGCCGACCTTGAGGTACGTGGAGATCTCCGACAGGTTCGCGTCGCCGATGATGACGTGCAGCCGGCGGTACTTGTCGGCGTCGGCGTGCGGCTCGTCGCGGGTGTTGATGATCGGGCGCTTGAGGGTGGTCTCCAGGCCGACCTCGACCTCGAAGAAGTCCGCACGCTGGGAGATCTGGAAGCCGCTCTGCCCGCCGTCCTGGCCGATGCCGACCCGACCGGCGCCACAGACGATCTGCCGGGTCACGAAGAACGGCGTCAGGTACGCGACGATGTCGGCGAACGGCGTCTGGCGGCGCATCAGGTAGTTCTCGTGGGAGCCGTAGCTGGCGCCCTTGTTGTCGGTGTTGTTCTTGTAGAGGTGGATCGGGTGGGTGCCGGGAATGGTGGCGGCGCGGCGGGCCGCCTCGGCCATCACCCGTTCCCCCGCCTTGTCCCAGCGCACCAGGTCCAGCGGGTTGGTCACCTCGGGTGTGGAGTATTCCGGGTGGGCGTGGTCGACGTAGAGCCGCGCCCCGTTGGTGAGTATCACGTTGGCGAGCCCGAGGTCCTCGTCGGCGAGCGCCTCGGCCGGGTCGTACGCGGCACCGGAGTAGGTGAAGCCGCGCGCGTCCCGCAGCGGCGACTCCTCCTCGTAGTCCCAGCGGGCACGGCCGCCCCTGTTGAGTTCGGGGCGTGCCCCGTAGGCGTTGACCACCTGGGAGGAGGTGACCATGGGGTTGGCCCCGGCCTGGCCGGGAACGGAGATGCCGTACTCGACCTCGGTGCCCATGATCCGTCTAACGCTCATCGACCTACCCGCTTCGCTCGCCCGACCGGTCCCCCGTCACGTCGAGCGTAGTCGGCCGCGCGGCGGAAGGGGGCACGCCGGACCGGGGCGACGCCGGCACGGCCGTCGCCGAGCCGTCTCTGGTCGGAGGGGCGGCCCGGACGGGCCGGGGCCCGCGACGCGTCGCGTCGCGGGCCCCGTGCGGATGTCCGTCAGAGGTACTGGCCGGTGTTGCTGGCGGTCTCGATGGACCGGCCGGCCTCCGCGCCCTTGCCGCCGGAGACGAGCGTACGGATGTAGACGATCCGTTCGCCCTTCTTGCCGGAGATGCGGGCCCAGTCGTCGGGGTTGGTGGTGTTGGGCAGGTCCTCGTTCTCCCGGAACTCGTCGACGCAGGCGTCGAGGAGGTGTTGCAGGCGCAGGCCTTTGCGTCCGGAGGTGAGGAACTCCTTGATGGCCATCTTCTTGCCCCGGTCGACGATGTTCTGGATCATCGCCCCCGAGTTGAAGTCCTTGAAGTAGAGGACTTCCTTGTCGCCGTTGGCGTAGGTGACCTCGAGGAAGCGGTTCTCCTCGGTCTCCGAGTACATCCGCAGCACGACCGCGTCGATCATCGCCGCGACGGTGGCCTGGGGGTCGCCGCCGTGCTCGGCCAGATCGTCCGGGTGCAGCGGCAGCCCGGAGAGGATGTACTTGGAGAAGATGTCCTTGGCCGCCTCGGCGTCCGGCCGCTCGATCTTGATCTTCACGTCGAGTCGGCCGGGGCGCAGGATCGCCGGGTCGATCATGTCTTCCCGGTTGGAGGCGCCGATGACGATGACGTTCTCCAGCCCCTCCACACCGTCGATCTCGCTGAGCAACTGCGGGACGATGGTGTTCTCCACGTCGGAGGAGACACCGGAGCCACGGGTCCGGAAGATCGAGTCCATCTCGTCGAAGAACACGATGACCGGGGTGCCCTCGCCGGCTTTCTCGCGGGCCCGTTGGAAGATCAGCCGGATGTGCCGCTCGGTCTCGCCGACGTACTTGTTGAGCAGCTCCGGGCCCTTGATGTTGAGGAAGAAGCTGGTGTGCCGCTCCTTGCCCTCCCGCTCGGCGATCTTCTTCGCCAGCGAGTTGGCCACCGCCTTGGCGATCAGCGTCTTGCCGCAGCCGGGCGGGCCGTAGAGCAGGATGCCCTTCGGCGGGCGGAGCTGGTGCTCACGGAACAGGTCGGCGTGCAGGAAGGGCAGCTCCACCGCGTCGCGGATCTGCTCGATCTGCGAGTGGAGGCCACCGATGTCGGTGTAGCCGACGTCGGGCACCTCCTCCAGGACCAGTTCCTCGACCTCGCTCTTCGGGATCCGCTCGTACGCGTACGCCGAGCGGGGCTCGATCATGAGCGAGTCGCCGGCCCTGATCGGCGCGCCGATCAGGGACTCGGCGAGGTGCACGATGCGCTCCTCGTCGGAGTGCGAGACCACCAGCGCCCGGTCGCCCGGGCCGTCGTCGGGACCCGCGAGGATCTCCTTGAGCATCACCACCTCGCCGACCCGCTCGTAGCCGAGCGCGTCGACGATGTTGAGCGCGTCGTTGAGCAGGACCTCCTGGCCGCGCCGCAACTCGGCGACGTCCAGCGAGGGCGAGACGGCGACGCGGAGCTTGCGCCCGCCGGTGAAGACGTCCACCGTGCCGTCGTCGTGCCGCGCGAGGAAGACGCCATAACCACTCGGCGGTTGCGCGAGGCGGTCGATCTCCTCCTTGAGCGTCACGATCTGCGCGCGCGCCTCCTTGAGGGTGCTCACGAGCCGGTCGTTGTTCTCTGTCAGCCGCGCCAACTGTGCCTGGGTGGCCGCCAACCGCTCTTCGAGCTGCCGGACGTGTCGGGGGCTTTCGGTCAACTTGCGCCGCACCAGGGCGAGTTCCTCCTGAAGGAACGCGACCTGCGTGGAGAGATCGTGGGCCTCCTTCTCCCACCGTGCGGCGCGCGAGTCCGCGTCGTCGCTGCGTGCCACGTCCCACCTCCCCGGGGGGCTTGAACGTTCTGCCCTAACACTAGCCGCTATGAGGCCGATTCGGTCCCACGCAACGCGCTCGTCACCGAACCTTGATCGCGAAGGGTGGCCCCGGGGGCCGGTCCCGGCGTTCGGGTACCGTCGGGGCGTGGGACGGGAGAACATGGGGGTTACGCCGTGGCGGAGGTCGTGACGGATCAGCTGCAGGTCTGGGTTGACCAGGATCTCTGCACGGGAGACGGGCTCTGCGTGCAGTACGCGCCCGAGGTCTTCGAATTCGACGTCGACGGGCTCGCGTACGTCAAGGGACCCGACGGCGAGCTGCGGCTGGCCCCGGGCAGCCGGGTCGACGTGCCGGAACACCTGCGCCTCGAGGTCATCGACTCGGCGAAGGAATGCCCGGGCGAGTGCATCCACGTGGTGCGCGGCAGCGACGGCGTCGAGGTGGCCGGCCCGGAGGCCGAGGAGGACTGACGGCCTGTCCCCCGTGCCGTCGGGCGCGGAGGGACGACCCCGGCCGCGCGCCCCGCCTGGCGCGGCCGGTCCGGTCGTACGGCTCAGAGCATCGGGCGGCCGACCACCGAGGCGACCAGGCGGGCGAACTCCTCCAGGCGGGCGATCTGCCCGGCGCCGCCGTCGTCGAGGGTCTTGCCGAAGCGCAGCGCGTCGTGTCGGGGCGCGCCGACCGACTCGTCGCTGGGCGGCGCCTCGTCCAGCGAGGTGAGCAGCAGGTAGACGTCGATGCTGTCGACCTGGATCCCGCCGTCGTCGTCGCGGGTCAGCCGGCGCCGGCAGCCGACCTCGGTCACCGTGGAGACCGGCACCACCCGCAGCGACGAGGTCATCGACCCCGCCGGCCCCTCCCCCGGCGGCACGTCCTCGCCGTGCCAGAGGACGAGCCGGCTGCCGTCGCAGACCACGACCTCCTGCCACACCCCGTTCACCTCGTTGACGAAGCGTTCCAGGGTGAAGCCGAGCACCGACGCGCCCCGCAGCACCCCGCCGAGCGCCTCCAGCGCGACGTCGGGATCCCGCAGGTACGCCCGGGCCGCCGATTCGAGGTCCTGGTAGGGCGACCAGTCCGGGAACACCGCCGGCAGGTCACCCCCGCCGAAACCCGGCCGGCTCATGCCACCTCCCCGTGCCCGGCCCGCCGGCGCGCGCCGGCGGGCGGGATCCGTCCGTTCACTCCTCGTCGCCCCGCCGTGCCGTCACGGCCGTTCCGGGTCACCGGCCGCCGCTACCCGCTGGGCTTCCGCCGTCGACTGCTGGGCCTCGGCTGCCGCCGCCTGCCTGGCGGCCTCGACCTCGCGTAGCGCCTGGCGGCGTTCGGCGTACGCCTCGGCGCCCTTGCTCGGCTTGCGGCGGCGCGGCGGAGCGGTGACGCCGGGGGCGAGTTTACGCGCGGAGACCAGGAACGCGGTGTGCGCGATCATGCGGTGGTCCGGTCGCACGGCCAGGCCCTCGGCGTGCCAGTCGCGGACCAGCGACTCCCAGGCCCGCGGCTCGGTCCAGCCGCCGCGCTCGCGCAGCGCCTCGACCAGCTCGGAGAGCTGCGGGGTGGTGGCGACGTAGCCGATGAACACGCCGCCGGGCACCAGGGCCCGCTCGACCATGTCGAGGGTCTCCCACGGGGTGAGCATGTCGAGGATGATCCGGTCGAAACCGGTCTCGGTGCAGCCGGCGACGTCGCCGACGTGCAGGTGCCACGCCGGGTGCGGCCTGTTGAAGAACGCCTCGACGTTGCGCCGGGCGATCTGGGCGAAGTCGTCGCGCACCTCGAAGGAGTGCAGCTCACCCTCGGTGCCGACGGCGCGCAGCAGCGAGCAGGACAGCGCGCCGGAGCCGGCGCCGGCCTCCAGGACCTTGGCGCCGGGGAAGATGTCGCCCATGGCGACGATCTGGGCGGAGTCCTTCGGGTAGATCACCTGGGCGCCGCGTGGCATGGAGAGCACGTAGTCCGACAGCAGCGGACGCAGGGCGAGGAACGCGGTGCCGCCGCCGGAGGTGGTGACCACGCTGCCGTCGGGCAGGCCGATCAGCGCCTCGTGCTCCAGGATGCCGCGGTGGGTGTGGAACGCCTTGCCCGGCTCCAGGGTGACCGTGTGCATGCGCCCCTTGGGGTCGGTCAGCTGCACCCGGTCGCCGGGCCGGAACGGGCCGCGGTGCACGGGGGGCAACGCCGGGGTGTCGGCGGGCACCGGGGTGCCCGGGTCGGCCGGGGCGACGGGGGGAGTTGCGGTCACGTGTTCATCTTCCGTTGAGGTTCGAGGAGCTGAGCCAGATCCGCGATGTGCAGGATGCCGACGACATCTTCGCCTGAGGTCACCACGTACTGCGCGCCCGGGTGGGTCTGCACCGTCTCCATCACGCGTTCCCCGTCCAGACCGACCGGCATCGAGGGCAGCGCGGCCAGCGAGCGGGCGACCGCGTCGACGGCCAGCCACGGTCGGCGTTCCACGGGCACGGCCTGCGCCGCGGCCGGGTCGACCAGGGCGATCGGCCGCCCGGCGGTGTCGGTGACGAGGAGCGCGGCGTCCGGGGTGCCCCCGTCGACGCGCCGCCGGTGCGCCTCGGCCAGCGGCGTACCGGTGGGCACGGCGAGCACCGGCCGGGCCAGCCGGGACAGGTCGATCAGCGGGAAGCGTCGGCTGATCCGGGCCATCCGGATCGACTGGCCGGCACCGCGCCACAGGGTGAACGCGACGAGCAGCATCAGCGGCAGCGCCAGCGGCACCAGGTCACGGGTGAGGGTGAGCAGGGCGACCAGCGCGGCGGTGCCGACGGCCACGACGCGTCCCACCCAGCCGGCGACCTCGGTGCCGCGGTGCCGGTCGCGGGTGACCGCCCAGACCGCCGCCCGCAGCGCCCGCCCGCCGTCGAGCGGCAGCCCGGGCAGGATGTTGAACAGCGCGACGATGACGTTGCTCACCGCCAGCTGGAACGCGAGCTGGTTGGCCAGGGTGCGGTCGGGCAGGGCGAGGGTGGCGGCGACCGCGAGCACGCCGAGCACGGCGGAGACGGCCGGGCCGGCGAGGGACACCAGCAGGTCGATCCGGGGTGTCGGGGCGTCCCGGTCCATCTCGGTGTAGCCGCCGAGCAGCTCCAGGGTGATCCCGCGCACACCGATGCCGTAGCGGCGGGCGGTGAGGGCGTGGCCGAGCTCGTGCAGGAGCACCGAGCCGAGCAGGGAGACCACGAAGCCGAAGCCGATCAGGTAGCCGGCGAGCTGCGAGAGATCGAGCTGGCGGCGGGCGAACTCGGCGTACAGCACGGTCACCAGCAGGGTGAGCAGCACCATCGAGCCGTTGAGGTGCAGTGGCACCCCGAACACCCTGCCGACGGTCAGGCCGGTCCGCGCGTCGGGCCGGCGGCGCGGTCGCCTCGTCTGCTCCATCGGCTCGATGCTACGCGGCGGGGATCATGCGCCGGTGCGGCGACGGCGGTGGTGTCATACCGGTGCCCTAACCTTCCGGGCATGACGGCGCAACCGGTGACCACGCAGCAGTCCTCGACCCCGGCCGAGGTCCCGGCGACGGTGCGGGCCTCGCTGTCGCCGTCGCGGGCGGCGGATTTCAAGACCTGCCCGCTGCTCTACCGGTTCCGCAGCATCGACCGGCTGCCCGAGCGGCCGACCGTCGAGCAGGCCCGGGGCACGCTGGTGCACGCGGTGCTGGAGCGGTTGTTCGACCTGCCGGCCGCCGGGCGCACCCCGACGGCGGCGGGCGACCTGGTGGCCCCGCAGTGGGATCGGTTGGTCACCGAGCAGCCCGAGCTGGCGGCGCTGTTCGCCGACGGCGACTCCCCGGCGGCGGCCGAGTTCCTCCGGTCCGCCGCCGGACTGCTGGAGGGCTACTTCACGGTGGAGGACCCGCGCCGGTTGGAGCCGGCCGAGCGGGAGAGCCTGATCTCGGCGGTGGTCGACGAGGAGCTGCTGATCCGGGGCTACGTCGACCGGCTCGACGTGGCGCCCGACGGGGCGCTGCGGGTGGTCGACTACAAGACCGGCGGTGCGCCGCGGGAGGCGTTCGAGGCGCGGGCGTTGTTCCAGCTCAAGTTCTACGCGCTGGTGCTCTGGCGCACCCGGGGCGTGGTGCCCCGGGTGCTGCGGCTGCTCTACCTGAAGGACGCGGAGGTCTGCGACTACGCCCCGGACGCCGACGAGCTGCTGCGCTTTGAGCGCACGGTGGTGGCGTTGTGGCGGGCGATCGAGCAGGCGACCGCCCAGCAGGATTTCCGCCCCAGGCCGAGCCGGCTCTGCGACTGGTGCAGCCACCAGGCTCTCTGCCCGACCTTCGGGGGCACGCCGCCGCCGTTCCCGACGCAGGCGGCGCCGGATCCGCTGCGCGACGCCCGGTCCCGCCCGACGCCTCCGGGGGCCGACGAGTGACCACGGAGCCGGCGAACAACCGCACGGGCCGGCGGATGACCGCGTGGGGCCAGCGCCGCCCCGCCGGGGATGAGTGACTCTCCTCCTGAGGGAGGAGGCGGGGTTCACCGTCCGCGACGATCAATCGGGCGCGTCGCCGGATAGCGTCGCGGTATGACTTCTGGGCCCCGGGCGTGGCTGCGCGGGCACCCGCTCGCCGCGGACGTGCTCCTCGCCGGCGGGCTCGTCGTCGCGGAGGTGGTGCTCACGGCGCTGACGCCCCGCGAGTACTGGCCGGGACGGCTGCTGGCGGCGCTGGGCTGGAGCGTGGTCTGTGCCGCGCCGGTGGTGTGGCGGCGGGTGGCGCCGTGGGCGGCGGTCGGGATGGCGGTGGCGACCCTGGCGGTGCCCCTGCTGGTCGGTCCCGCGCCGACCGCGCAGGGCCTGACCTTCATGGTGCTCACCTACACGATGGCCGCCGCCGGGCCACCGGGTACGGCGGCCGTGGCGGCGCTGGCGCTGTGGGTCCCGGTCGGGGTCACGAGCGCCGCCGCGCCGCCCGACGAACTGCTGGCGGAGGTCAACTCCACGTACCTGGTGCTGAACAATCTGCTGATCGGGGTGGTGTCGTACTCGGTGGGACGGGCCGTGCACGCCCGCCGGGCCTCCACGGAGGCGCTGCGGGAGCGGGCCCGGGCCGCCGAGGAGAACCAGCGTTCGCTGGCCGAGCGGGCGGTCGCCGACGAGCGTCGCCGCATCGCCCGGGAACTGCACGACGTGGTCGCGCACCACGTCAGCGTGATGGGGGTGCTCGCCACGGGCGCCCGTCGCGTACTGCCCCGGGATCCGGTCGCGGCCGACGGGGCGATCGCCACCATCGAGGAGACCAGCCGGGCCACGCTGCGGGAGCTGCGCCGGCTGCTCGACGTGCTGCGTACCGATGCCGAGCCGGCCGCCGACCTGGCCCCGCAACCGGGACTCGCCGGCATCGAGGCGCTGGTCGAGCAGGTACGCGAGGCCGGCCTGCCGGTGACCCTGCGGGTCCGGGGCACCCCGGGGGCGCTGGAGGAGGGGGTGGCGCTGACCCTCTACCGGATCACCCAGGAGGCGCTGACCAACACGCTCAAGCACGCCGGCTCAGCCACCGTGCAGGTGCTGCTGGGCTTCGACGGGGGCACGGTCGACGTGGAGATCACCGACACCGGGCGCGGCCCCGGGCCGGACGGCGACCGGATCGGGCACGGCCTGGTCGGGATGCGGGAGCGGGTCGCCCTCTACGGTGGTGTCCTGCGCACCGGGGCACGCCCGGGCGGGGGCTTCCGGGTGTCCGCGAGGATCCCGGTGGATCCCCGGGGCGCGGCGGCGTGACCGGGGATCGGAACGGGGGAACCAGGTGACCGACACGACGGTGCCGGCACGACCGGTGCGCATCCTGCTCGCCGACGACCAGCCGCTGCTGCGTACGGGCTTCCGGATGGTGCTGGGCACGGAGGACGACCTGGACATCGTGGCCGAGGCCGCCGACGGCCTGGAGGCGGTGGAGCTGTCCCGCCGGCTGCTGCCCGACGTGGTGCTGATGGACATCCGGATGCCGCGGATGGACGGGGTCGCCGCGACGCGGGCGATCGTCGACGCCCGGCTGCCGGTGCGGGTGCTGATCCTGACCACCTTCGACCTGGACGAGTACGTGGTGGGGGCGCTGCGGGCCGGGGCGAGCGGTTTCCTGGCCAAGGACGTGCCGGCCGACGACCTGGTGGCCGCCATCCGCACCGTGGCCGCCGGGGACGCGGTGGTGGCGCCGCGCATCCTCCGGCGCCTGCTGGACCGGTTCGCCGACGCGCTGCCCGACCCCGCGGCAACGCCGCCCCGGGTGCTGGGCGCGCTGACCGAGCGGGAACGGGAGGTGCTCGTGCACATGGCCAGGGGGCTGTCCAACGCCGAGATCGCCCGGGCCTTGTCGGTCAGCGAGACCACCATCAAGACCCACGTCGGGCACGTGTTGACGAAGCTGGGGCTGCGCGATCGGGTGCAGGCCGTGGTGCTGGCGTACGAGTCGGGTCTGGTCCGCCCGCGGGCGTAACGCCTCGTCGCCGGCCGGTCCACGGCGTACCAGGGAATGTGCCGGGGCCCGGCGGCGCGGTTGTCGCCGTCACCTACCGTGACCGGAGACGGCGCCGGGAGGTTGACCCTGACGCGGCGTCACTGTGCAGGATCGGTCCCGGCCGGCGGAAAAAGCCGTCGACCGATCGCCGACTCAGGGGCAACCCTGAGTCGGCACTGGGGGGGCACCCGCAGCGTGAAATCCGCCGTGGCTCCGACCGGAGTCGGACGGATCGGCGCCGGCGGGCACAGATGATGGAACTGCCGCGCCGGACCAGCGGGGGCGGCGCGGATCGAAGGACAGACGGAAGAGGTAGATGACGTGACCGCGACGGTAGGCCAGCAGGCGCAGGCCGCGGCCCGGGCGAACGACGTGTGGAAGGTGTACGGCAGTGGCGAGGCGCAGGTCATCGCACTGCGGGGGGTGAGCGCGGAGTTCGAGCGGGGCCGGTTCACGGCGATCATGGGACCGTCGGGCTCGGGCAAGTCGACGTTGATGCACTGCCTCGCGGGGCTGGACTCGGTGACCCGGGGGACGGTGTCGATCGGCGACACCACGGTGACCGGCCTGGGCGACGCGGGCCTGACGAAGCTGCGCCGGGACAAGGTCGGCTTCATCTTCCAGCAGTTCAACCTGCTGCCGACGCTGACGGCCAAGGAGAACATCCTGCTGCCGCTGTCGATCGCCGGGCGCAAGCCGGATCCGGCCTGGTACGACACGGTGATCGCCACGGTGGGGCTGCGGGACCGGCTGGACCACCGGCCGGCGCAGCTCTCCGGGGGCCAGCAGCAGCGGGTGGCCTGCGCCCGCGCGCTGGTCGCCCGGCCCGAGGTGATCTTCGCCGACGAGCCGACCGGCAACCTGGACTCGCGTGCCGGCGCGGAGGTGCTGAACTTCCTGCGCAACTCGGTGCGCGAGCACGGGCAGACCATCGTGATGGTCACCCACGATCCGACCGCCGCCGCGTACGCCGACCGGGTGGTCTTCCTCGCCGACGGGCAGATCGTCTCCGAGCTGATCGAGCCGACCGCCGACACGGTGCTGGACACCATGAAGAAGCTGGACACCCCCGCCGAGGTGGCGCGCTGATGTTCAGGGCGACCCTGAAGAGCCTGCTGGCCCGCAAGGTCCGGCTGATCCTCTCCGGCCTGGCGGTGGTGCTGGGCGTCATGTTCGTCTCCGGTGCGTTCGTGCTCACCGACACCCTCGGCCGCTCGTTCGACGCGATCTTCGCCGACGCGTACGAGGGCGTGGACGTCAACGTCGCCGCCAAGCCGAAGATCGACATCGGCGAGACCGAGGGCATGCAGGCCACCTCGCCGGTGCCAGCGGCCACGCTGGAGAAGGTCCGGGCGGTGCCCGGGGTGGCCGAGGCCACCGGCGTCGTCGGCGTCGACGGGGCCCGGCTGATCGGCAGCAACGGCAAGGCGGTCGCCTCGTTCGGTCCGCCCCAGTTGGGCGAGAACTGGACCGGCGAGAGCGACCTGGTGCAGCTGCGTGAGGGGCGGGCGCCGCAGGCCGACGACGAGATCGTCATCAACAAGGCGCTCGCGGTGGCCGGCAAGGTGAAGGTCGGCGACCGGGTCGGCGTGCTGACCCTCGCGCCCAAGCAGGAGTTCACCATCGTCGGCCTGTTCGGCTACAGCGGCGGCCGGGACTCCATCGGTGGCGCCAACGAGATCATGTTCACCACGCCGGTCGCGCAGCGGCTGATGCTCGGCGCGCCGGACACCTACAGCAACATCTCGGTCACCGCCGCCGGCGGGGTGTCGGACGAGGAACTGCGCGACGCCGTGGCCGCCGCGGTGGGCGCCGAGTTCGAGGTGAAGACCGGTACGCAGCTGTCCGAGGACGCGGCGGCCGGCATGAAGGAGGCGTTGTCCTTCTTCAACCGGATCCTGCTCGGCTTCGCCGCGGTGGCGCTGCTGGTGGGCACCTTCCTCATCCTCAACACCTTCTCGATCATCGTGGCGCAGCGCACCCGGGAACTGGCGCTGATGCGCGCCGTCGGGGCCAGCGGCCGGCAGATCATCGGATCGGTGGTACTGGAGGCCGTCGCGGTGGGGCTGGTGGCCTCGGTGCTCGGCCTCGGCGCCGGCATCGGCATCGGCGCGCTGCTGGCGTACCTGTTCAGCACGTTCGCCGGCGGGCTGACCCTGGCGGGGGTCGGGGTGCCGCTCTCCGCCGTGATCGGCGCGTTCGCCGTCGGCCTGGTGATCACCGTGGTGGCGGCGCTGCTGCCGGCACTGCGGGCGTCCCGGATCCCGCCGATCGCGGCGATGCAGGACGTGGCCACCCCCGACCGCCCGCTGACCAAGGTCACCGTGGCCGGGGCGATCGTCACCGCCATCGGCGGCGCGCTGCTGGCCCTGGGCCTCACCGGCAACGCCGGGGGCAGCACCCTGGTCACCATCCTCGGCGGGGTGCTGTTCGCCTTCATCGGCGTCGCCCTGCTCACCCCGCTGATCAGCCGGCCGGTAGTGAGCCTGCTCGGCGCGATCTTCGCCTGGTCCGTGCCGGGCAAGCTGGGTCGGCTCAACTCCGGGCGCAACCCGCGCCGTACCGCCATCACCGCCGCCGCGCTGATGGTCGGCATCGCCCTGGTCACCGGGGTGACGGTGATCCTGGACTCGGCGAAGAGCAGCATCGGCGGGCTCGCCCAGGACAACCTGAAGGCGGAACTGGTGATCGCCGGGGCGCAGAGCGGCCCCCGGCCGCCGAGCTTCGACCCGGCGGTGCTGGAGAAGGCCGCCGCGATCCCCGGGGTGCGCCTGGCCGACGGCGAGTACGGCGACCTGGCGATGGTCGGCGGCGAGCGCACCTGGGTGGCGGCGAGCAGCGACGTGGCCGCGCTGCGGCAGATCTTCGGGGCCGAGCCGACCGCGGGGAACATCGACCGGCTGGCGCCGGACGAGATGCTGGTCAGTTCGGACACCGCGAAGGCGCGCGGCCTCTCCGTGGGGTCGAAGGTGCCGGTGCAGACGTCCCGGGGTGAGGCACAGACCTACACGGTGACCGGCATCTACGCCAGTTCCCAGCTGACCAACCCGGTGGTGCTGCCGGCGGAGGCGGCGCGCGGCTTCACCATCCCGCAGCCGATCCAGGGCTTCATCCAGCTGGCCCCGGGCACCCGGGTGGCCGACGTGCAGCCGCAGATCGAGGCGCTGCTGGCCGACTCCCCCGAAGTGTCGGTGGCCGACCGGGAGGCGTTCATCGAGCAGCAGACCGGCCAGTTGGACGGGCTGCTCACGATGATCCAGATCCTGCTGGCGCTGGCCATCGTGATCGCCGTCCTCGGCATCATCAACACCCTGGCGCTGTCGGTGCTGGAGCGCACCCGGGAGCTGGGTCTGCTGCGGGCGATCGGCCTGCGCCGGGCGCAGACCATGCGGATGATCACCGTGGAGGCGGTGGTGATCTCGGTCTTCGGCGCGCTGCTCGGCGTCGTCGTCGGCGCCGGCCTCGGCGCGGCCGTGGTCGAGGCGCTGCGGGACGAGGGGATCACCGACCTGGTGCTGCCCTGGACCCAGATGGGGGTCTTCCTCGGTCTCGCCGCGATCGTCGGGGTGGTCGCCGCGGCGCTCCCGGCGGTCCGGGCCGCCCGGATCAACGTGCTCGGCGCCATCGCGCACGACTGATCCCGATCGACGACGAGGGGCCCCGCCGGTCGGCGGGGCCCCTCGTCACGTCAGGCGCCGGGCGGGGGCGCGCCGAGCAGCGCGGCCAGCAGTTCCAGGTCCGCGCCGGTCAGGCTCTCCAACTGGTGTACGCCGTCCAAGGGCCCGATCGGCACCTCCGCCGGTACGGCCAGCACCGCCGCGCCGGCGGCGAGCGCGCTGGCCACCCCCGTCGGCGAGTCCTCGATCGCCACGCAGCGGGCGATCGGCACGCCGAGCAGCCGGGCGGCGGTCAGGTACGGCTCCGGGTGCGGCTTGGCCGCGTCGACCTCGTCGCCGCAGACGACCGCGTCGAAGCTGTCCCGCCCGAGGGTGTCCAGGGCCACCTCCACGAGGGGCCGGCCGCTGGAGGTCACCAGCGCGGTCGGGATGCCCGCCGCCCGGACGGCCCGCAGCAGGGCCAGCGCGCCGGGGCGCCAGCGCAGTCCGGTGCGGAACAGCTCCAGGATGCGGGCGTTGATCCACGCCGCGCTCGTCTCGGGGTCGCGTTCCGGCTGGCCCAGGTCGTCGTGCAGGATGCGCATCGACGCAGCCATGCTGATGCCGATCATGGTCTTGCGGGCGGTGTCGGAGAGGGTGCCGCCGTACTCGGCCGCCAGTTCGCGCAGCGCCACGTCCCACAGCTTCTCGCTGTCGACGAGGGTGCCGTCCATGTCGAAGAGCACGGCGGCGGGGTGGTGACTGTTCAGTGGGTCCTCCCTCGGGTGCGTACCCGGGGATCCTCTCAGCCGGCATGCCGCCGGCGCGCCCCGGTGCCGGTGGGGTGACCTGGCCGACGGTTGCGCAGGGGCGGCTCGGGTGGTCAGGGGCTGGCGGCGAGGAAGACGAACGCGGCGAGCAGCACCAGGTGCACGCCGCCCTGGAGCACAGTGGCCCGCCCCGGCACCACGGTCAGCACACTGGTGACGACGGTGAGGGCGAGCAGGGTCAACTGGGTGCCGCCGAGGCCGAGCAGCAGCGGCCCCTCCAACCAGATCGAGGCGATCGCTATCGCCGGGATGGTCAGGCCGATGCTGGCCATCGCCGAGCCCAGGGCGAGGTTCAGGCTGATCTGCACGCGGTCGCGGTGGGCGGCCCGGGCGGCGGCGATCGTCTCGGGCAGCAGCACCAGCAGCGCGATGACCACACCGACGAACGACGGGGGCAGGTTCGCCCCGGTGACGACGGACTCGATCGCCGGGGACACCGACTTGGCGTCGCCGACCACGGCGACCAGCGCCACCAACAGCAGGCCGGCGCTGATCAGGGTGGCCCGGTTCGAGGGCTGCTCGGCGTGCCCGTCCGTGTCGAGCACCCGTCCCTGACTGTTGACGGGCAGGAAGTAGTCACGGTGGCGGCCGGTCTGCACCATGACGAACAGGCCGTAGAGGGCGAGCGAGACCACGGCGGCGAAGGTGAGCTGCGCCGGGGTGAACTGCGGGCCCGGCCGGCTGGTGAAGTTCGGCACCACGAGGCTCAGCGTGGCGAGGGTGGTCACGGTGGCCAGTGCCCCGCCGGTGCCCTCGGAGTTGAACACCGCCACCCGGCGGCGCAGCGCGCCGAGCAGCAGCGACAGCCCGAGGATGCCGTTACAGGTGATCATGATGGCCGCGAAGACGGTGTCGCGCGCGAGGGACGCCGTCTTCTCGCCGCCGCTGATCATGAGCGTGACGATCAGCGCGACCTCGATGACGGTGACGGCCACGGCGAGCACGAGCGAGCCGTACGGCTCCCCCACCCTGTGGGCCACCACCTCCGCGTGGTGCACGGCGGCCAGCACCGCGCCGGCCAGCAGCACGGCCAACACGACCACGGCGGGTCCGGACAGGTCGCGCTCCCAGGTCAGGAGCAACACCAGGATCGCCAGCACCGGGACGAAGACCGTCCAGTCGGTCAGACGGGAGCGGAACAGCATGGCCATCCCCCCACCTTGTCAGGAAGGACGATCATCCGATCGCCAACCGGCGGGATCAGCTGGGCCGTGCCGTACCTGGTCCGGTGACGTCCGGCGGTTGCCGGTGCGGGCGGTGCCCGGATCGGCGACGATGTGTGGGGCAGGCGCCACCGGCCCACAGCGACGCGGCCGGGCAGGTCCACCGTGGCCCCTCGCGGTCGGCGTCGAACTCGGCCTGTTCACCCGGCTCACGAACGGACGCACCCGCACGGTCGACGAGAGCGTCACCGGGTTCGGGCTGGCCGAACGCCCGGCGGACCTGCTGTTGGCCGCGAGCCAGCTGCGGCGTGAACTACTCCGGCGCCGAGTACGCGGCCTGGCGGTGGGTTTCCAGTTGCAGGAGATCGCCCTCGCCTGGCTATGGTTCTGTCTCTGCCCACGGGCGCGCTGCTGGTGGAGGGCGGAAGGCTCGACAAGATCGCGATGATGCTCCTGGTGGCGATGCCGATGGCAGCCGTGGGCGCCTGGATCCTCCTCGGCAGGCGACTCGACGCCCCGAGGTCCGCCAACAGCATGCTCACGGCGACGCGGTCACCGAGCACCCTGGATCGCGTACCGTCGGGAGCCGCGGAGCGGTGAGGATCGGTTGGTTGCGGATCCGCACCGGGGACAGCAACGGCGTGGTCCTGCTCAGGTCGCACCGCGGGCGCCGGCGAGCTGGATAGTCACTTAAGGTAGTGGCTCCACTGTAGACTGTAGCGGCCCCCGCGTTACCGTTACGAGATCACCACGACGTTGCCGCTCTGGTGCGGGCATCGTAACCTGGGCCGTGACCAGTGATTCCGGTCACCATGTCGGCGGTGGTGACACTATGGACCACCCAGCGCAGGATCTCCCGACTGTAGGCGGCCGGCAGTCCCCGCAGCAGCAGAAGGTCACCGACAGTAAGCGAGGTTGTGGTGGAACCAGAGTCACGGGTGTCCCACGCAGCCGCCGATGGCTCCCTGGAGTCTCCAGGCCCCCGCACCCCCGCGCCCGTAGCGGCGGACGGCGCCCAGGAACCCGAGGCGCGGCCGGTGCCCGCCGCGACGGTGGCGGGTGGCCGTTACCTGGTGACCGGCGGGCTCGGGTTTGTCGGCGCTCACCTCGTCCGGCACCTGCTCGCCCTCGGCGGCGAGGTCACCGTCTTCGACAACGACCAGACGCCGGAGCGGGCCGCGCGGGTGCGACCGACTCTGCCGGCTGGGGCCGGGTCGCGGTTGCGTTTCGTCGCTGGCGACATCCGGTCCCCGCAGGACCTCCAGCAGGCCCTGGCCGACGGCCCTTTCCGGTCGGTGTTCCACCTGGCGGCGTACTCGGTCATCGAGCGGGCGGCACAGGACCCGGCCGGCGCGATCGCCACCAACGCCATCGGCACAGTCAACCTGCTCGACGCACTGCGCCGCTCGCCGGCCACCGTTCCCGACTCGGTGGTCATCGCCTCCACCGACAAGGTCTACGGCGAGATGGAGGGCAACCGATACACGGAGCAGAGCCCGCTGCGGGGCATCGGGATCTACGATGCGGCGAAGCTCGCCGGGGACGTCATGGGGCAGGCCTTCCACCAGTCCTTCGGCATCCCCACCGTCGTCCTGCGGCTGTGCAACGTGTTCGGCCCGGACGACCGGAACTGCCGCTACCGGCTGGTCCCCCGGTCATTGTCGCTTCTCTTCGACCCCACCGGCCCGGTGCCACCGGAGTTGTACTTCGAGTCGATCGGTCACTGGCGGGACTACGTCTACGTCGACGACGTGGTGGCGGCGCTGCTGCTCGCCGCCGTCCGCCCGGCCTGCCGGGGCGAGGTGTTCAACATCGCCGGCTGCGTCAACCTGAGCACGCCGGAGGTGCTGCGGAGGATCGTCGAGGCCGCCGCAAGCCACGAACGCGACCACGACCCGCAGCGCGCCGAACGGATCATGGCGAACGGGTTCCGGGTGGTGGTACGGGGGCAGACACCGGGGGTGACCACGATCAGCCGCCAGCACCTTGACGGCACGAAATTCGGCGAATTCACCTCCTTCCGCCCCCGGTTCGACTTCGACCAGGGACTTCGGGCGACCGTACGGGCGGCCCGCGCTCGGCACCTCGATCCGGCGGCGCGTCCGGTACTCGCCGGCACCACGCGATGAGCGCGTCGATCCCATCGGCCGGTCCGGGGACTCCCCCGATCCCGGTCGGGCCGTCCGCAGTCGACCCGGCGACGTTCTGGACCGGCCGGCGGGTGCTGGTCACCGGCGGCTGCGGGTTCGGCGGCGGCCACCTGGTGATCCGACTGGTCGCGCTCGGCGCCGAGGTGGGCGTGCTCGACCGGGACCCGGAACAGGCCGGTGTCCTCGCCGACAGCCCGGCGCGGACCCAGGTCGACGTGGTAGGGGGTGACGTCCGCGACGAGGCGGCGGTCACCGGGGTGCTGCGTCGGTGGCGGCCTCAGGCGGTCTTCCACCTGGCCGCCCAGCCGCTGGTGCCGGAGAGCGTCCGCGCGCCGGCCGACACCCTCGCGGTGAACGCGGGTGGCACATACACCCTGCTGGAGGCGGTCCGTCGGGTCGACCACGTGGAGGCGTTCGTCTTCGCCTCCACGGGCGGGTACTACGGCGAGAACCATGACGACCGGCCGCTGCGTGAGGACGATCCGGCGCGCGCCGCCGCGAACCTCTACGGCGCGTCGAAGATCGCCGCCGACGTGGCCGTGCAGGCGTACGCCCGCACGTTCGGCCTGCCCGCCTCGGTGTGCCGGTTCATGAACACCTACGGGCCCGGCGACCGGCAGACCTCCCGGCTGGTGCCGCACGCGATCCGGCGGCTCGGCGAGGGCGGCCCGTACGACTTCGGCGACCGCGACGACGGCACGACCCGCCTGGACTTCCTCTACGTCGGCGACATGGTGGAGGGCTACCTGCGGGTCGCCGAACGCCTCGCCCGGCACCCCGGTGACTGCTACAACTTCGGCTCCGGGCGGCCCACCGCCATCCGTGACGTGGTCCGGATGGTCAGCGAGGCGTACGACGCTGTGGCCCGGGTGCCGATCTTCCGGGGACCCCGCCGAGACCGGCCGATCGTCAAGAGCCTGGACGTCACCCGGGCCCGGACCGACCTGGGCTGGACGCCGACCGTCCCGCTCGCCGAAGGGCTCGCCCGCACCGTCCGGTACGCCGCCACGGGTCCACCCGGATGAGCGCGCCGCTGGAGCGGCTCCTGCGGGACGCCGCGCACCGGGCGGAGGTCTTCCCGGTGACCCGGGACCGGACCTTCCTCGCCCACGCCGCCGTCGCGCCGCTGCCCCGACCGGTGGTCGACGCGGTCACCGGCTACCTGCACCGGGCCGCCGGCGAGGGCCAGTTCGACCTGCTCTGCCCCGGCCTGGCCGACGACACCCGGCGGCTCGCCGCCGACCTGCTCCGGGTGGACGCCGACGAGATCGCGCTGAGCCCGTCCACGTCGGCCTCGCTGGGCACCGTCGCCGGGGCGCTGCGCTGGCGGGCCGGGGATCGGGTCCTCGTCCTCGCCGACGACTTCCCCAGCCTGCTGCTGCCCTGGGCCGGCCTGCGCGAGCAGGGCGTCGAGGTGGCCACCCTGCCGTACCGGGACGCGCCGCTCGGCAGCGACGAGGTGCTCGGCGCCGTCGACGACCGGACCCGGCTGGTGGTCGTCTCCACCGCCCACTTCGTGACCGGCCGGCCGGTGGTCGACCTGTCCGGTCTCGGGCGGGCCCTGCGCGGGCGGTCGGTGCTGCTGGCCGTCGACGCGATCCAGACCCTCGGCGCGTTCCCGGTCGACGCCCGGGACGTCGACTTCCTCGCCGCCGACGGGCACAAGTGGCTGCTGGCGCCGGCCGGGATGGGCGTGCTGTACGTCCGCCGGGCGCTGCTGGACCAGCTCCGGGTGCCGGCAGTCGGCTGGCACAGCCTGGAAGACCCGAAGCGGTACGCCGCCGACGGGCCGCTCGCCGAGGACGCCCGACGGTTCGAGCCGGGCTCGCTCAACGTGCTGGGCCTGCTCGGGTTGCGGGCCGCGCTGACCCTGCTCGCCGAAGTGGGGCTGCCCGCCGTGACCGACCGGCTGCGGTCCCTGCGCGGGACGCTGGTCGCCGGCCTGACCGGGCGCGGCTACCACGTGCCGGGAGCCGACGTGGCGCGATGGAGCGGCATCACCGCGTTCCGCCGCGACGACGTGGACGCCGACGTCCTGGCCCGGCACCTGCTGGCCGGCGGGGTGGTCACCTCGGTGCGTCGGCTGCCCGGCCCGGGGACCGACCACATCCGGCTGGCCCCGCACTACTACACCACGGACGACGACCTGGAGCGGCTGTGGGAGAGGCTGTGAACCCGACGGCACCACACGCGTTCGACGGGCTCGCCGCGCAGTACGCGGCCCTGGAGGAGACGCCGTGGCAGCGGCTGCGGCACCGGCTGATCATCGCGAACCTCGGCCGGCACCTGACCGCCGCGCACCGCAGCTGGCTGGACGTGGGGGCCGGGGACGGGCTGCTCGCCGCCGACCTGGCCGGCCACGGCCGCCGGGTCACCCTCGTCGAGCCCGCCGCCGACCTGCGGGACGCGGCGCGGCACCGGCTGGCCTCGGCGAGGCTGCTCCAGCGGTGCGACGTCGTCGCCGGCACCGTCGACGACGTCCCCCGGCTGGTGGCCGGACAGGCCCCGCACGGGCTCAGCCTGCACAACGTGCTGGAGTACCTGCCCGACTGGGTCGCCGCCCTGGACGGCTGCCTGCGTACGCTGCCCGCCGGATGCCTGGTCTCGGTGGTGGTCAGCAACTCGTACGGCCAACTGCTGGCCGCCGCCGCGCGGGGCGCCGACCCCGGGCACCTGCTCGACCAACTGCGTTCCGGTGCCCTCACGGTCGGCCTCGACGGGCACCGGTTCACCCGCCCGGCGTTGCCCGCCGAGGAAGTCGCGCGGCGGATGCGGGCGGCCGGGCTGCGCGTCGTCGGCCACTACGGCGTCCGGATCTTCAACGACGTGCTCGCCGCCGCGTCCGGCGACTCGACCGTCGATCTGGAGGCGGTGTTCGCCCTGGACCGCGCCGCCGGCGAGGACCCGGTGCTGTCCCGGCTGGGGCGGCACGTGCACCTGGTGGGAGAGAAAGCATGAGCGACGTCCCGACGGCCAGGGTACCGGCCTTCCACACCCTCTGGACCGCGCCGAGCCGCGCTCAGGGTGCCACCCACGAGTTCGCCCCCTGGGAGATCGTCACGACCGTGCTGTCGGTCCGGTCCTGGCAGCGGTTCCACGGGCCCGTTGGGCTGCACACCGACCATGACGGTGCCCGGCTGCTGGATCGGCTGGGACTGCTCGACCTCTACGCCGACGTGGCCGAGGACCTCTCCGGAATCGCTGCCGACGACATCGACCCGGTCGTCTACTACACCGGGGGCAAGCTGGTGGCGCTGGCCGCCGAACGCGCCCCGGTGGCCATGCTGGACCTGGACCTGTTCCTGCTCAGGGCGGTCGACACCACCCGGGCCGACTTCGTCTTCGCGCACCGGGAACGCGCCAACGGCGACATCTACCCGCCGCTGGACCGGCTTCCCGGCGCCGGCAGGGTCACCGGCACACCGCCGGACTGGGCGGCGAACACCTCACTGGCGGTGTTCAACGACGACCGGCACCGGGCCGCCTTCACCGCGACGGCGGCGCGGTTCATGCGTGGCAACGCCGACCCGGCCGGCTGCGATCCGGTCGCCCTGCCCGCCTTCTGCGAGCAGCGGCTGGTGCTGCTCGAAGCGGACCGCCTCGGGTTGACCTGCGCGCCGGTGATCCCGGCGGTCTGGGATCCGCAGCGGCGGGACTGGTCCGGCGACACCACCGGGGTGCCGTTCCGCCACACCTGGTTCCGCAAGAGCATGCTCGCCATCGACCCGGTGTGGCAGGCCCGGTACGTACGCCAACTGGTCACCGAGGTGAGCCGGCACTGGCCGGCGGACCTGGACCGGCTCGCCGCGATCGCCCCCCTCGCCCCGGCGGTCGCCGCGGTGCGCGACCGGGCCCCGGATCCGGTGCCCGGGCCATGACCCTGCGGTTCACGGTGCTCGGCCCGGTCGGGGTCACCGTAGGAGCGCAACCAGTCGAGATCCACCGGCCCCGCCGGCTGACGGTGCTGGCGTACCTGCTGCTCAACGCCAACCAGGTGGTCACGGTGGACCGGCTGATCGGCGCGACCTGGGGCGACGCGCCACCGGCCACCGCGCGTGCGCAGATCCAGTCCGACATCCACGGGCTGCGCCGGGCCATCCGTTCGGCCGGTTCGCCGGACGAGCCGATCACCACCCAGCCAGGCGGGTACCGGTTGGACCTGCGGCCGGAGCAACTGGACCTGAACCTCTTCACCGACCGGGCGCTGCTGGCCCGGGCCGAGGCCGAGCGGGGACGGTGCGCGGCCGCCGCCGACCTGATGCGTTCGGCGCTTTCGCTGTGGCGCGGCCCGGCGCTCTCCGGGGCCGGTGGCGACCTCCTGGAGCCGGCCCGCACCCGGCTTGAGGAGCACCGGCTCGACGAGTACGAGTGGCTGGTCGACCTGGAGCTGACGCTCGGCCGGCACCACCGGTTGATCGCCGAGTTGACCGAGCACGTCACCGAACACCCGCTACGGGAGCGGCTGCGGGTGCAGCTCATGCTGGCGCTGTACCGCAGCGGCCGGCAGCCGGACGCCCTGCGGGTCGGCCGTCGGGGTCGCGAGATCCTCGCCGACGAGTTCGGGCTCGATCCCGGGCCGGCGCTGTCCGAGCTGGAGACGGCGATCCTGCGCCAGGATCCGGCGCTGAACCTGGCGGAGGCCCCGCCAGCCGAAATGGTCACCGGGGCGGGCGACGAGCGTCCGGGCACGCCGGTGCCGTGCGACCCGGCCCAGTTGCCGCCGGCCCCGTACCCGTTCGCCGGCCGCGCCGACGACGTGGCCCATCTCGCCGGCCGCCTGCGTGGGGCGAAGCACCCGGGCAGCTGTCCAGCCCCACCCGTACTGCTGCTGCACGGGATGCCCGGCGTCGGTAAGACCGCCCTGGCGGTGCACGTCGCGCACACGGCCGCGGCCGGCCACCCCGACGGGCACCTCTATCTCGACCTGCGCGGCAGCGGCCCGCAACCGCGCAGCCCCCGGCACGTCGTGGCGGAGGCGCTGCGCGGTCTCGGTGTGGACCACCGGGACATTCCCTACTCGCTGGCCGAACGCGCCGCCCTGTACCGGAGCCTGGTCGCGCACCGGCAACTACTGGTCGTGCTAGACGACGCGGGCTCGGTCGACCAGGTCCAGCCGCTCGTCCCGGCCGCGCCGACCTGCGGCATCGTCGTCACCAGCCGACACATGCTGGACCTGCCCGGGGCGTGGCGGCACCGGGTAGACCCGCTGCCGGAGACGGCGGCACTGGACCTGCTGGCGGCACACCTCGACGTCGGGCGGGTCGACGCGGAGTTGGGCGCGGCCCGCGCCGTCGTCCGGGCCTGCGGCGGGCACCCGCTCGCGCTGCGGATCGCGGCGGCCCGGGTCCGGTCCGGGACGTGGCTGGCCGACCTGGCGGACCTGCTCGGCAATCCCCGGCACCTGCTGGACGAACTCGCCGTCGACGGGATCTCGGTCCGGGACGGCCTGACGGCCGTACACCGCTCGCTGAGTCCGACGGCCACCCGGGTGCTGTCGGCGGTGGTCCGTCTGCCGACGCCGTCGGTGCCGGACTGGGTGCCGCTGACCTGCGCCGGCCTCGGCACCCGCGAGGCGGTCCGGGCTCTGGACGAACTGGTCCGCCGCCACCTGCTGATCCTGGCCCACCGGGGGGTGCCCGGTCCGAACCACTACCTCGTGCACCCACTGGTTGCCGCGTTCATAGCCACCGACGTCGGCGGCGGGGACACGCCGCCCGCCGACCCCGTGGCCCGCGCCGCGCACACCTGGGGCGTGCTGGCCGCCGAGGCCGTCCGGCGGATCGACACGCCGGGGCCGCCACGCGGCGACGGCCGGGACGCCCTGCCGGTGGACCTGCGGGAGCGGGCCCTTGCCGACCCGGCGGGCTGGCTGCGTGAGGAGCGGGCGAACCTCGCCGCGGTGCTGGTCCTCGCCGGGGAACGGGACTGGCCGCAGCTGGCCGTACGGGTTGCCGCCGCTCTGGCACGCGGTCGCCGTTACGGCTGCGCGGGCCGGCCGGTGCCGGCCGTCGCCGGGCCGAGCAGGAGTTCCCGGTAGGCGACGACGGTGGCGGCGGCGCTGTCCGCCCGCAGTCCAGCCGGTGCCCGATGGTCCCCGCGCAGGACCGCGACCATCGCCTCCAGCCACCGCCGGATCTCCGAGCCGGCCAGCGCCACCGCATAGTTCGGGTCGCAGGGCGGCGGATCGAGGCAGATCCCGCCCGCGCCGACCGCCTCCGGCAGCCCGCCGACCCGGGTCGCCACGACCGGTACGCCGTGCACCGTTGCCTCCCGCGCGACCATCCCGAAGCTCTCCTGCCACAGGCTCGGCGCGAGCAGCAGGTCGGTCTGCGCGTACAGGGCGCAGACGTCCTCCCGGAACGGCACCACCTCCACATGGGGGATCCGGTCCGGGTCGACACCGATGCGGCGCAGCTCGGCGGCGGTCCACCGGCCCTCCACGATCCGGAAGCGGAACGGCAGCCGGTGCACGGCGCTGGCCTGCGCCACGGCGAGCACGACGCCGAGACCCTTGGCGGGTTCGGGATTGACGAAGGTGACGCGTACCGGCCCGGTGCCTGCGGCGGGCGGGCGGTCGGGCGGGCAGTCGCAGGCGCGCAGCAGCGGTTCGACGGCATGCGCCCACCGGCCGCTCGCGGCGGCGAAATGCCGGCGCGCGAACTGCGACGGCACGACGACCTCGGCGGCCACGTCGACCGTCCCCGGCGCAGGGGGCAGGTCGGCGGCGGGGTGTTCGAGGAGCAGACGTACCCCGGCGTCGGCCAGCCGGCGGGCCAGCGGCGTCTCCTCGCCCCGCGCGCCGGGCCAGAGCAGGGCCACGTCGGGCCGGTCCGCGTCGAGCAGCCGGTCCAGGTCGGCGTGCAGCGGGCGCAGCACGGTGCCGGGGTCGGCCACCGGCCGGCCGGGGTGCAGCGGTCCGTCCAGGACGGTGACCCGGTCCCCCGCGGCGGTCAGCGCCCGGGCGAGCTGCCGCAGGTGGACGGCCTCCCCGGAGCGGCCACCGGTGAGCTGGTGGACGCTGACGACCAGCAGGTGGCTCACCGGGGCGCCCGCAGGCCGCCCTGACGGTACGAGGGCAGCCCGAACGCCTCCCGGACCCGGTCGAACGCCGCCCCGCGCCGGCGCAGGTCGGCCAGGCTCGCCGGGTCGTCCTTGCGGTAGGTCAGCGGGGCCAGCCAGACCAGCGCCCGAGAGTCCAGCGGGCGCAGCGTCCACGGGCCGTCGGTCAGCGCCGGCTCCTCCTGGCTGGCCCGCCAGTACGCGACGACGAGCGCCGGGTCGAACGGCAGGCAGGTGGTGTGCCACTCCAGTCCCACCGGGCTCTGCGCCACCGCGTCCGGCTGATCGGCGCGTCCGTCGATCACCCGCAGGTCGTCGGGAGGGCCGGCCGCGTCGAGGGCCACCCGTAGCCCGTGTTGCCCGGCGATCCGCCGGACCTCGGCGACGATGGCACCGAGCATCGGCCGGGACCCGGCGCCGACGGTCAGGTGCAGCACCAGACCGTCGTGGGTGGTGACCACGCCCTGGATCCGACGCCGGGTCGGCGGCTGGAGCAGGGATCCGTTCACCAGCCGCTGCAGGAGCAGCTCCCGCCAGCAGCGCAGCAGGGCCTCGGTGGGTTCCGGGCCGGCGAGCAGGACCAGTGGCGCGGTGTACGGCACGGCGGCCGGCAGCACGTGGGTCAGCTCGACCACGACCGGGCCGTGCCCGCCGGTCTGGAACACCGACCCGCGCCGATGCGGGCCGGCCGGGTAGGGCAGGGCCCGGCGCACCCGGTCGTCCTCGTACCCAGTCCAGTCGAGCCGGGACAGCGTGCCGTCACGGGCCAGCACCAGGAAGTCCCGGCAGTGCTGTTCCCGCTCGCCGAGGCCGGCGAGCAGCCCCCGGTCGAGGGCGTTGCCGAGCACCGAGGTGTGCGGACCCGATCCGGGCGCCGGCAGCCGGAACGGGGCTCGGGTGTCGTCCAGCGCCGCCTTCAACCGGGCGAAGGTGACCCCCGGCTGCACAGTGGCCAGGCCCAACTCCGGGTCGAGGTCGAGCCGGTCGAGGCGGGCCAGCCGGAGGATCACTCCGGGCTCGGGCACCCGGGCGTCGTCGTAGCCCCAGTTGCGGCCGAGCGCGTCGACCCGCCAACGGATTCCGGCGGCGTTGAGCAGACCGACGGCGACGACGAGTCCGGCCAGCGACCCGGGTTCGACCAGCCAGTCGGGCGGATGTCCGCCGGGCACGGTGGAGTCCGGTGCCCGGCGTACCACCGCGCCGGTGTTGGTCAGCCGGTCCGGCAGGTCGGTGCCGATCATGCTCGCTCCAGGACTGTGCGCAGCCGGTCGGGCGCGATCCCGTACGCCCGGACGAGAATTTGACGGACCTGGGTGAAGACCTCGACGAGCTGGTCGGGGCCGCCGCCGCGCTTGAGGTTCCACAGGTGGCCGAAGGCCGGTGGCGGGGTCAGCCACCGCAGTGACCGGGTCGACCAGCGGGCGTCGAAGACGCTGGCCACCGGCGCCCCGGCACGCAGCGTGAGATGGGTGGCGAGCACCTGTTCGGCGACGGTCATGTGCAGGTGGACGTCCCGGCCCGGGGTGGCCGGGTTGCCGGCCAGGAAGGCCAGTCCGGCGGCGCTGATCCGCTTGGCCAGGGCGGGGTCGGCGGCGCGGAACAGCGAGGTGTTCCCGATCAGCTCCGGGGCGTCGGGCAGCTCCACCCCGGCCGGGTTGCGCAGCCCGTGCAGGCCGACGTAGAAGTCGCCGTCGCCGAGTTCCAGGTGGGCGAAGTGCGACCCGGGGCCGGCCAGCCGCAGCGGCGCGAGCAGGTAGGCGTCGGTGTCGACCAGCACGGCGGCCGGGAACCGGGCGAGGGCGAGCAGCTTCGGCAGGGCGAAGCAGGCGGCGCGGTCGTACCGGTCGTCGAGGCCGGTGTCGTCGAGCAGAGTGGTCCGGTCGTAGTGGTCGAGCCAGCCCAACCCGGCGAGCCAGTCGGTGGTCGGGGCGTCGGCGTACAGCTCCACCGGGCCGGCGTACCGACGCCAGGAGAGGATGCTGAGCAGCCAGGTCAGGGCGGCGAGCTGCCGGTACGCGCGGGGCTGCCGGCCCGGGACCCGCCAGTACGCGTGCACGCCGTTCAGTCCGTCAGCCATCGGGCACCAGCCGGGAGACGCCGTCGCCGTCCCGCTCGATCTCGAGGTGCCGGCTGTCCAGGTGCGCCGCGACCGGCCGATGGCTGACCACCACCAGGGTCTCGACCCGCTGCTGAACGGCGCGCAGCAGCCGCAGCTCCATCGCCCGGTCCAGGGAGTTGGTGGCCTCGTCGAGGATGAGCAGCGACGGCCGCCGCAGCAGCGCCCGGGCCAGGGCGAAACGCTGCACCTCACCGGCGCTGAAGGTGGCGCCGTCGATCTGGAGGATGGTGCGCAGGCCCAGCCGTAACGGTCGCAGCACCTCGTCCAGTTCGAACAGGCGCAGCACCTCGTCGAGTTCGTCGTCGCCGATGTCGTCGGCGCCGCTGCACAGACTGTCCCGCAGGTTGGTGCGGGCGAAGTCCGACCGCGGCGGCACGTAGCAGACCATCGGACGAAGCCGGTCCGGGTCCCATTCGGCGAGGGGGACGCCGTAGGCACCGGCCCAACCCGACGGGGTCGGGTCGAGCCCGCAGACGATCCGCGCCATGGTCGACTTGCCGACCCCGCTCGCCCCGCCGACGGTGACCGTTTCGCCCCTCTCGATTTGGAGGTCCAGCCGCAGGTCGAAGCGGTCGCGGGGGCGGTGGACCCGGACGTCACGCAGCACCACCGCCGGGGCGCCGGGCAGCGGATCGGTGTGCGTGCCGGCCGGGACGACCGGCAGGTCCAGCAGGGTGGCGACGTAGCGCAGCTGGCGTTCCAGTTGGGCGGTTGCCGGCAGGCTCTCCGCGATGCTGACGATCGCGAACATCACCGTCCCGCCCATGGTGAGGAACCCGAAGAGTTCCCCGGTGCTGACCGTGCCGGCGCCGACCAGCACCGAGCCGACCAGCAGGATCGCGTAGAGGCCGACGAAGCGCAGCGCCTCGGTCGGGCCGCTGATCCAGGAGAGCCGGAACTGCAGTGCCCGGATCGCGGCGTTGAGCTGGTCCAGGCGTTGCTCGTGGGCGGTCCGCAGGTGGCCGGTGGCGCCCAGCCCCCGGAACGTGGACAGGCCCTTGGTGAGGGTGATGAGGATGTCCTGGACCTCGCCCTCGAGCCGGAGCCGCTCGTCGTAGTGGCGCACGATCGGGCGGCGGGCCAGGGTGGTCAACCCGACATGCCCGACGGCGAGGGCGGCGACCAGCGCGGAGAGCGGCAGGGACATGGACATCATGAAGCCCATGAGGATCACCACGGCGCAGGCGTTGGTGAAGATCGACAGGGCAATCGTGGTGCTTCCCTCGCGGACCTCCCGGACGGTCATCACCCGGTGCAACAGGGAGCCGGAGGACGTCTCGGTCGTCGTGGCGGTCCGGGAGAGCCGGTCCACCAGGTGAGTGATCAACGCCCGGTCGAAGGCCAGACCCAGGGTGGTGAGCTGCCGGTGCCGGAACCAGAACATCGCGCTGAGCATGACGAAGAAGAGCATCAGACCGACCAGCAGCCCGACCTGCGCGCCGTCGCCACCCATGCTGGTCCGGTTGAGGTACGGCACCAGCACGAGGTTTAGCAGGGTCAGGCCGGTGTAGAGCAGCAGGCTGACCGCGAGGACCGGGACGACCTGGCGGAACCGGAGCCCGCCGGCGCTCACCAGCGGGCGCAGCCAACCGAACCGGGACACCCGCACAGGCCCGGTCACGGACACCGGGGCGGACCCGGGGTCGGCCTGGGGCAACAGCACCCAGCCGGAGGCGCGGTCGCGGTAGGCGTGCTCGTCCAGCCAGCCCGGCCCGGTTGCCGGGTCGAAGATCCGTACCCGGCGGAACCGCCGGCCGACCACGGTGACGAAGTGCTCGGCCTGCAGGTGCACCACCGCGCCGACGGTGAGCGTGTCGAACGGACAGTCGCGGACGCCCCGGTAGCGGACGCCGCAGACGTCGGCGGCGGTGTCGCGCAGTTCCCGCATCGAGCGGGCGCCCCGCATGTCGAGGGCCTCCCGGAGCCGCGCCTCGGGCGGTTCGTGCCCCAGCAGTCGCAGGCTGGTGATCAGGGCCTGAACGCCGCAGTCGTTGTCCTGCTGTTGCAGCGTGAACGTCATCTTCCGCCTCCGGCCACCGTCGGTGTCCCGTCGCCGAGGCTCAGTCCGGCACCCCACCAGGGCGGGGTCGGGTTCGCTGTCTCCGCCAGCGCCAGCGCGACGCCGAGCGGCCCGCTGAGCATGGCGTGCACCGACGGCACGTCGAAGGTGGCGTACACCTGCTCGTCGTCGGCACGGTCCAGGTGGGCGACGAGCCGGTCGGTGAGCCGGGTCCGCAGATCGTCGGGGACGATACGCCGCCACAGTGGGGCGAGCCGCATCGCCAGACCCACCCCGGCCAGCCCGTGGCAGAGGGTCTCGTCGCTGTCCGGGTCGGCAACCAGCGCGGCCAGCCGGGTGAGCGACGCGGCGGCGACCGGTGTCCCCTCGACCGCGGCCGCCAGTCGGGGGTCGACGTCGGGTCCCAGGGCCACGGCCATGCCCGGCAGCCCATAGCAGAGGGTGACCCCGCCGATGCCAAGCTCCCCGGTGTCCAGCGCGGCCGGGGTCAGCCGGGCCAGGTCGTCGACGACCACGGCATCGCCGGTGTCCCGCCGGGCAGCGGTTGGGCCGGGGGTGGTGCCGCCAGCGGTGTCGGCGACGGCGGGAGCAGCGGACGCGGTGTCGGCGGTGGGGACCGTGTGCAGCATCCGCCGCAGCAGGAGGGCGCCGCTGCGGCCGTGGTAGAGGCCGTTGGTGGGCTGCCGGGCGATCTGGTTGGCCGCCTCGGCCAGGGAGGGTGCCACGGCTCGGCGGAGCGCGTCGTCGGCGACGTCCCATAGCCGCATGCCCACGCCGCCGGCCCCGTTGATCAGGTCGACGTGGTCGGCAGCCAGGTCGAACCGGTACTGCTCGTGGAGCACCGCGACGGCCTTCCGTCGGGCCGCCGCGACCAGCGCCCGGTCATCCGGCGCGGCGCTGAGGCAGTACTCGGCGAGTCGACACAGCAGCCACGCGGTCCGGTCGTCGGCGACCGGACCACCGCCGAGTGCGACCCGGGTCAACGCGGCGGCGAGCGGCTGCCGGTCGAGACGCAGGGCCAGCAGCGCGATGCCGGCCAGGGCGGACGCCGGCGCCCGGCGCCGGTGCCGCACGGCGGCGACCAGCCGGGCGAGCAGGTTCGCGGCGGCGTCGGTGTCAGGCATCCGGACCGCCCGGGTGGGCGGCGCGGGACGCCCGTCCCCCGCCCGGCGTCGCGGCGCGGGCCGCCCGCGCCCTGAGTACGCGGGCGGCGGCCAGCACGATCTCCGGCTCGCGGGACACCGCCTGGGAAACTGGCATACCCCGGTTCACCGTCATGTGGATCATGCTGTTGAACGTCAGCACGCGGGCGTCCGGGTCCAGCCCGGCCAGGTGCGCCAGGGTCGGGTCGGGGGTGCCGCTCTCCTGCGCGAACCGGCGGTCCAGGTCGGTGCGGGCGGCCCGGTAGGTGGCCATCCACTCCCGTTGGGCCTGGTTGCTCGGCAGTCGGGGGTCGAGGCCCCGCAGGTTGGCCAGGAAGGCAACCGCGTCGTCTGCGGCGAGTTGGTGGCACCAGGTGGCGATCCGGGTCACCGCGAGCGCGTACCGCCCGGCGGGTTCGGGTGCCCGCGCGACACGTCGGGTCCACCAGGCCGAGTCGGCACAGAAGTGGCGGACGGTCGCGGCGCGGGCGACCGGGCCGCCGTACCGGTGGTCCTCGGGCACCCACGGGTACGTCTCGACCGGGCAGGGGTGGTGCGGTGACCAGGCGGCGAGGTGGGTGCGAAGGTCGGCCAGCAACTCCGGGGAGGCGGCCGTCGCACGCAACCGCAGCCGCAGGTGCGGGCGGTCGTCCCGGTAGCGGATGTAGAACAGCTCGGCGCGGTCCATCAGGGCGAGCACGTCCGGGCGGGCCAGCCAGGTCTCCACCATCCGGTCGGGCGCGTAGACGTACCAGCTGGTCCACTCGGGGTCCGCTGCCGGCGGCCGGTCGACGATCCGCGTCGGCGACAGTCGTGGGGTGGGACGGGCGTCGACCCGCACCCACGGCACCCAGACGTCGTGGGCGTGCTCACCGAGCCGGGACGTCACCGGCGTGGCCACGGGCAGCGCCTCGTGCAGCACCAACAGGCCGGGGCGGCGCAGCCGGCGGACCAGCCACCGGCGGTGGTCGGCATCGGTGACGTCGACGCGCATGGTCAGGTCGGCGGAGCGCTCGGTCACCTCGATCACCGGGCCGAGGCCCACCTCCGTGAGCACCCCGGCCAGCGCGGCCGGATCGCCGGCCAGGGCGAGAAGATCGGCCCGGTGCCGGTCGTCCAGTACCACCCCGCGCCGGGCGAACAGGCAACGTCCGCCAGTGATCCGGGGAATCGGCGAGCCCGGTGGCAGCCGGTAGCTCGGGTCGACCATCCGGCCGGTGGCGTTGCCCTCGGCGGCGATCATCCCCAGCAGCCGTACCACCCACGGGTTGAGCGGTTGGTCCAGGTTGAGCGGGCTGTCGAAGCGGAGTTCGACCGGCCGGCCGTCCCGCCGGTACACGAGGTGGAGGCGACCGTCGAACACCGTCACCGCCAGGTCGTCCAGCCCGATGTCACCGGGGCGACGCGGCAGGTTGAGGTTGAGCCGGGGCAGCGACCCCGCCGGCCGGCGGGTCAGCGGCGCCCGGGCATCGGTGGGCGTCCACCCCAGCTCGACGGTGAGCCGCCCCAGGTCGGCGTTCTCCGGCGGCGGGGGCAGCGTCACCAGGTCGGCCAGCCGGGCGCCCGGCCCGGCCCAGAGCCCCGGCATGACCACCTTCAGCCACACGTCGGTGTCGGAGACCGGCGCGGCCAGCAACACCCCGCAGACCATGCCGGTGGGCGGCTCGGCGACCGCCACCGGGCCGGTCGGCCCGTCCCCGTCGGCCGGCCGTCTGGGCCGCCACGCGTCGACGTCCTGGCTGGTGTTCCACCAGTCGACCAGCGTGGTGTCCCGGTCCCGGGCCGGCACGAACAGCCGCCGTACGGGACCGGGCGGCGGTGCTGTTCCGGTCGTCGGAGCCGGATCCCGCCGCCAGCTTCCAAGCGGGTGGTCCACCGGCGCGCTCAGCAACCAGGACAGCGGCACGGCCCCGCCGGTAACGGCGGACTCGAGGTGGCCGCGCAGGGACGACAGCCGGTTGCTCGTCCAGGTCATCCCCAGCACCTGCGCCGCCCCGGCGACCAGGGTCCGCGCGGCGCCCCGGTCCAGCGCGGGTCGCACCTTGCTGAACGCGTCGACGAACCGGTCCCGGTCGAACGGCCGACCGGTGACCGCGCCGACCGTCGCCACCGGCGACGACGCGCCCGGGTCCACGAAGGGTCCCGGCGTGTGCGCGGGCAGCAGCACCCGTCGCTCCACGTACTGGTCGAACCGGTCCTGGCCGAGGTCGGCGATCCAGTCGGCGGCCGGGCGGGGCCCGCTCTCCCGGTGATGCGCGATCTGTCGCAGCACCGGGGTGTCGGGGGCGGAGGAGGCGCCGCCCCGGTCCGGACGGACGTACATCCAGCGGCCGGCGTCGGCGGCCAGCGTGGGGTTGACCAACCATCCGCCGTCCGGCCGGGGCACGTCGACCGGGTGCACCATGACCTCGGTCTCCAGGTCGACCGTGGTGGGGCTGGGCTGGTCGACCAGGTCCGCGCGGGCGGAGAAGGCGAACAGGCCGAACGGAGTGGGCCGGTGCCGGGCCCGGCTGGCGTACATGGCCCGCAGCGTCGGGTCGTCGCGGCCGTCCTGGTCCGGTTCCGGCGTGCGGCCGTACGTCGTCGCGTACGCGACGGCCAGGTCGAGCAGCCGGTCGGAGAGACCGTCCGCGCCGGTGTCGGCCGGGTCGGGCCGGGGGGTCGCCGGCAGCATCGGCACCCGGACCAGGCACCAGTCCACGGGGCTCAGCCCGGAACCGGGGCGGCCGGTCACGCGGGCCGCCCGGCGAGGTAGGAGCGCATCGCGGCGTGCGGGCGCATGGTGGCGCCGTCCAGCCGGGCCGCCGCCAGTCGGCTGCGCAGCGCGGGGTCGGTCGTGTCGCAGGCGTTGACGAGGGCCAGCGCCGCGTCGAGCGCCACGTGGTACGCGCCGGACAGCAGCGCCCGGAACTCCGCGCGCAGCGGCGGTGCGAACGGGCCGAGCCGACCGGCCCGGGCCAGGCTGTCGAGGTCACGCAACAGTTCGGTGACGCCGCGCCGGGCAACGACGCACCGGCTGTACGCGTCGCTGTACACCGCCCCCCAGGAGGAGGCGGTGGTGACCGACGGCCCGAGCAGCGCCAGCAGGCTCTCCGCCAGGCCGAGCGGCACGGCGGGCATGTTGCACAGGAAGAGTTCCGCGTCGCCGTGGATGCCGACGGGCCGGCCCGAGGGGATGTCCGTCATGTCGACGACGTGGTCCGGGACGAGCGGGAGGTGGTCGGCGCGGAGGGTGTGACTGGTGGTGGCGAGCATCCCTGGGCCGGCCCACGGTTCGTCGACCCGGAGCTGGGCACGGGGCAGCAGCACGGTGCGGCGCCGGCCCTCCACGGGCGCGCAGCCCATCGCGAGGTAGGTGGCGCGGTCCGCGCCGGAGGCGAACCGCCAGCGCCCGTCGACCCGCAGCGAGCCATCCGGCTCGGTGACGATCGTGCCAGCCTGCGCCACCACACCGAACACCTGGTTGGCGTCGACGTACAACCGCGCCAGCAGTTCGTCGGAGGCGAAGGTCGACAGGTAGTGCGCCGTCCCGTTGGCGATCATGCACAGCCAACCCTCGCTGACGTCCCCGGTCGCCACCTGGCGGACCAGTTCCACGCCGTGTACGAGGCTGCCGGCTTCCGGGCCGTCGCGGCGCCAGACCAACGGGTACGGCCACGCCGCCGGGACGGCCGGCACGGTCTGCGTCGGGACGGCGACCGGCGCCAGGTCCCCGGCGTCATATTGGGTGTTGTGGCAAGTGTCAGGCATTGGTGGATACTTCCCGCCCCCGGCCGGGTACTTCAGTCTGCGGACCGCAGTCTGGCCCGTCCCGCTATCCGGCTGCTTCTCCCCCGCTATCCGACATCGACGCAGGTCACGACGGCGTGCCGGACCGGTACGGGGCCCGGAGGCACCAGCCCCGGACCCCGTACCGTCGTCACACCGCTGCCGGGCAACGTGGTCGCTCACCGGCACACGATGTCGGGTGGCTCAGTAGCTGCCGTCGTTGCACCCGGCGGTCCCGCAGGCCTTGCTGATCGAGCACCAGTCGGTCCACCGGAACCCGAAGCCACCGGCAACCTCGTCGGTGCCCTCGACCTCCAGGGCGGCGAAGTCCAGGTCGTCGAGGTCGATGAACTTCTCGGTGGCGGGCGTGACGGTGCCAGCGCCCGAGTTCGTGTCGTACGACATGCGTTTCTCCTCATGGTCGAATCCATGTGGACGGCTGACGCGCCGGTCCCAGCCAAGTCTCGGGGACGACGCTATGCGCGCCCTATCCCGGAACAATGCGGGTGGTGCGGCCGTCCCGGCCAGCTGACTGTCGGCTAGCGTGCGGGGATGGTTGTGGGATCGTCGCGTCGTGGTCCTGGCCGGTGGCGACCGCCGGTGAAGCCGAAGCCTCCCGCATCGCTCGAGCTGGCGACGGTCGAGAGCGCCGCCGTCGAGGACGAGGCCACGTTCCGGCGGCTGGGATTTGTCGATCTTGACTTGTCCGGGCAATCGGCGGACGACGTCGAGTTCGCTCAATGCCGATTCAAGGGCACGGACCTCAGCAGTACCCAGTTGGAGGGCGCGAAGTTCACCGACTGCCTGTTCGAGAGCACGAACCTGGCGAACCTGCGGGCGGAGAAGTCGTCGATGCTGCGGGTACGACTGTCGACGTTGCGGATGACAGGCGTGCAATGGATCAACGGTGGGCTACGGGACGTCACCGTCTCGGACTGCCGGCTGGACCTGTCGTCGTGGCGATTCACGAACTTCTCCAGCGTCGCCTTCGAGGGGTGCAACCTGACCCGGGCGGACTTCCAGAACGCGGACCTCGGCGGGGCCCGCTTCACCAACTGCGACCTGACCGGGGCGCAGTTCTCCCATGCGACGCTGGACGGTACCCGGTTCGCCAACTGCATCCTGGCCGGAATCGGCGGTGTGACGAGCATGGCCGGGGCAGTCGTCGCCCACCAGGACCTCGCCGCCCTTTCCTACACCCTGGCGGGAGCCCTGGGGATCCGCATCGAGGACGCCGACGGCGAGTGAGCCCGGCGTGAGCGGGTGCGGGCGCCGACGCGGGATGCGCCGGCGCCCGTGCGGTGCGTACAGTTCCGGGTCGGACTTGGCAGGGGCCGGGGAGATCCGGCACGGGGAACGGGACGAGACAGCAACGGCATGGCAGCGGACAGAACCACCGAAACGGACCACGACGGCATCGACCGGAGCCAGCTGGAGATCTGTCTCAGCGTCTTCGAGGCGCTGGAGAGCCTGCCATCCGACCACCCCGACGTGGTGCGGGTGCAGCGGGCCACCGCGCGGCTCTACAAGGTGATCAAGCAGCGCCGGCGCGAGGAACGGCGGGACGCCATCGCGGCGGCCGACCGCGCGGTGACGGCGTCGACCGCCACCGGTGCCCCGGGCCGGATCGACGACGAGACCCAGGGAATCCCGCTCGCCTCCCCCACCGAGGGCACCACGGCCGGCTTCCTGCACAACCCGCGCGGCTGCTACGTCTGCAAGCAGCGCTACCGCGAGGTGGACGCCTTCTACCACCAGCTCTGCCCGCCCTGCGCGGCGGTCAACCGGGAGCGCCGCGACGCCCGTACCGACCTGACGGGCCGGCGCGCGCTGCTCACCGGTGGCCGGGCGAAGATCGGCATGTACATCGCGCTGCGGCTGCTGCGCGACGGCGCGCACACCACGGTGACCACCCGGTTTCCGCACGACGCGGTCCGCCGGTTCGCCGCGATGCCGGACAGCGGGGACTGGCTGCACCGCCTGCGGGTGGTCGGGATCGACCTGCGCGACCCCGCCCAGGTGATCGCCCTCGCCGACTCCGTCAGCGAGCAGGGGCCACTCGACATCCTGATCAACAACGCGGCGCAGACCGTCCGCCGCACGCCCGGGGCGTACGCGCAGCTCGTCGCCGCGGAGGCGGCGGCCCTGCCGGACGGCCCCCTGCCGGAGATCGTCACGTTCGCCAAACCGGCCGGCCGGGGCGAGACGGCGGGCAGCCTGACCGACTCGCCAGGCTCGGCCACGATCGCCCCGCACGCGCTCACCGCGCTGGCGCTGACCAGCGGTTCCGCCTCGCCGGAACGGATCGCGGCGGCCACCGCCATCGACGCCGGCGGCCTGGTGCCGGACCTCGACCCGGTCAACAGTTGGGTGCAGCGGGTGCACGAGGTCGACCCGGTGGAGCTGCTCGAGGTGCAACTGTGCAACGTGACGGCGCCGTTCGTACTGGTCAGCCGGCTGCGACCGGCGATGGCCGCGGCGACGGCCCGCCGCAAGTACGTGGTGAACGTGTCGGCGATGGAGGGCCAGTTCGGCCGCGGCTACAAGGGGCCGGGGCACCCGCACACCAACATGGCCAAGGCCGCGCTGAACATGCTGACCCGCACCAGCGCCCAGGAGATGCTGGCCGACGGCATCCTGATGACCAGCGTCGACACCGGCTGGATCACCGACGAGCGGCCCCACCCGACGAAGATGCGGCTGGCGGATGCCGGCTTCCACGCCCCGCTGGACCTGGTCGACGGCGCGGCCCGGGTGTACGACCCGATCGTCCGCGGCGAGCAGGGCGAGGACCTGTACGGCTGCTTCCTCAAGGACTACGCGCCCTGCGCCTGGTGAGCGGCGCCTCCACGCACCGTCACGGCGGCCCAGGTTATTGCCAACCTTCGATGTCGCATGCAAAAGTTCTTCACTGAAATCAACCTCGTGTAAGAAATCCTTCGAGGGAGAACGGATGAGAAGGACCACCGCATGGCTGTTGAGCCTCGCCACCGCCACGGGGCTCACCATCACACTCGGGTCGGCGGCCGTGGCAGAGCCGGCGGTGACCGCGCAGCCGCAGGCCGAGGCTGCGGCCGTCGGGCCACAGCCCGGCACCTTCGTGGGTAAGGGCTTCGACACCTGCACCGCCCCGTCGCAGTCGGCGATGAACGCCTGGCGCACCAGTTCGCCGTACCGCGCGGTCGGCATCTACATCAGCGGGGCCAGCCGGACGTGCGCGCAACCCAACCTGACCGCGACCTGGGTCACCAACCAGACCGCCAACGGCTGGCGGCTGATCCCCATCGAGCTCGGCTACCAGGCGCCCTGCGGCACCCGCACGCCGAAGATGTCCGCCGACCCCGGCACCGCGCGGTCGCAGGGGCGGACCGCCGCGAACAGCGCCGCCAACGCCGCGCGGGCGCTGGGCATCGGAGCCGGCAGCACGATCTACAACGACATCGAGCACTACCCGACGACCACGGCGTGCCGCGCCGCGGTGCTGTCGTTCCTCTCCGGCTGGGTCGAGCAGCTGCACACCCTCGGCTACCTGGCCGGCATGTACTCCAGCGGATCATCCGGCATCAGGGACGTCTGCCTCGAGTACCACAACCAGAGCTACACCAGGCTGGACCAGATCTGGATCGCCTGGTGGAACGGCGTGGCCGACACCGATGCCGGCGACTACTGCTCCGACGCGTACTACGCGAACCACCAGCGGCTGCACCAGTACGCCGGGGACGTGACGGAGACCTGGGGCGGCGTGACGATGAAGATCGACCGCAACTACCTGGACGTGAGCACGTCCCCGCAGCCGCCGCAGCAGTGGAGCACCACCATCGACAACACCACCGCCGGCCGGTTCACGGCCAGCGCCAACTGGAGCACCTCGGCGTACTCCAGCAAGCGTTTCGGCACGGACTACCGGTACGCGAACCCGACGCCGGCCAGCGACGTCGCCTGGTACCGGGCGGACGTCCCGGAGACGGGAACCTACGAGGTCTCGGTCTGGTATCCGGCCGACCCCGGCTACAACGACCAGACGCCGTACATCGTCGCCACCACCTCGGGCAACCGGTCGGTGTCGGTCAACCAGCGCGTCAACGGCGGGCAGTGGACGTCGATCGGCGTGTTCACACTCGCGGCGGGCGACGGCAACAAGGTCGGGGTGAGCCGCTGGACCGGCGGCAGCGGCTACGTGGTGGCCGACGCGGTACGGATCACCCGCAGGTGACCTGACGCCTCCCGATCGGAGCGGGGCGTCGCCGGCATCAGCCACCGGCGGCGCCCCGCTCCGTCGTCCGGGCCGGCGCCGACCGCGTACGCACCGTCCACATCCGACCGCCGGGCGCGAGAACGCCGTCGACGGCTCGGGAGGCTTCAGCGGGACGCGCGGCCGAGCAGGGCTGAGAAATCGATTCCCTGCCGGCTAGGATCTCAGGCTAGCCGTCCTCGGATGGTGGGCCGCGGCGGACGGTGGCGCTCCTGCGGCCGCTTTCGGTGCGGGACTGGGCGCGAGACACCGACAGGGGACGGCCGCATGACGACCATCTACGACGTGGCCCGGACGGCCGGGGTCTCGGCGGCGACGGTGTCCAGGGTGCTCAACGGGCACTCGTCGGTGGATCCGGACCTGGCGACGCGGGTACGCCAGGCGATGCTCGACCTGGACTACCGGCCCAACGCGGTGGCCCGCAGCCTGCGCCGGCAGCGCACCAGCCTCTGGGCGGTGATCATCTCCGACATCGGCAACCCGTTCTTCACCTCGCTGGTGCGCGGCATCGAGGACGTGGCGCAGGAGGCGGGCTTCTCGGTGGTCCTCTGCAACGGCGACGAGGATCCCGACAAGGAGACCCGCTACGTGACCGCGGCCCTGGCCGAGCGGATGGCCGGCGTGATCATCTCGCCGTCGGGGCGGCCGGCCCTGATCAACCGTCTCACCGAGGCAGGGATGCCCGTCGTGGCCATCGACCGGCAGCCCCACGGCGTGTCCGTGGACACCGTGCTCGTGGACAACGTCCACGGGGCCGAGACGGCCACCGCGCACCTGGTCGACAGCGGCTACCGGCGGATCGCCTGCATCACGGGACCGCGCCGGATCTCCACCGCCGTCCAACGGCTGCGCGGATACCAGCAGGCCCTGCGCGCGTCCGGCCGGACCGTGACCGAGGACCTCATCCGGTACGCCGACTTCCGGGAGAACGGCGGCTACCAGGCCATGGCGTCCCTGCTGAACGCCGCCGAGCCACCGGACGCGGTCTTCGTCACCAACAACCTGATGACGGTGGGCGCGGTGGAGTGCCTCGTCGACACCGGCGTCGTCGTCCCCACCCGGTGCGGCGTGGTCGGGTTCGACGACATCCCCTGGGCCCACCTGGTCCGGCCCTCGCTGAGCACCGTCGCGCAGCCCACGTACGACCTGGGGCGGGCCGCGGCGTCGCTGCTCACCGAACGCATCGCCAACCCCGCGAAGGCGTCCTCCACCGTCACCCTGCGGACGACCCTGCGGGTCCGCGAGAGTTCGGTCCGCTCCCTCCCCCGGCCGGAGGGGCAGCTCGCGGACGGCCGGGGTGGGCCCGCGCGGACCCGGTGAGCCGATGCCTCCGGCGTCCGGCTGCGGCCCCGGGGTCACAGCGCGACGTCACCACACAGGTGTACCCGCACCCCGAGGGCGTCGAGCATCGCGGCCTTGACCCGCAGGGCACGGTCGGCGGCCCCGGCGTCGTCGGCGTAGACCACGTTGACGTGGTTGGCCCGGTGCCGGGCCATCAACTGGTCCCGGCCCACCCCGTGCAGCACGGCGTGCATGATCGGCCACTGGGGGGTGGTGGCCCGGAGCCGACGCTCCGTCTCGGCGGCGGGCAGCTCGACCACGGTGCCCCGGCCCAGGTCGACGTGGAGCACCCCGTCCATGACGAAGATCCGGGACCAGACGATCTCGCCCGGCCGGGAGACCCCGCTCAGGGTGCCGCCGCCCAGCGGGAAGTACATCGGCGGCTGCCGCATGCTGTACGACCGGTCGTAGCCGCCGTTGTGGGACGCGGGGACCGAGCCGGAGATCTCGAACACCCAGACGAAGTCCGGCCCGTACTGTTCCCCCCAGCGGATGTCGTGCAGGGTCGTGGCCGGGTCCATCCCCATCGCGGTCCAGATCCGGTTGGTGACCAGCGAGTCGACGGCGACGCCCTCGTCGACCTCGTTGAAGTGCGGCAGGGCGCGCTCCGGATAGAGCTCTCGCGAGGAGTCGCGGCTGGTGACCGGCGGCCGCGACACGTTGTTCAGCAGCCCCTCGGCCAGGTCGCTCGCCGGCACCGTGTCCTTGAGCCCCTGCTGGTACTGGATGCCGACCGCGTCCAGGCCGAAGTCGTCGGCGATACGCAGCGTGGCGATGTACATCTTGAACTGGCTGAGCAGTTGCGCGTCAGTCAGTTCCGTCGCCTCGTGGGTGCCGGTGTGGAAGGTCATGCCGGCGTCGTCGAGCCAGGCCCGCACCGCGTACGCCTCCTCGTCGGACACCCGCGACATCTCGGCGACCAGCGCGCTCTGCGACAACCGTTCCTTGAAGACACCGAGCGGGTTGAGCAACTCGTCGTCGATGATCGCGTTGTACATGCCCATGCAGCCCTCGTCGAAGACGCCGATGACGGCCGGTCGGCGCCGCAGCTGACGGGCC
This sequence comes from Micromonospora sp. NPDC048170, assembly GCF_040652795.1. Taxonomy (NCBI): domain Bacteria; kingdom Bacillati; phylum Actinomycetota; class Actinomycetes; order Micromonosporales; family Micromonosporaceae; genus Micromonospora; species Micromonospora sp. NPDC048170. The sequence goes on from NZ_JBEZMR010000031.1 coordinate 61,934, forward strand.
AGCGCCACGCCGAGCTCCACCTCGGGGTCGGACGGCAACGGCGGCAGGTCCCGCACGTGGCTCACGTCGTGGACCAGCTCGCCGGTCTCCAGCCAGGCCTTCAGCCCGTCGCGGGCCCACTCGTCGGTGAAGTCCTCGCTCCACAGCGCCGAGTACCGCACGCCCGCCTTGGTGAGGCTGCCGGCCAGGTTCAGCAGGCCGACCAGGCCGGGGAACTGCCCGCTCCAGTTCGCCACGAGCAGGATCGGCCCGCGGTGGGCGCGCAGCCCGGCCAGCACGTGGTGGCTGTACTGCCACACCGCCTCCACGACGACGAGCGGGGCGTCGAGGGGGATCCGCTGGAAGATCTCGATGCCGGCGCGCTGGCTGTCGACGAAACCGTGCCCGGTGGCCGGATCCACCTGGTGGGCCCGCCGGGTGTGCCAGCCCAGGGCGGTCACCGCGGCGGCGAGATCCGTCTCCAGGCGTTGCTGGGTCGGCCAACCGGTGACGTTCGCGCTCAGCCGCAGGTCACCGCTGGCGACCGTGTAGACCGTCCGGGGGGCGGCGGCCGGCGGGTCGACCAGCACCGGCATGGTGTAGTTGCTCACGGGTTGACTTCCTCCACTGGGTCGTCGGTACCTGGCTGGGGCGTGGTCGCGAGGCGCGCCTGCCGGGCGGCCAGCGCGTGGGCGACGGATTTCGAGCCGGCGTACAGCTCCCGGTACAGCCGGTACAGCTCGTCGTAGTCGGCGGCGAGCGCCGGACGCGGCTCGCGGACCTCCCGGATCGGGTTCCACCGGTGGATGTCGACCCGCTCGACCGCGCCGGCGGCGAGGAAGGCGGCGCCGTAGCTGGCACCGATGGTGACCGACGGGACGTGCTGCGCCCGGCCGGTGATGTCCGAGACGATCTGCGTCCAGAGGTCGCCCCGGGTGCCACCACCCACCGCCACGACGCGTCGGATGTCGCCACCGGCGGCCTCGATCGTCTCGATGTTGTGCCGCACCCCCAACCCGGTCGCCTCCAACGCGGCCCGGTAGATGTCACCGCGCCCGTGGGAGAGCGTCAGACCGGCGATGACGCCACGGGCGTCAGGATCGAGGATGGGCGTCCGTTCGCCGGCGAAGAACGGCAGCATGAGCAGGCCCCGCGCGCCCGGCCCGGACAGCTCGGCCAGGCGCAGGAGTTCGGGAAAGTCGGCGGCGTCGAACAACTCCCGCAGCCAGCCGGTGATCGCCCCGGAGGTCGCCATGCCGCCGGCCAGGTTGCGGGTGCCCGGCAGCGCGCCGACGGTGCCCCACAGCGACGGGCTGGTCAGCCGGTGCGGCACCGTGTGCACCAGGAACATCGTCGTGCCGTACATGAGCATCAGGTCGCCGACGCCCTGGGCGCCCACGCTGACCGCCTCCGACCAGGCGTCGATCGTGCCGGTGACGACCGGGGTGCCCGGTGCCAGACCGGTGGCCGCGGCTGCCTCGGCGGTGACGGCGCCGGCCACGTCGCCGGGCCACCGCAGGTCGGGCAGGTCCAGCTTCGGGGCGATCTCGTCGGCCCAGGGGCCGTACCAGCCCTGGGCCGCGCTGTCGTACAGCGGGGTGCACTGGCTGGCCGAGTGCTGGTCGAGCAGGTACCGGCCGGTCAGCTTGAAGACCAGCCAGGAGCTCGGCATGAACAGCCGCCGGGCCCGGCGGAACAGCTCCGGCTCGGCGTCGGCGACCCAGGCGACCTTCGCCCCCGCCGCCTGGGTCGACAGCGCCGAGCCGCACCGCCGCAGGATCTCGTCCGCGCCGAGGAGCGCGGTGAGCCGGGCGATCTGCGGCGTGGAGCGGGTGTCCACGCCGTACAGGATGGCCGGTCGCAGGGGCGTGCCGAGGCCGTCGGTGAGCAGCACGCACGGTCCCATCCCGCTGACCCCGACCGCCACGACGTGGGCGTCGCCGGGGGCGAGCAGGTCACGGGTGAGGGCGACGAACTCGTCCCACCAGATCCGGCCGTCCATCTCCACCCAGCCCGGCCGCGGCCGGTCCACCCGGTGCTCCCGGACGCGGGTGCGCAGCACGCGCCCGGACAGGTCGACCAGGACGCCCTTGCTGCTGGACGTGCCGATGTCGACCCCGACCACCGCCGTCACCGTCATGCCAGGTCTCCCCCGATCTCCGGGTCCGGGGCGCGGCCGTCGGGCCGCGCCGGTCAGTGGTCAGGCGCCGCCGCCGAGCCTGGCGTACGCCTCGGTGGCGTTCTCCCTGGTGATGCGCATCGTGTCGAGCGTGGTGGTGCGCGGGACGTCCCTGGCGCAGTCGACCAGGATCCTGCGGGCCAGGTCGACGGCCTCCCGGCCACCCGTGGCGTACTGGAAGGTCGCCGCGAGCCGGCCCTGCTCCACGGCCTTGATGCCGCCCGACGGCACCGGAAGCGCGTCGATGCCGGTGAACTTCACCTTCGTGTGCAGCCCGGCCGCCTTCGCGGCCAGGTACGCGCCCTCGGCCATCGGGTCGTTGTGGGCGTACACGGCGGCCGCGTCCGGGTGCGCCTTGAGCAGCGCGTCGGCGACGGACTGCCCCTTCTCCCGCAGCCAGTCCCCGGGCTGGGAGGCGACGACGTCGACCTTCGGGTTGGCCGCGATGCCCTCCCGGAAGCCCTGGGCGCGTTCGGCCGCCGGCGTGGAGCCGGGCAGCCCGGTGATCTCGAGGACCTTGCCGCCGTCGGGCAGCAGCGTGTTGGCGTAGAACTCGCCGGCGGCCCGGCCGATCGCGACGTTGTCCCCGCCGATGAACGCCGTGTACGCCTCGCCCTCCACCTTGCGGTCCAGCACGATGACCGGGGTGCCCCGGTCGTACGCCTTCTGCACGACCGCGGTCAGCGGCTTGGCCTCGTTCGGCGAGATGATCAGCAGGTCGATCTTCTGGGTGAGGAAGTTCTCCACGTCGGCGACCTGCTTGCTGTTGTCCTGCGCCGCGTCGGCGACCACCACGGTGAGACCGGGGACGCTCTTCGCCGCCGTCCGCACGTCGTTGTTCATGACCTGCCGGTACGGCTCGGCGTTGTTGGCCTGCGACATGCCGATCAGGAAGTCCCTGCCGGCGCCGCAGTTCGCGGTCGCGTCGCCGCCCTCGGACGGCTTCTGCACGCTGCACGCGGTGGAGGTGACGAGCGCGCCGGTGCACAGCAGCGCGAGAAGGACGGTACGGGTGCGCATGATGACGCTCCTTGTTCGGTGGCGGTTCAGACGATGCTGCGGCGTAGCTTCTGCAGCCCCGCGGCGGCCACGATCACCAGTCCCTTGATCAGCAGCTGCACGTTGGCGTCGATGTTGTTGAGCGCGAGGATGTTGTTGAGGATGCCGAGCAGCAGCGCCCCCGCGAGCGTGCCGCCCATCGAGCCGGTGCCCCCGGCCAGGCTGGTGCCGCCGATGACCACCGCGGCGATGGCGTCCAGTTCGTAGCCGGCGCCGTCGTTGGGGCTGCCCTGGTTGAGCTGGCCGGCGTGGATGATGCCGGCCACCGCGGCGAGCAGGCCCGCGATCGCGAACACCGCGACCTTGACCCGCAGCACGGGCACGCCGGAGAGCCGGGCGGCCTTCTCGTTCCCGCCGATGGCGTAGACGTGGCGGGCGAACGCGGTCTTGCGCAACACGACGATCGCGGCCACGCCAATGCCGACGAACAGCACCGCCGGGACGGGCACCACCCCGTTGATGCTGCCGTTGAGGAACTCGAACGCCGGGGGCGCCTCCTGGGGTCCGTCGCCGTAGGCGATCGGGATGCCGAGTCCACCCGACCAGATCCGGGCGAGGCCGCGGGCGACCTGGAGCCCCGCGAGGGTGACGATGAAGGACTGGATGCCGAGCCGGGCCGTCGCGTAGCCCTGCACCGCGCCGAAGAGGGCGCCGATCAGCAGTACGACGGCGACCGCGGGAAGGATGCCGAACCCGGAGTCGACCATCAGCGTCGCGGTGCCGACGGCGGAGAGGCCGAGGATAGCGCCGACGGAGAGGTCGATGCCGCCGAGCAGGACGACGAACGTCATGCCGACCGCGATGATCCCGATCTCGGACACCGCGCGGACGATGTTGCCGAGGTTCTCCGTGGACAGGAACAGGATCTCGCCGTCGCGGCGGGGTGAGACGGCGATGGCCAGTACGAAGACCACCAGCAGGGCGAAGAGGCTCTGGACGGCGAACAGCCGCTCGACCAGTTCGCCCCGGCCGCCCGGCGGGCGCCACCGCCGGTGCCCGCCGACGGCGACGCCCGCCGTAGTGACCGGCGTGCCGGATTCCTCCCCCGGTGCGCGCAGGTGCGTCATCGGTCGACCCCTCCGGCGGACGCGCCGCCCATCGCCGCGGTCAGGATGTCCTCGCCGGTGCACCCGTCGGCCGGGAGTTCGGCCACGGCGCGTCCGCGCCGCAGCACCACGATCCGGTCACAGACGCCGGTCAGCTCGGGCAGTTCCGACGAGGCGAGCAGGATGCCCATCCCGTCGTCGGCAAGCCGGCGCAGCAGCCGGTAGATCTCTGCCTTGGCGCCGACGTCGACCCCGCGGGTCGGCTCGTCGAGCAGCAGCAGTCGGGGGCGGGTGAGCAGGTGCCGGGCGAAGACGACCTTCTGCTGGTTGCCGCCGGAGAGGGCGCCGACCGGCGCGGTGGTCGACGACGTCCTGATCGCCAGCGCGGCGATCTGCTGGCGCACCGCGTCCCGCTCGCGTCCACCGCGGACGACTCCGGCGGTGGTGAACCGGCGCAGGGCGGCCAGCACGATGCTCCGGCCGACGGGGTGCTCGAGGACCAGCGCGGAGCGGCGACGGTCCTCGGGGACGAAGCCGACGCCGGCGCGCAGCGCGCGGCGGGGGCCGCGCGGGGCGTACGGGCGGCCGGCCAGCCGGAGCAGGCCGGTGTGGCGACCGGGCGGGCCCGCGCCGTACAGGGTTTCCAGCAGCTCGGTGCGCCCCGCCCCCATCAGGCCGGCCAGTCCGACGATCTCCCCGGCGCGGACGGTCAGGCTGACGCCTGCGGGCTCGCAGCGCCCGGGACGGGTGACCCGGGGCCGTACGGCGAGGTCGTCCACCTCCAGCACCGCAGGCCCGGGCGGGCTCGGCGCCCCTACGCCGCCGGATCCCGCGCCGAACAGTGACTCCGCCGGGCGGCCGACCATCAGGGTGATGATCCGCTGCCGGTCGGCGCGGTCCGGGCGCAGCGTGCCGGCCACCTCGCCGTTACGCAGGACGGTGGCCCGGTCGGCGATGTGTTCGATCTCCTCGAGCCGGTGGGAGATGTAGACGACGGCCACGCCGCGTCCGCGCAGGGCGTGGATGGTGGACATCAGCCGCCGCACCTCGGCGTCGGCGAGCGCGGCGGTCGGTTCGTCCATGACGAGGACGCGGGCGTCGAGGGAGAGCGCCTTGGCGATCTCGACGAGTTGCTGCTCGCCGACGCGCAGCGAACCGACGGGCCGGCGCGGATCGATCTCCGCGCCGAGCGAACCCAGCCAGTCGCGGGCGGCGCGGGTCATCGCCCGCCGGTCGAGCGTCCGCAGCCGGGTGCGCGGTTCCCGGCCCAGCACGAGATTCTCGGCCACGGACAGCGCCGGCACCAGGTCGAGTTCCTGGTGGATCGTGGCGATGCCGGCGGCCTGTGCGGCGGCCGGACCGGCGAAGCGCACGGGCTCGCCGCCGACCGAGATCTGCCCGTCGTGGTCGGTCACGACGCCGGACAGAATGTTGATCAGAGTCGACTTCCCGGCCCCGTTCTCCCCCAGCAGGGCGTGGACCTCGCCGGCCCGCAGGGTGAGATCCACGCCGCGCAGGGCGTGGACACCGCCGAAACGCTTGGCGATGCCGGACATCGCGACGAGCACCTGGTCGCTCACGACGGCACGGCGTTCACGGCCGCGTGGACGGTCTCGGCGAACCCGTTGTCCCGCTCCACCCCGCTGGCGGCCAACCGCCACGTCCCGCCCGGGTACTGCCCCGGGGGCCACGCGAGGCCGCCGTTACGCCACAACGGCTGCCAGGCCGCCATCGAGTGGCCGGCGTCGTACCAGGTGTTGTCGCCCCGCCAGGCCGACGCCCACCGGTGCGCGGCGACCAGCGACAGGCCCGCGCCCGAGGTCATCGACCACGTCGGCATCCCCGTCACGTCCCCCGTCGGCCGGGCCGCGACGGCGGGATCGCCGACCGCCGGCAGGGCACCGTCGACGTTGAACGCCACCTCCCACACCGGAGCCGTCGTCGGGCCGGTCACCGAGAAGGTGACGTCGCTCTGCAACGCCGGCCCGGTCCACCGGGGCGCCACCGTGAGCAGCCAGTCGGCGGTGACCGGCTCGTCGCCCATCCGGATGCCGACCAGGTTGAGCCGGGAACCGTCGGCGGAGACGTCCACCCTCGCCGGCGGGCCCGCCCGATCGGTGACGTCGAAGCGGCCGACCGCCAGGTAGGGGCCCGTCCCCCGATGCGACGAGTCCAGCGCCGGCCGGTACGCCCCCGCCCCGGCGGGATCGACCGCCAGCGACGCGATCCGGGTGTGTGGCCAGGTCCGCACGTCGGCGCGCAGGAAGCCGGTGCTCACCTGGTAGCCCCGGGCGACGATCCCGGTGGACCAGGTCAGCGGGGCGAGCCACAACCCGCCCTGCCCCCAACCGGCGTGGCTCAGGTACCAGTTCTCACCGTCCACCACGACCTCCGCGGCGTGCGCGTCGAGCACGGTCACCTTCTCCGCCCCCTCGAAGCGCAGGGGGTCCCGGCTGCGGTAGACCGCGGTGCGCCGGTACGCCGCGCCGTAGTCGGTGCCGTCGCAGCAGACGAAGAGGTACCACCAGTCCCCCCGGCGCACCACGAACGGCGACTCCGTCTGCCCGGCCGCCCGCCCGGTCTGCGCGGACGCGTACGCGACGCCCCGCCCGCTCCACGTGCGCAGGTCGGTGCTGGTGCGGTAGGCGACCACGTGGTTGCCGCCCTGCGGATGGGAGGTCGCCGTGTAGTACATGACCCACCGGTCACCGACCCGGGTCACCATCGGATCGCGGCCCTCCCAGCCGTCGGTGAACAGCGGGTTCGCCGGGCTGCGGGTCCAGGTGAACAGGTCGGTCGAGGTGGCCAGGTGCATCCGGTAGTTCGCGTAGTCGGGACTGCCCGCCGCGTAGAACATGTGGTAGACGCCGCGGTCGTAGACGACGTGCGGCGCCCAGATCCACTGTTCGCCCGCCGCCGGGTCGGCCGTCAACGCCGGTGGCTGTTTCGTCCACGGCCCGGTGGGCGTGGGCGCCGTCGCGTGGCCGAAGCTCTTCTCGTCCTGCGGCGCGCCCGGCTCCGCGTGGGTGATGGCGAAGGCGTGCCACAGCCCGGTCCGCTGGTCGCGCACGATCGTGTGGTCGTTGTAGTACCAGGCCACCGGCTCCCCCACGCCCGGGTCGTAGACCCGGGTCAGCGGCCCCCGCACCGGCGTCTCGCCCACCGTCTCGTACGGCGTGGTGGTGACCGCCGCGAGGGGGCCGACGCGGCGCAGGGTGACCGTGTCCAGGCCGGCGAAGAACCCGGTGGAGGAGGCGGAGCGGCCGGTCACCGTCATCGTCAGCCGGTGGGTGCCGGCGGTGAGCGAGGCCGACCCCAGCGGCACCGCCTCGGCGCGCCGCACGGTGGGGGCGTAGCCGTCGAAGAGCTGACCGACGGCCACCCCGTCGACGGCGAAGCGCAGGGTGCCGTAGTCGGCGGCGCGGGTGAGCACGCCGCCGATGTCGTACTGCCCGGCGGGCACCGGCGGCAGCGTCACGGTGACCGAGTCCCCCGCCCGGGCGGCACGCAGCCAGAGCTGCCGGCCGCCCGACCAGCTGACCCCGCAGCAGTTGGACTGGGCCTCCACCGGGGCGGTGGACGAGGTCACCGCCAGCGACTCCGCCTCGGCCCGTACGACGTCGGCGGCGGCCGGTCCGGCCGGGACGGCCACCAGGGCGACGCCGAGCAGGAGCGCCGCGAGCATCCGGGGCGCGCGCATCACGACACGCCCGGCCGGGGCAGGTCGGTGCCGGGCGCGAACTGGTCGTGCCACCTGACACCGGCTCCGAAGCCGCCGCCGGTCGACAGCGCCACGTACACGTCTGCTCTGGTACCTCGGGTGTACGTCACCAGGTCCGCCCTTCCGTCGCCGTTGAAGTCGCCCACGCCGGGCACCTCGTCGCCCACCGCGAACCAGTCGTGCCACCTGCCGGCCTGCGGGACGAAGCGGGTGCCGTCGGACAGCGCCACGAACACGTCTCCGGCGGTGCCCCGGGTGAACGTCACGACGTCGTCGCGCCCGTCGCCGTCGACGTCGCCCAGCGCCGGCAGGTGGTCGCCGAGCGCAACCGAGTCGTGCCACTTCCAGCCGTCCTCGACGAACCGGGTGCCGTCGGAGAGGGAGACGAACACGTCGCCGGTGGCGCTCCGGGTGAACGTCACGATGTCGTCGCGCCCGTCGCCGTCGACGTCGCCCACCGCCGGGAACTCGTCGCCGAGCGCGAAGTGGTCGTGCCACTTCACGCCGGGGCCGAAGCCGCTGCCGGTCGACAGCGCCACGTACACGTCGCCGGTTCCGCCCCGGGTGAAGGTGATGATGTCCGTACGCCCGTCGCCGTCGACGTCGCCGACCGCGGGGATCTCCGTGCCGGTGGCGAAGAAGTCGTGCCATTTCACGCCGGCGGCGTAGGTCGTGCCGGTGGAGAGCCCCACGTAGACGTCGGCGCTGTCGCCCCGGGTGAAGGTGACGACGTCGGCCCGGCCGTCGCCGTCGACGTCACCGGTGAACGGGATCTCCTCGCCGAGGGCGAAGAAGTCGTTCCAGCTCCGGCTGTCCGGCACGAACCTGGTGCCGTCCGAGAGGGAGGTGAACACGTCGGCGGCGGCACCCCGGGTGAACGCGACGGCGTCGTCGCGGCGGTCGCCGTCGGCGTCGCTGGTGTTGCGGGTGCGGGTGGTCGCCGACACCTCGGCCGAGGGCACGGAACTGTTGCCGGCGCCGTCGACCGCAACGACCCGGTAGTGGCGGGTCTGTCCGGCCGGCAGCGGGCCGTGCCGGAAGGTGGTCGTACGGGTGGTGCCGACCAGGTTGGCCGGGGTGGTCGCGACGCCGGGGTTGCGCGAGGCGTAGACCCGGTAGCTCGCGACGCCCACGTCGTCCGGCGACGGCGACCAGGACAGGCCGATGGCGTGCACCCGCCCGCGGGCCAGGGCGAGACCGGTGACCGCCCCCGGCGCGGTGGCGTCGACGAACGGGGTGACCATGCTGTCGGCCTCGTAGCGGGCCGCCGTCCAGGCCGGGGCGCCGGCCGCCGGGGTCAGGGTGACCGTGACGGTCGACCGGCCGGCGGTCAGCGCGGCGGGGAGGACGAACTCGTCGGCCAACCAGCGCTGCCGGGCGTTGCCCAGCGGTTGCCGCCACACGCCGGCCGGCCGGCCGTCGACCGACACGGCGGCCTCCTGGTACCCGGCTGCCTGGTCGCCGTGCCGGCGCAGCCGTACGCCAAGGTTCGCGGGGTCGACGGCGAGCCGGAAGCTGACGGCGGCTCCGCCGGCGCGCACCGGGGCGGCGACGGTGGCGTTGTCGTCGTCGCCCTCGTACGCGCTGGTCAGCGGGTACTGGGCCCCGGAGTCGGTGTAGGCGTGCCCGGCGCGGCTGGCCGCGTCGCCGGTGACCAGCGTGTCGGTGCGGCGCAGGGCGACGGTCGGCTGGGTGTAGAGGAAGGCGGTCGAGGCGTACTCGGCCGGCATGTCGTTGGCGGGGCCGTGCTCGATGCCGAAGCGCAGCGCCGTGGCGTAGGCAACCGCGTCGCCGATCATCAACCGGTAGACGGCGTCGCACTCGTCGGCGCAGCCGCCGGAGCGCAACAGGTGGGCGGTGTTACCGGTGAAGACGCCGCTGTACTCGCCGCGGTTGAAGTACCACCCGGACTCGTAGAAGTCCTCGGTGCCGGTGCCGTAGATCTGCGGCGTGGGCGAGCCGTCGACGTGGACGCGCTCGTCGCCCTCCAGGTAGTTGCGGGTGTTGCCGCCGGTGATGTGGCCCCGGGCGGTCTGGGACACGCCGACGAACCGTCCCCGCCCGGCCTGGTCGGCGACGATCCAGTCGCTGCCTCCCACCGTCTCCGCCCGGCGCGACTGGGTGGTGAAGTAGCCGGCGACGCCGTCGGGCGCGAGCGCGCCGGTCCAGGCGGCGCCCGGCGCGGTGGTCACCTCCGCCTGGACGCCGTTGACGGCGACGCCGGTGGTGTTGGCGACCGTGATCGTGGCGGTCGAGCGGAACGGCATCGGCCACCAGGCGCTGTACCAGCCGCCCTGCGCGGCGTCCATGGCGAACATCAGGGAGCGTACGGATCGTTCGCCCAGGCCGGCGCCGAAGAACTCGCCCACCGGGCTGTCGACCGTGCTCCGCCCGTCGAAGGAGATCCGCAGCCGCAGGCCGGACAGCGTCGGCGCGGTGGCCGCCGCGTCGGGCAGCCGCAGCCGCAGCGCCGTGACGGCGGCGGGACCGGTGAGCGTGGCGAGCGTCGATCGTCCGCCCGCCGGGACGTCGACCCGGGCAGTCCTGGTGGTCGCGCCGGGCTGGGCGGGCTTCGGGTCGCGCAGGCCGGCGGCGCGCAGCCGGTCCACCACGTCGACGGCGGGGTCGGCGGGGTCGAACGTGGACACCCCGACGGCGTCGGCGAACTTCCGGTACGTGACGTGGTGGAAGAGCGGGTTGAACTGGGTGGTGACGCGCATGGAGTCGCGGTAGGGCATCGGCACCTTGACGGTGACCCCGCCGGAGGTCTGGTCGGCGTTGGTGACCAGCGGCCACACGAACGGGTGGCCGAGGCCGCCGTCGACGAGGCGCTGGAGGCCGGTGTCGACCACCGTGACGCCGTCGAGCTCGATCCGGATCCAGCCGGTGGCGCTGACGTCGCCGTCGTCGCGGGTGAACCAGATCGACTGCACCTCGCCGGGGCCGCGGTCCTCCGCGATGACGCAGCCGCCGGACTGGCGCAGGCAGGAGTAGGTGCCGACGAAGCCGTCGTCGTTGGAGCCGTCCCGGGCGAAGCTGGAGAACTGCCGGGTGCGGCTGCCGGCGGCGAGTTCGGACAGCCGGTCGAGCCGGCGGTAGACGTCCCAGCCGACCGGGCCCTTGTCGTCGACGGCGGCGAGGGGCGCGGCACCGCGCGGGGTGGGAGTGGACGCGGTGGCGTGCGCCGCCGTCGGGGGGATCATGGTCGCCAGCGCCGCGGCGAGAGCCAGCCAGCGGCGGAGGTGAGGCTTCACGGATGTCCCTCCAGGATGACCGTCGGTTGCCGCGCCGGAAATCGATTGCTCGGCAGTTAACTGGGGACATCGCGGGATGTCAATACTTTACCGCCACCGCTCAGTTCCCGAAGGAAGATTGCAGGACGCATTGACAGCCGTGAGGCTCCTGGCGATACTCCTCGGCAATCGATTTCCCACCCTCGCGAGGAGGTGCCCGCACCGGCGCCGGACCAGCTCCGGCGCAACCGCTCGCCGCACCCGCTGATCCCTCAGAGGAGCATCGTGAGACGCACTCCCCTCGCCCTGCTGGTCGGCCTCTGCACCGCGCTGGCCTCGGTCGTGGCGACCGCGCCGGCGCAGGCCGACGCTCCGATCGGCACGCTGGCCTGCACCTCCATCCCCGCCAACCACGACCCCGCGATCAGCGTGATCGTCTACCGGGTCGCCCGCGCCCACAACGTCAACGACAAGGTCATGCTGTCCGCGTTCGAGGCGGGCTGGGTCGAGTCACACATGAACAACCTGCCGTGCGGCGACAAGTCCTCGCTCGGGGTGTTCCAACAACGGTGGGACTACGGCTGGGGCACCCCGGAGCAGATCATGGACCCGGTCTACGCCACCACGCAGTACGTCACCAGGGCGATCGTCTGCGACCGGAACAACCCCCGCTACACCGCCGGTCAGGTCGCCCAGTGCGTGCAGCGCTCCGGCTTCCCCGACCGCTACGACCAGGTGGCGGCCAAGGCACGGACCCTGCTCCACGAGGCGGCGCGTACCCACGCCATCGCCGGCGGGTCCGCCACCGACGTCAGCGGCGACGGGCGCGACGACATCCTCACCTTCACCCAGAACGCCCTCGCCGACGTCTACGTCAGCACGTCCACCGGCGCGGGCTTCGCCGGGACCTCGGTGAAGTGGAACGACTTCTTCTCGATCGGCGGCGAGACGGCCTCCACCGGGGACGTCAACGGCGACGGCAAGGACGACATCGTCACCTTCGCACACAGCAACACGGGCGACGTGTACGTGGCGCTGTCGAACGGCACCAGCTTCGGCGCCGGCCAGAAGTGGCACGACTGGTTCGCCCCCGGCGCGGAGATCGGCGCGGTCGGCGACGTCAACGGCGACGGCCGGGACGACATCGTCGCCTTCACGCACAACGCGGCCGGCGACGTGTACGTGGCGCTCTCCACCGGATCGTCGTTCGCCGGGACGGCGGTGAAGTGGCACGAGTACTTCTCCATCACCGGCGAGTACCCCGCCCTCGGCGACGTCAACGGCGACGGCCGCGACGACATCATCACCTTCACCCAGGGACCCGCCACCGCGGCGGACGTGATCGTCGCCCTCTCCACCGGGTCGTCGTTCGGCGCCCCCCAGAAGTGGCACGACCTCTTCGCCGTCGGCACCGAACAGCCCCGCGTCGGCGACATCAACGGCGACGGCAGAGACGACATCGTCACCTTCACCTGCGACACCAACGCCGACGTCTACGCCGCCACCTCCACCGGCACCTCGTTCGCCGGCACCACCGTCAAGTGGAACGACTTCTTCTGCCTGGGCGGAGAGTTCCCCTACCTCGCCGACGTCAACGGCGACGGCCGCGACGACATCGTCGTCTTCACCAAGGGCTCCACGAACGACGTCTACGTCGGACTCTCCACCGGTACCGCCTTCGGTGCCAGCGCCAAGTGGCACGACTACTTCGGCCTCGACGGCGAAACCACCCTGTGACCCGGGAACGGGAGACCATCATGCGACCCACCAGACGCTCCTGGCGCCAGGGTGCCGCCGCCGTCCTCGCGGCAGCGCTGCTGAGCCCCGTCGCACCGGCCACCGCCGCGACGGCCGGGTCCACCAGCCCGCTCGACACTGCCTTCGCCCGTGCGGCCGGCGAGTTCGACGTACCGAAGGACCTGCTGGTAGCCGTCGGCTACGGCGAGACCCGGCTCGACGGGCACGAGGGCCGGCCCAGCCAGGCCAACGGCTACGGCGTGATGCACCTGGTCAGCAACCCCCGGCAGCGCACTCTGGAACGGGCGGCCGAGCTGACCGGGCAGCCGGTGGCCGCGCTCAGGTCGGTGACCTCGGCAAACATTCGGGGCGGTGCGGCCCTCCTACGGGACATCGCCGACGCCGAGCGGTTGACGGCCGCCGACCGGGACCGGATCTCCGCCTGGTACCCGGTGGTCGCGCGGTACGCGCACGCCGTCGACGACGCGACGGCCCGCCTGTACGCCGACCACGTCTACGACCTCCTCCGGGCCGGCATCACGACGGCCTCCGTACGGGTCGCGCCGCGGCGGGTGCAGCCGGAACTCGGCGACTACGCCCGCGTCAGCCCCGCCGGCACGGCGGCACCGAGCGCTCTCGCCGCGGCAGTGCCGGAGTACGCGCCGGCCCGATGGATCTCGGCGTACGGCGGCAACTACGCGGCGGGCCGCTCCTCGCGGATCACCACGGTGGTGGTGCACGTGACCCAGGGCTCGTACGCCGGCACGGTGAGCTGGTTCCAGAACCCGTCGGCGGGGGTGAGCGCGCACTACGTCGTGAAGTCGAGCAACGGCGAGATCACCCAGATGGTGCGCGAGGGCGACACCGCCTACCACGCGCGGTCGGCGAACCCGTACTCGGTGGGTATCGAACACGAGGGCTACGTCGACAACCCGGCCTGGTTCACCGATGCCATGTACCGCTCGTCGGCCGCGCTGACCCGCTATCTCTGCGACAAGTACGGCCTGCCGAAGAACCGTACCGCGATCAGGGGCCACCACGAGATGCCGGGCAACGACCACACCGACCCCGGCCCGAACTGGAACTGGAACTACTACATCTCCCTGGTCAACGCCGGTGCCGGTTCCGGTGGCCGGTATCTGGCGGGGTCGCCGACGGACTTCACCGGCGACGGCCGCGACGACGTGGTCGCCTTCACCCGAGGATCCCTCAACGACGTGTACGTGTCATCGTCAACCGGATCCTCCTTCGCAGGCACCTCAGTGAAATGGAACGACTTCTTCGGCCTCAACGGCGAAACCCTCCTCACCGGAGACTTCAACGGCGACGGCAAAGACGACATCATCGCCTTCACCCACGGCACACTCGCAGACGTATACGTGTCACTGTCCACCGGCACCAACTTCGCCCCATCCACCAAATGGC